>DATFWA010000304.1:0-3845 GCA_035259825.1 Candidatus Methylomirabilota bacterium | reverse complement strand
TCGGCCCACGCGCGGTACCGCGCGCAGCTGACCGCGCTGGCATCCCATGCGCCGGTGCTCCCCGCCATCGAGCGTGCGGGCCGCGACCGGGGCTGGTGGCAGCCCGAGCGCCGCTGGGTCCGCACTTACGGACGGTTCGATCCGCACCACGAGCCCTACGTGACCCTCGTGCTCGAGACGGTCCAGGCGCCGCAGGCGCTGGTGCGGATCGAGGTGTTCGACAAGCAGCCGGGCGCGCGGGCGGCGGACCACTGGTGCATGCGCGACGACACCGTGGGCTGGCTCCGACTCAGCCGGTTCACGTCCGATCCGTTCCTGCCCGGCCTCGCCGTGCTGCTGAATGACGGCGGGCGGCCCACCGTGGTGCGCTATCGGCCGTCTCGCCGCTGCACCATCCGGTACGATCGAGGGGACGACGTCTGCTACGCGAAGGTCTACGCCGGCAGCGACGGCGAGCGCTGCCATCTCGAGGGCGAATCGCTCTGGACGGCCGCGATGCGCGGGGAGTTGGGCTTCCGCGTCGCCCGGCCCGATCGCTGGGATTCGCACCTCCGAACCCTCTGGCAGCATCAGGTCGACGGCGCGCCGATCGTGGACGCGCTGGCCGGAGCGGGAGGCGACCGGCTGGCGCACCGTATCGGCCGCGCCGCGGGATCGCTCCCGGGCTCCACCATCGAGCCGCGCGAGACCTTCGACGCGTCGGTGCAGTTCGCGCGATCGGTCCGGGCCGGCGCCGACCTGTGCGCGCGCGTCCCGCTGGTCGCCGACACGGTATCCGCGCTGCTCGAGAAGCTGACGTTCCGCCGGAGCGAGCCGGGCCGGCGCCGCCTGCGGCCGATCCACGGCGCGCCCCACGCCAACCAGTGGCTCGACGACGGCACGACCCTGGGTCTGGTCGATTTCGACCGCCTGGCCTGGGGCGATCCGGAGCTGGACGCGGCGACGTTCCTGGGCGAGTTGGACTTCGAGACGGACCTGGAGGTGCCAGTCGATCGCCTCGCCGAGGCGTTCCTGGCCGGCTACGAGTCGGTCGCCGGGCCGCTCGATCGCCGTCTGCTGGCGGTCTATCGCGCGCACAAGCGCCTGGCCAAGTCGCTCCGCTCCGCGCGCGCGGTGCGGCCGGACGGTGACACGCGCGCCCAGCGGGATCTCGCCCGGGTCGCGGAGTGCGTCGAGTGAGCTGGGACGACAAGTGGCGGGATGACAAGACGATCGCCAAGTGGCTCACCCCCGATCCCGCGGTAGAGACGCTGGCCCGGGAGTGGCGCACGAACGGAATGCAGCGCGCCCTGGACCTGGGCTGCGGGGTCGGGCGCCACGTCGTCCTCCTCGCCCGTCACGGTTACGAGACCTACGGGTGCGACTTCTCGCCGGCCGCGGTCGAGCACTGCCGCGAGTGGCTGCGACGCGAGCGCCTGTCCGCAACGGTGACGCGCGCCGACATGACCGACGTCCACGCCCCCGACGGGTTCTTCGATCTCATCGTGGCCTTCAACGTGATCTACCACACGACCGCCGAGGGCATGCGGGCGATGGCGTCGCTGCTGCACCGCAAGCTCCGGCCGGGCGGCTGTCTCTTCGTGACCCTGAAGTCTCCCGCCACCTGGTACTTCGGCCGGGGCCGCGACATCGAGCCGGGCACGTTCATCGCGCCGCCCAAACGTGATCGGCCGACCAAGGACATGCCGGTCCACTTCTGCACGGAAGAGGAAGCCGATCGCCTCTTCGAGGATTTCCAGGTGCGGTCCAAGCGCCACGTCGAGCAGATCCAGCCGAGCGGCAAGCGGCTGGCCCGCTGGGAGCTGACGCTGGTCAACGAGCCTCGCCCGGCGAGCCCCTAGGGCCGGACACCCCGACCCCCGGAACGCGGAAGAGGTCTGCCGGCCGCCGCAGAGCCGTGCACGTGATCGCGCGATTGGAGTACCATTCCCCGAGCGACCGATCATTCACCCTCTTGCGCTGGAGGCCTCGCGATGACGCACAACGGCCACCTGGACGCCCGCACGCTCCACGCCCGCCTCAACCACCCGGTCATCGACGCCGACGGCCACTGGCTGGAGTACTCGCCGGTCATGCGCGAGGAGTTCCGTCGGATCGGAGGTGACGCCGCGATCGAGGGCCTGGCCCTGGCCAGCCAGCGGGTGCCCAACTCGCTCAAGATGACGGTGGCCGAGCGGACCCGGCGCCGGGTCGGGCAGGAGGCGTTCTGGTCCTCGCCGTGCGAGAACGTGCTCGACCGCGCGACGGCCATGATGCCGCGGCTCATGCACGAGCGCCTGGACGACCTCGGCATCGACTTCTCGGTGGTCTATCCGACCGCGGGGCTTTCCTACCACCGCATGCAGGACACTCGGCTGCGGCGGGCCATCTGCCGCGCCTACAACGTCTTCGCCGCCGATCAGTTCCGCGGCCTCGAGGACCGCGTGATCCCGGCCGCGATCATCCCGATGTACACGCCGGAGGAGGCCATCGAGGAGATCGAGTTCGCGGCGACGCAGCTCGGCTACAAGGTCATCATGGTCGGCGGGATGATGCGTCGGCCGGTGCCCGCGCTGGCCGAGGAGCGGCCCGACGCGGCGAGCCTGGTCGAGTGGTACGACGTCATCGGCATCGACAGCCCCCACGACTACGACCCGGTGTGGCGGAAGTGCCGCGAGCTGCGCCTGGCCCCCAGCTTCCACAACGGCGCGCGCTCGATCCTGCTGCGCAACTCGCCGTCGAACTTCTGCTACAACCACATCGGCCACTTCGCCTCGGCCGGCCACGCGGTGGCCAAGGCCATCTTCTTCGGCGGCGTGACCCGTCGCTTCCCGGATCTCAACTTCGCGTTCCTCGAAGGCGGCGTGGGCTGGGCGTGCATGCTCTACGCGGACCTCGTCGGCCACTGGGAGAAGCGCAACGGCCAGGCCATCCAGTCGACGCACCCGAGCCGGCTCGACCAGGGCCGGCTGCTCGAGCTGGCCCAGAAGTACGCGCGGCCGGAGGTGGCGGAAGCGGTCCAGCGCGGCGAGGGCCTGGAGGGCGACTCCAACTCCACCCTGACCGGCGGCGTGGAGGACGTCGACGACTACTTCCGCTGCCGCATCGAGAAGAAGCAGGACATCCGCGATCTCTTCGTGCCGCGCTTCTACTTCGGGTGCGAGGCCGACGATCCCACCAACGCGTGGGCATTCAACACCGCGGCCAACCCGATGCGCGCCCGGCTCAACGCGATCTTCAGCTCCGACATCGGCCACTTCGACGTGCCGGACATGACCGCGGTGGTGCCGGAGGCCTACGAGCTCGTCGAGCACGGGCTGCTCACCGACGAAGACTTCCGCGACTTCATGTTCGGCAACGCGGTGCGCTTCTGGGGCGAGGTCAACCCGGACTTCTTCAAGGGCACCGCGGTCGAGAAGGCCGCGGCCGAGGTGCTCGCGCAGCCGGCCACGCGGCGATGACATGCGGGCCGTGGCGCTGGTCGGTGGAGTTCTGCTAGCATCCAGCGCCATGGCCGACGTCGCTCCCGCGGTCCGCGCCGACCTGGCGCCCACCGGCACGCTCCGCGCCGCCATCAACTACGGCAACGCCATCCTGGCCACGAAGGACCGGGCCAGCGGCGAGTCGCGGGGCGTCGCGGTGGACCTGATGCACGATATCGGCAAGCGCCTGGGTGTGCCGGTGACGATCGTCCCGTACGACAGCGTGGCGGTGATGGGCGACGCGGCGCCGATCGGGGCGTGGGACATCGCCTTCCTCGGGTCGGATCCGGCGCGCGAGAAGCTCATGGGTTTCACCGCGGCATATCTGGAGATCGAGGCGACCTACCTCGTGCCGGGCGCCTCGCCGCTGCGCACCGCCGCCGA
>DATFWA010000303.1:0-35168 GCA_035259825.1 Candidatus Methylomirabilota bacterium | reverse complement strand
GGCTCGACCAGAAGAAGCAGCGCCTCGCGGTCGAGGAGAAGCAGGAGAGCGCGCGGCAGCGTACGCTCGAGCGCGAGCTGGAGTGGGTGCGCATGTCACCGCGCGCGCGGCAGGCCAAGTCCAAGTCCCGCCTGCAGGCCTACGAGGAGCTGCTGGCCGAGGGAGGGCGCGATCGCGAGGGCCAGGCCGAGATCGTCATCCCCACGCCGTCGCGTCTGGGCGACGTCGTGGTGCAGACCGAGCATCTGGTCAAGGGCTACGGCGATCGCCTGCTGATCGAGGACCTCTCGTTCAGCCTGCCCCGCGGTGGCATCGTGGGGGTGATCGGACCGAACGGCGCGGGCAAGACCACGCTCTTCCGGATGATCACCGGCCAGGAAAAACCGGACCGGGGCTCGCTCCAGGTGGGCGAGAGCGTCCGCCTGGCCTACGTGGACCAGAGCCGCGACGCGCTCGATCCAGCCAAGAACGTGTGGGAGGAGATCTCGGGCGGGGCCGAGCAGCTGCAGCTGGGCAACCGTCAGATCGCCTCGCGCGCCTACGTGGCCTCGTTCAATTTCAAGGGCGCCGACCAGCAGAAGCGGGTGGGCGATCTCTCGGGCGGCGAGCGCAACCGCGTGCACCTCGCCACCATGCTAAAGAGCGGCGGCAACCTGCTGCTCCTCGACGAGCCCACCAACGACCTCGACGTGGACACCCTGCGCGCCCTCGAGGACGCGCTGCTCTCGTTCCCAGGGTGCGCGGTGGTGATCAGCCACGACCGCTGGTTCCTCAACCGGGTGGCCACCCACATGCTCGCATTCGAGGGCGACAGCCGCGTCGTGTGGTTCGAGGGCAACTACGAGGACTACGAGGCCGACCGGCGCAAGCGCCTGGGCGCGGCCGCCGACACGCCACACCGCATTCGCTACAAGCCGCTCACCCGCGGCTAGCTCTCGAGGAGGCGCTCATGTTCAAGGACACCGTGACGTCCCGCGAGGAGCTGCGCGCAATCTTCGGCGCGCCCATGGAGCGGGCGCTGCTCAAGGAGCGGGCCAGCCTCGACGTCCATTACCGCGCCTTCATCGCGAGCGCGCCCTTCGTGCTGGTGGCGACTTCCGGAGCGGCGGGACGCTGCGACGTCTCCCCCAAGGGCGACGCGCCCGGCTTCGTGCTGGTGCTGGACGACCGCCATCTGGTGATCCCGGACCGTCCCGGGAACAACCGCATCGACGGGTTCACCAACATCGTGGAGAACCCGCACGTCGGCCTGATCTTCCTGATCCCGGGTCGCGAGGACACCCTGCGGGTCAACGGGCGGGCCACGCTCGTGCGCGACGCTCCGATCCTGGAGCGGCTCGCCGTTCAGGGCAAGCAGCCGAAGGTGGCGATCGGGGTGGAGGTGGAAGAATGCTTCCTCCACTGCGCCAAGGCCTTTAAGCGCTCCGGCCTCTGGGATCGGCAGCGCTGGCCGGATGTGAGCGCGCTGCCCTCGATGGCGCGGATGCTGTGGGACCAGATCGAGGCCAAGCCGGCCGGCCACGCCTGCGTCGAGGACTACGAGCGCGCCCAGCAGGAGGGACTGCGCCGGACGCTCTACTGATCCCGTCGTGAGCGATTCGCTCCCGCGGACGGCCGACGTCGTCATCATCGGAGCCGGCGCCATCGGCGCCAGCATCGCCTACCAGCTCGGCCGCCGGGGCGCGCGCGGCGTGGTCGTGCTCGAGCGCGACTCGGTCGGCGCGGGCTCCACCAGCAAGGCGGCCGGCGGGATCCGCGTGCAGTTCTCCACCCGCGTCGAGATCGAGTTCTCCCAGCGCGGCATCGCGTTCTTCAAGCGCTTCGAGGACGAGATGGGCGTGCCGTGCGATTTCCACCAGGAGGGCTACCTCTTCGTGGTCACGGACGAGCCGACGCTCGCGCGGTTCCGCGCTAACGTCGCGCTCCAGCGCAGCCTCGGCGCCGACGTGCGTGTGATCACGCCGGACGACGCCCGCGCCCTGGTGCCCTCGCTCAACGTGGACGACGCCCTCGCCGCAGTGTGGGGGCCCACCGACGGGTACGCCTCGCCCAACGACGTGGTGCAGGCCTACGCGGCGAGGGCCCGCGCCTGCGGCGTGCGGATCGTCGAGGGCACGCCGGTGACCGGCATCCGCCTCGAGGGTGGTCGCGTGGCCGCGGTGGAGACGCCGGCGGGCGCGATCGCCACGCCTCTCGTGGTCAACGCGGCCGGGCCCTGGGCGCCGCTCGTCGGCCGCATGGCCGGTCTCGATCTGCCGGTGGACCCGCGGCGCCGGCACATCTTCGTCACCGACGCCTTCGACGGCGTTCGCCATCCGCTGCCCCTCGTCACCGACTGCGGCAGCGGCTTCTATTGCCGGAGCGAGCAGGGCGCGGTGCTGATGAGCCCCGGCGACATCGGGACCACGACTGCCTACGAGGCGCAGGTGGACTGGAGCGTGCTCGAGACCGCGGTGGAGAAGGCGGTCCGCCGCATTCCCGCCCTGGAGGGCGCGCAGGTGCGCCACGCCTGGGCCGGTCTGCGTCCACTCACCCCGGACGGCCGCGCGATCCTCGACTGGGCTCCGGGAATGGACGGGCTCTTCCTGGCGGTCGGCTTCTGCGGCCACGGCTTCCAGCACTCGTCGGCGGTCGGCGAGGTGGTGGCCTCGCTGCTGTTGGACGGCCGGTGCGCCGACGATCTCTCCGACCTGCGTCTCGACCGGTTCCCTCGCCTTGACACCGTCGCAACGGGTCGCTAAGGTCGCAGGTCTGAGGGCCGCCGACTCGGTTCGGTAAGGGGGTCTCCGCGTCCATGCCGGATGTCTCGCTCGCTCGCCTGCGTCAGGTGGCGAGCCTCGCTCGCTCCGTCGCCAGCACGCTCGATCTGGATCGCGTGCTCCACCAGGTGGTCGAGGCCGTCACGTCCCTGCGCCCGGGCGTGTTCTGCGCGGTGCGGCTGGTGGACCCGGATCAGGGCGGCTACCGGCTGGCCGCGAGCGGCGACGACAACCACGGGCTCGCCGACGTGATCCCGTTCGGCCACGGCATGACGCACGCAGTGGCCCAGAGCAACCAGCCGATGCTGCTGGCCGACGCGATCGGCGACCCGCGTCTCTTCTCCGCGATGTGGCGCGAGGACCACGGGCTGAAGGTCTACTACGGGGTGCCGATCAGCGCGGGCGACGATCTCATGGGCGTGCTGAGCGTGGCCCTCGCCGACGCGGCCGAGCCCACCGAGGAGGAGCGGGAGATCGTCGATCTGCTCGCGAGTCACGCCGCGGTGGCCATCGGCAACGCGCGGCTCTTCGCGGAGAGCGAGGCGCGCCGGCTCACCGCGGAGGCGCTCGCCGAGGTGTGGCGGTTCCTCTCCGAGACCTTCGACGTGGCCGCGCTCGGCCAGCGCATCGCCGACGTCATGCTCCGGGCCATGCGGGTGCGGGGCGCGGCCCTGTTCCGGCTGGTGCCGGGGTCGGGCGATCTCGAGGCGATCGGACGCGCCGGCGAGGCGGAGCGGTTCCTCGCCCCCGGCATCGTGATCCCGTCGGGCCGCGGGGTGGTCGGTCTGGCGGTGCGTCGGCGGCAGCCGGTGATCACGCCAGATGCGCTCGCCGATCCGCGGGTGGACTCGACGCCGGCGATGCGCACGGCGCAGGCCCGCTGCCCGTCCGGGCTCTCGCTGCCTCTGGTGGTGAAGGGGCGGGTGGTGGGCGGCTTCTCGGTGTGCGACGTGCTCGGGCGCGTCTACACCGACGAGGACCTGCGCCTGGCCCAGACCTTCGCGGACCAGGCCGCGGTCGCCCTAGAGAACGCGCGCCTGCTCCAGGAGGCGGAGGAGCGTCGGCGGGAGACGGTGGCCCTGGGCCGCGTGAGCCAGACCCTCGCCCAGTCGCTGCATCCGGTGGTGGTGGCGCAGCGGGTGGTGGACTCCGTTCGCGAGCTGCTCGGCGTGATGTCGGCCTTCGTCTACCGCGTGGTCCCCGGCACCGGCGCCCTCGAGGAGACGGCCCGCTCCGGCCAGTGGCCACGTGTCGATCGCCCGCTGCGCCACCCCGCGGGCACCGGAGCGGTCGGGCTCGCGGTGGCCGAGCGGCGCGCGGTGGTGTCGCGCGACGTGCTGAGGGATCCCCGGCTGACGCTCACGCCGGAGGCTCGCGCGATCCTCGAGGCTTCGCCGATCCGCGCGGTGCTCGCGGTCCCGCTCACCGTGAAAGATCAGGTGATTGGCGCGCTCGCCCTCTTCGACGGAGACGGCCGGACCTTCACCGCCGAGGACGACCGCCTCGCGCAGGCCTTCGCCGATCAGGCCGCGGTGGCACTCGAGAACGCGCGTCTCTACACCGACGCGGAGCGGCGACGGGCCGAGTCCGACACCCTCGCCGGTCTCGTGCGCACCATCAGCGCGACGCTCGATCTGGAGTCCGTGCTGCACCACGTGGCCGCGGCGGCCCGCGAGCTCTGCGGCAGCGACATCGCTCACATCCTGCTGCGCGATCCCGAATCCGACACCATGTTCGCCCGCTTCGGGGTGGGCTTCACGAGCGGAACCTCCGAGCACCCGCGGATCCAGCGCGGCAAGGGCGCGGGCGGGATCGCGTGGGCCACCGGTCGACCGTTCCAGACCTCGGACCGGCCCGGGGATCCCCGCGTGCGCGACGCGTACTCCGACGCGGTGGAGCGGGAAGGCGTGATCGCCACGCTGGTGGTGCCGATCTGGATCACCGGCCAGGTCGAAGGGCTGCTCTACGTGTCCAATCGCTCCACGCGCGTCTTCACCGAGCGTGACGAAGCGGTGCTGATCCGCCTCGCCGACCACGCGGCGATCGCGATCCAGAACGCCACCCTGTTCAGCCGGCTCCAGGGCCTCTCGGGCCGCCTGATGGACGTGCAGGAGGCGGAGCGCCGTCACCTGGCCCGGGAGCTCCACGACGAGATCGGGCAGCTCCTGACCGGCCTCCGGCTCACCCTCGAGGTGCCGGAGCCGCCGTCGCCGGTGGTGGCGGAGCGCCTGGCGCTGGCCCAGAGCCTGGTGGCCGAGCTGCTCGACCGGATCCGCGCGCTCTCGCTCGATCTCCGGCCGAGCATCCTCGACGACCTGGGGTTGCTGCCCGCCCTGCTCGGTCACATCGAGCGCTACACGAGCCAGACCAAGATGCGCGTGCACCTCGAGCACAACGGGCTCGACCGGCGGTTCGCCGCCGAGACCGAGACCGCGGTGTACCGCATCGTGCAGGAGGCGCTGACCAACGTCGCCCGCCACGGCCGCGTGGAGGAGGTGACGGTGCGCCTGTGGGCCACCGACGACGTGCTGGGCGTGCAGGTCGAGGATCACGGGGCCGGCTTCGATCCGGAGACGGTGAGCGCGGGGCGGACCGGCGGCCTCGCCGGTCTCCGCGAGCGGGCCGCGCTCCTGAACGGCCATTTGACCGTCGAGACCAGGCCGGGCCGCGGCGTGCGGCTCACCGCGGAGGTGCCGCTGCACGGCTCCTTGCGAAGGAGCGCCGAGTGAAGACCATCAGCATCGTGCTGGCCGAGGACCACCACGTGGTGCGGCAGGGGCTGCGGGCTTTGCTCACCGCCGAGCCCGACTTCACGGTGGTGGGCGAGTCGGCGAGCGGCCTCGAGGTGGCGGATCTGGTGGAGCGCGTGAAGCCGGACGTGCTCGTGCTGGACTTCGTGATGCCCGGGCTCAACGCCCCCGACATCGTGCGGCGGGTCCTGCGCGTCTCCCCGCGCACGCGCGCACTGGTGCTCTCCATGCACGCCAACCCGGCCTACGTGGTGGAGGCGATGCAGAGCGGGGCCGCCGGCTACGTGCTCAAGGGTTCGAGCGCGGCCGAGCTGGTCCGGGCCATCCGGGCGGTGGCCGAGGGCGCCCGGCACTTGAGCCCACCGCTCTCCGAGGAGATGGTGGAGGCCTACGCCAAGCGCGCGGTGCCCACCGGCCTCGATCTCTATCGCACGCTCACCCAGCGGGAGCGGGAGGTGCTCCACCTGGCCGCGGAAGGGCAGACCAGCGGGCAGATCGGCGCCCGCCTCAACATCAGCCCGCGCACGGTGGAGGTCCATCGCGCGAACCTCATGCGCAAGCTCGGGCTGCGCGGACAGAGCGACCTCGTGCGCTACGCGGTGGGACGCGGGATCCTCACCGTCGATGGCTGAAGCGACTTAGGCCCATCCCCGCGTTCGCGCGCCAGCCGCCCCGTGGCTGATCCCGCCCCTGCCGCCACCGTCCTGATCGTGGAAGACGAGGACGAGGTACGCGCGTTCGCCCGCGACGTCCTCGAGATGGGGGGCTACGCCGTCCTGGAGGCGCCGAGCGCGGCGCGCGCGCTGGAGGTCGGCGAGACGCATCCCGCCGCGATCGACCTGCTGATCACCGACGTGTTGATGCCCGGCATGACCGGGCCCGAGCTGGCCCGGCGGCTGCGCGCGCGGCGTCCCGCGCTGCGCGTGCTCTGCATGTCGGGCTATCCGGAGAGCCTGGACCGTCGCGTCGGAGGTGAGAAGGCATGGAACGGCTGGCTGGAGAAGCCCTTCAGCCCCGACGCGATGCTCGCGAAGGTGCGCGACTGCCTCACCAGGTGATCGAGCGGCTCGTGAAGTACCCGATGAACTGCCACAGCAGCCCGCCCAGCCAGCACACCAGCCCGAGGCCGATGACCGCGCGGAACGCGGAGGGCGGCCGCGCGGGCCCCTGACGCCACTCGCCGGCCAGCGAGAACCACACCGCGCCCAGCAGCAGCAGGACGGCGCCGGCGACGGTGAGGATCCACCCCGCCATCACGCTCATGGTGAAGACGGGATCGAAGAAGATCGTGGGGTGCATGGTCGCTCCTGTGGTCACCGTGGCTGCATGCGGATGGCCCCGTCGAGCCGAATGGTCTCGCCGTTCAGCATCGAGTTCTCGATGATGTGGGCGGCCAGGGCTCCGTACTCGGCCGGACGGCCGAGGCGGGGCGGGAAGGGCACCTGCTTGCCGAGCGAGAGGCGCGCCGGCTCGGGCAGTCCGGCGAGCATCGGTGTCTCGAAGATGCCTGGAGCGATCGTGCACACGCGGATACCCAGCTCGGCGAGATCTCGGGCGATCGGCAGCGTCATACCCACCACGCCGCCCTTGGACGCCGAGTAGGCGGCCTGGCCGATCTGGCCGTCGAAGGCGGCCACCGACGCGGTGTTGATGACGACGCCGCGCTCGCCCTCGCCGTTGGGCGCGTTCTTGGCCATCTGGGCCGCGGCCAGACGGATGCAATTGAACGTACCGATCAAGTTGATCTGGATGGTGCGCGCGAACCCGGCCAGGTCGGCCGGCCCCCGCTTGCCGAAGGTCTTGTCAGCGGTGCCGATGCCCGCGCAGTTCACGAGGACGTGGACGGCCCCGAAGCGCGCGACCGCGGCGTCCAGGGCCGCGGTCACCTCGTCCGGGTTCGTGACGTCGGCCGGCGCGAAGAGCGCGCGATCGCCGAGACCGGCGGCCACCTCCTTGCCGGGCGATCTCGGCAGGTCCAGCAGGACCACGTGGCCGCCGCCCGCGTGGAGGCGCTCCGCGGTCGCGCGCCCGAGACCGGAGGCCCCGCCCGTGATCACCGTCGTCGAGCCTGCGATCTGCATGCCGTCCTCCCGGGAAAGTGAGTGTCGCCGACGGTGTAGTATAACCGAGCGCGCCATGCCGCTCCCCCGGTGGATCCGGACGCCCGACGACCTGCGTGCCCTGGCCTCCGAGCTTGCGGGCACGCCTGCCCTCGCCATCGACACCGAGGCCGACAGCCTGCACCACTACCCGGGCAAGCTGTGCCTGGTGCAGCTGGCCGACGCGCGGGGACGGGCCCATCTCGTCGATCCGCTCGCCCTGCGCGATCTCTCGCCGCTCGGCCCGGTCCTGGCCGACCCGCGCACGCTCAAGATCCTGCACGCTGCCGACAACGATCTGGCGTACCTCAAGCGGCTGTACGGGGTGACCGTCGTGTCGCTCTTCGATACCGCGGTGGCCGCGCGCTTCCTGGGCGCGCCGGCGCTCGGGCTCGAAGGGCTGTTGACCCAGTTCCTCGGCATCACCCCGGTGAAGTCGCGTCAGAAGGACGACTGGTCGCGCCGCCCGCTGACCGCGGAGCAGGAGGCCTACGCCCTCGATGACGTGCTGCACCTGATCCAGTTACGCGAGGAGCTGCTCGAGGCCCTGCGGGCGCTCGGGCGCGAGCAGTGGGTCGAGGAGGAGTGCGCCGGGCTGGCCGCCCTGGTCGTCCCCGAGAAGGCGACGGATCCCGACGCCTACATGAAGCTCAAGGGCGCGCGCGAGCTGACGCCGCGCGGGCTCGCGGTGCTGCGCGAGTTGTTCGCGGTGCGCGAGGCGCTCGCCCTCCGACTCGATCGACCGCCCTTCATGATCATCGGCAACGAGAGCCTGGTCGGACTCGCCAAGCGCCTGCCTCAGGACGCCGAGGCGATCCTGTCGGTGCCGGGCTGCACGCCCCCGGTCGTGCGGCGCGCTGGTGCCGCCATCCTGGAGGCGGTAGCCCGCGGCCTGGCCCTGCCCGAGGCCGATCTGCCGGCCTACCGGCCCGCCCCACGCCCCCATGTGCCCGCCGCGGTGCGGCGCCGCGCCGACGCCCTGCGGGTGTGGCGGACGCAGGCCTCCAAGGAGGTCGGCCTGGATCCGGGGGTGCTCTTTCCGCAGCGGCTGATCGACCGCCTGGCCGCGTCGCCGCCCGGTGATCTTGCCGCACTGCGGCAGGTCGAGGGCGTGCGGGACTGGCGCGTGGGGCTGTTCGGCCCGGCGCTGCTGACGGCGCTCGCCTCGGACTGATCCGCCCGACGGGTCCACCCGGACCCGAATCTTGCCCTGGCCACCGGTTGGTGGTACCCCTGGCTCTACGCCGTCTGACCGGATTGGGCTGGATTGGAAAGGAGGGTCACCATGGCCTCCAAATCCCGGTACTTCCGCGAAGGCGTCATCGCCGGCCTCATCGGGGCCGCCCTGGTCGCCGTGTGGTTCCTCATCTACGATGCCGCTCGTGGCCGCCCGTTCCGCACCCCGTCGCTGCTGGGCGCGGCCACCTTCGAGGGAGTGAAGGATCCCTCCGCGGTGCCCACCGCCATGCATCTGGTCCTGCCGTACACGGTGCTGCACGGCGTGGTCTTCGCGATGGTCGGAGTGCTGATCGCGTACCTCATCGTCACCGTGCAGCGCGAGCCGAGCCGGCTCCTGATGCTGTTCATCGGCCTCATGTGCTTCGAGATCTTCTTTCTCGCGGTGGTGACGTGGCTCGCGCACCCCGTCCTCAACGAGCTGGCGTGGTGGGCCATCCTGGCGGCCAACGCGCTGGCCGCCTTCGGCATGCTCGCCTACCTGGTCCTCGGCCACCGTGCGCTCGGGCGCGCGCTGCTGAGCCCGCTATGGAGCCGCGCGGTGCGGGAGGGCATCTGGGCCGGCGTGCTGGGCGCCGCCGCGGTGGCGATCTGGTTCCTCGTCTACGACACCGCCGCCGGTGTGCCGCTGCGCACCCCCGCCCTGCTCGGGGCCGCCCTGTTCCACGGGCTGCGGGAGCCGAGCGCGCTGCAGATCACGCTGCCGCTGGTGCTGCAGTACACCGTCGTGCACGGCGCCGCGTTCGTGGCCTTCGGCATCGCGGCGGCCGGCCTGCTCACCCTCGCCGATCGCGAACCCCGACTCCTCTTCGGGCTGGTGATGCTGTTCTGCTGCTTCGAGGTCTTCTTCGCCGCCCTGCTCACCATCCTCGCCGAGTGGCTGCTAGAGGCCATCCCGTGGTGGACCATCCTCGGCGGCAACCTCGTCGCGGCCGTCGTCATGCTCGGCTTCTTCTTCCGGGAGCATCGCGTGACCTGGCGCGAGTTCCTGCACGAGCGGCGCTAGCGAGAGATTCCGCGCGCGCCCGGTCACTCGTCCGCTCCGGGCTTTCCCCTCCCGGGCGGAACGAGTAGACTTCTGCCACCAATCATCGACGGCCACGCGCCCCGGGCGCGCGGACGACCTCAGGAGGACGCGCTCGTGGCGGACGGGGAGCTGAAGGGGCGGGTGGCGGTGGTGACGGGAGGCAACGGAGGCATCGGTCTCGGCATGGCGCGCGGGCTCGCCAGGGCCGGAGCCGCCATCGTGGTGTCGGGCCGGAACGTTGAGAAGAGCCGCCGCGCCGTCGACGAGCTGGGCGGGCTCGGGGCCACCGCGGTGGCGATCGAGGCCGACGTCGCCGACGAGGCCGCGATCAACGCGCTCGTTCAGGGGACGGTGGACCGCTTCGGGCGTCTCGACATCCTCGTCAACAACGCGGGTATGAACATCCGGAAGCCGGTGCACGAGCTGACGCTCGCGGAGTGGCGACAGGTGATCGACACCAATCTCACCAGCGCGTTTCTCGCCAGCCGCGCCGCCTATCCGATCATGAAGAAGAACGGCGGCGGCAAGATCATCAACATCGGCTCGATGATGTCGATCTTCGGCGCCTCCTTCGCGCCCGCCTACGCCGCGTCGAAAGGCGGCATCGTGCAGCTCACCAAGGCGATGGCCAGCGGATGGGCCCGCGACAACATCCAGGTGAACGCGGTACTGCCGGGGTGGATCGACACCGAATTGACCACCAACGCGCGGCGCGAGGTGCAGGGCCTGCACGAGCGGGTGCTCGCCCGCACGCCCGCCGACCGCTGGGGCGTTCCCGACGATCTCTCCGGCGTCGCGGTGTTCCTCGGCGGTCCCGCCTCGGATTTCGTGACCGGCACCGCCATTCCGGTGGACGGAGGCTATTCGATCCAGGGCTGAAGTGCGATACACTTTTCGACGCGTGATGGGGCCGTCGGCACGACTCCTTCTGTTGGCCGTGGCGGTGTCCGGATGCGCGTCGGTTGCGCCCATCGACGTGGCCGTGCGGCGCCCGTCGCCGCCGGACGTCCTGCGCTTCGGGGTGGACACCTTCGCGTTCCCCAACGAGAGCCGCACCAACAACCCCGGCAAGCCGGATCTCTACGCGAACTACTGTTTCGTGATGGCCCGCGGGGTGATCCAGTTCCAGCGCTTCGCCCGCTTCGATCCGCTGGCCCCGCGGCTCACCGGCGACGACTACTCCGAGCGGGTCAAGCAGGTGGTCGCCTACGCCCCGTGGCGAGATCCGCTGCCGCCCGACGATCGGGTCGTCATCCCGGGCTACGCCTCCCTCCACGAGTTCTCGCGCGATCAGGAAGCGGCGGTGAAGGCGGGGCTGGTCGGGCGCTTCTGGACGCTCGTGCACTGGACGAACTGGCGCGTGGTGTTCCCGATGCCGCGCTGGCAGCAGGAGCGAGTCGCGCGTGAAGCGCTGACCGAGGTCGGCGAAGGCCGGCCGGTGCAGCTCCTGGTCACGAACTTCCCGACCTGGGAGCTGAATCACACCGTGGTCGCCTATGCCTATCAGCTCGATCCCGCCGGCAACGTGCTCTTCACCGTCTACGATCCCAACGATCCGCGCGAGCCCGGGCGCGTGACCTTCGATCGCGTCGAGCGCCAGTTCCAGGCGAGCCGGCTCTACGACACCCACGTGGGTCCCATCCGCGCCTTCCGCATGTACTACTGGGCGCTGCTCTAGGCCGATGGTCTCTCGCGAGCCGGCCGCCGCGACGTCCCGACCCGCCGAGCGTGGAGCTCCCGACGGTGTGCCCGCGGCGCCCGATTACTACTCGCACGGCCTCAACCGCATCGCCTACTACCGGCTCGCCGCCGTGGCGGCCCGCGCCCTGCCGCGTCCCGCTCGCCTGCGCGTGGCCCGAGGGCTCGGCCGGCTGCTCGCCCGCGCGGTGCCCGCGGAGCGCCGCGCGGTGCGCGCGAATCTCTCGCGCGTGCTCGCGGGGGCGGCGCCCGCCCGGATCGAGGCGGCGGTGTCTCGGACCTTCGCCAACTTCGGCGCCTTCTTCGCCGATCTGCTCACGCTCAACCGGCGGCCCGGAGCCGACCTGCGCGCCTACGTAGCCAGCGCCCACGGCGAGCACCATCTGGACGCCGCGCTCGCGGTCGGACGCGGGGTGGTGCTGCTGACCGCGCACCTCGGCAACTGGGAGTTCGCGGGCCGACTGCTCTCCACCCGCGGCGGCCGCACCGCCCACGTGGTCCTCTCCGCCGAGCAGGACCAGGCCCTCGAGCCATATCTCCGCCTCGACGGGCCGCAGCTGCGGTTCGTGACGCGCCGCCATGCCACCTCCACGCTCGGACTGCTCGCGGCCCTACGGCGCGGCGAGCTGGTGGCGATGCAGGCCGATCGTCCCACCGGCGGGCGCGGCGACGCGCTCGTGCCGTTCTTCGGCGAGCCGGCCGCGTTCCCGCTGGGCCCGTTCGTGCTCGCGCGGGCTGCCGGCGCCGCGGTGATTCCTGCGTTCTGCGCGATGGCCCCGGGCGGCCGCTACCGCCTCGAGATCGACCCGACCATCTGGGTGAAGCCCGGCGAGGAGCTGGCGGCGCTCGGCAGCGTGGTCACCGCGCTGGAGCGGGTGATTCGGGCATATCCCACGCAGTGGTTCAACTTCTTCGACGCCTGGAGCCCGTCCCATGGCCGCGCCTGAGCGAGTCAGCGTGGTGGCCGCGGGAGTGGTCACTCCGATCGGGCAGGATCTGGAGGCCTTCTGGTCGTCGCTCGTCACCGGGGTTTCGGGCATCTCTCAGATCGAGCGCGTGCCGGTGGCCGACCTGCGCGTGCAGCGGGGCGGCGAGGTCAAGAAGGTCTCACGCATCAAGGACTGGCGAGGCGTGCCCGACTGCCGGGCCACCCGGCTCCTGGTCGCGGCGGCCGACGACCTGTGCGTGCAGACCGCCTTCCGTCCGCTGCCGCTCGATCCACCGCGCGTCGGGGTGGTGGTGGGGACGGCGCTGGGCGGAGTCGAGGAGGGCGAGCGGGTGCTCGCGGGCGAGAGCGCGCGGCGGCTGCGCGACGCGCTCTACGACGGGCCGGGGGACCGGCTCGCCCGCTGGCTCGGCGCGCGCGGACCAGTGATCACGGTCTCGACCGCGTGCGCGTCCGGGGCGACGGCGCTCGCGATGGGCGCCGAGCTGCTGCGCCGCGGCGAGGCCGACGCGGTGGTGGCGGGCGGCTACGACGTGCTCTGCCGCTTCGTGCTGCGCGGCTTCGACGCGCTCCGCTCGCTGACCCGCGACGAGGTGCGGCCCTTCGACCGCCGGCGCACCGGCCTGCTGCTGGGCGAAGCGGGGGCGCTCGCGCTCCTGATGCGCGAGCGCGACGTCACCGGTCGCCGGCTCGGGACCCTGCTCGGCTACGGCAGTGCAAGCGACGGGTTCCACATCGCGGCGCCGGAGCCCGAGGGACGCGGGCTCGAGCGGGCCATCGCCTCCGCACTGGCCGACGCGGGTGTGTCGGCTCGTGACATCGATCTGGTCAGCGCCCACGGCACCGCGACCCCGCTCAACGACCGGATCGAGACGGCGGCGCTCAAGCGCGCGCTGGGCGCGCGCGCCTATCAGGTGCCGGTCAACTCGATCAAGGCCGGCCTCGGGCACACCATGGGCGCGGCCGCCGCCCTCGAGGCGTTCATGTGCCTGCTCGCCGCGCAGCGCGGGCTCATCCCCCCGACGCTGAACCTGGAAGATCCGGACCCGGAGTGCGATCTGGACTACGTGCCGGGCCAGGCCCGGGTCGGACGCCCGCGGCTCATGCTGTCGACCTCGATGGGGTTCGGCGGCTGCAACGGGGCGCTCGTCCTGGAGGCGGCATGACGGTGGCCCCCGCGATCCGGGCCCTCGGCTTCCTGAGCGGCCAATCGCAGGCCGACGCCGGGGCTCCCGCGGGCATTCTGGCGCTCCCGCGGCCGAATCGGGTCGGTGACCGCTTCCGGCGGACCACCCGGGAATGCCTGCTGGCTCTTGCAGCAGTGGACGCGATGCTTGAAGATGGAATGGTTGGCCGGGAGGCCATCGCGGGTGATAGGACCGCGCTCCAGTATGTGACCGCCGCCGCCTACGCCGCCTCCAACCGCGAGTTCATCGAGCGCCGTGGCGGCGTGATGCACTTCGCGTACACGGCGCCGGCGGTGGTATCGGCCGAGGTGGCGATCGAGTTCGGAATCACGGGGCCATACGGCATCCTGATCGGCGGCGCGCCCGCGACGCTGCGAGCCATCGAGCAGTCGGCCCGGCTGCTGGAGACGGGACGCTGCGATCGGGCGCTGGTGCTGGTGGTCGAGGTCTTCGAGGAGTGCGCGGACCTCTACGCTCGCCATCGTCGATTCGACCGACGCCCGCTGGTGGAGACGGCCGCGTGCCTCTGGCTCGAGCGCGGCCAGGGCGATCTGCGGTTCGAGTCCACCCGCCGCGCGGGCGCGGCCGGCGATGCCTCGCGCGGGGCGGAGCGGTTCGCGGCCGGTCCGCTCGCGGATCTGCGCGAGTGGCTGGATCGGGAACGGGCGGGACCGCTGGAGCTGTCCGGACGCTGGCGCGGCGAGCACGCGCGGCTCCGCTGGAGCACCGAGGGATCCCACGCGCGCGGGAGCGCTGCGTGACAGGAGGTCGTAACCGATGACGCAGAAGGAAGTCCTGGACGAGCTGAAAGGGCTCGTCGTCGAACGGCTCAAGTTCGATCCGCGCCGCGCGGCCGAGATGACGCTCGAGACGACGCTGCCCAAGGGGGTCGAGGGCTCCCTGGGTCTGGATTCTCTCGACTTCATCGAGCTGTCGGTCGCCATCGAGGAGCGCTTCGGCATCGTGATCGACGAAGGGCACGACCTGACCGAGGAGTTCCTCTCGCTGGATTCCCTGTCGCGGTTCATCCTGGCCAAGACCGGCCAGGGCTGAGCCCCCGAGGTGCAGCCTCCCGCAATGGACGCCGCATGAGCCGGCTCCGAGCCCACCACGGCGGGCGCGAGGTGGTGGTGAGCGGGCTCGGTATCGTGAGCCCGTACGGCCTCGGCACCAAGACCTTCTGGTCGGGACTCGCGGCCGGCGCCTGCGCGATCAAGCCGGTCACCGTCATCGACACCGAGGGCTTTCGCTCTCGCATCGCCGCCGAGGTGCCCGCCGACGCCTTCGGCACGATCGGAGCCTCGCGTCGTCGCTCGCGCGCGGACCGCATCGCGCTCGCCGCGGCCCGCGAGGCCCTGACCGACTCCGGGCTGCAGGGACGGTCGCGGGCCGAAGCTGGGCTGTTCATCGGCGCGGTCGGCGGGGGAATGCTCGAGGGCGAGGACTGGTACTGGGACGAAGGACGGCGCGGAGTGGTGTCACCGCGGATGCGCGCCCTGCGTACCATCCTCCCGTACTCACACGCCGAGACCCTGGGATGGCGTCTCGGCCTCACCGGGCCGAAGGAGACGATCGTGATGGCGTGCGCGTCCGGTGCCGCCTCGATCGCGCTGGGCGCCGATCTTGTCCGGGCCGGGACGATCTCGGCCGCGGTGGTGGGCGGTGTCGACGCCCTCACCCACATCTGCTTCATGGGCTTCAACGCGCTCAAGCTGCTCGATCCCAGCCCGTGCCGGCCGTTCGACCGCCAGCGTCGCGGCATGTCGATCGGGGAAGGCGCCGCATTCTTTGTTCTGGAAAACGCCGAGCACTGCCGCGCGCGCGGCGGCCGCGTCCACGCGCGGCTCGCCGGCTACGGCATGTCCACCGACGCCCACCACGTGACCGCCCCCCATCCCGAGGGAGAGGGGATGATCCACGCGATGCGGCAGGCGCTGGACGACGCGGGGCTGCCGGCCTCCGCGGTCGGCTACGTCAATGCCCACGGGACCGGTACGCTCCAGAACGACCGCGCGGAGGCTCTCGCGCTGCGCGCGGTGTTCGGCGAGGGCGGGGTGCTGCTGAGCTCGACCAAGTCCCTGGTTGGTCACACCATGGCCGCCGCGGGCAGCGTGGAGGCGATGGCCACCGTGCTGGCTCTCCAGCACGGCCTGCTCCCGCCCACCGCCAACCTGGAGGAGACCGATCCGGAGGTGGCCTTCGACTGCCTGCCGGGTACCGCGCGCCCGGCCGAGGTCGAGGCCGCGCTGTCCAACTCCTTCGGGTTCGGCGGTCAGAACGTGAGCCTCATCTTCGCCCGAGCGGATGCCCGTGGCTGATCGCCGCGTGGTGGTGACCGGCGTGGGGACGATCAACGCCTCCACCGCCGGCGGCCGGGACGCCCTGGCCGGCGCGCTGGCCCTCAATCGCTCGGCGATCGGTCCGGTGCGCGGCTTCGACGCCGCCGCGTTCACCAGCCGGCTCGCCGCCGAGGTGGACGACGCCACGCTGGCGTCGCTCATCGATCGGGACGCGGCCCGTCGCCTCTCGCGCATCTGCCGGCTCGCTCTCGGCGCCTGCGTGCTCGCGGTGCGCGATGCCGGTGTGCCCAGCGGGCCGGGGCTCGGCATCGTGGTCGGCACCGAGTACGGCGACTTCACCTCGAGCCGCGACTTCGCCCACGGCTTCCTGACGCGCGGGCCGGGCGGGCTCTCGCCCATGATCTTCCCCAACACGGTGATGAACACCATGGCCTCGATCGCCGCGATTGCCATCGGGGCCAAGGCCCCGTCGGTCACCGTGAACCAGTCCACGCTCGCGGGCGACCTCGCGCTGGCCCGCGGCGCGCGCCTGATCGCCGACGGCCGCGCCACCGCGGCGGTGGCCGGGGGCGTCGACGAGCTGTTCCAGGAGGTCTACCAGCGTCTCGCCGAGATGGGCGCGCTCTCGCCGATGCGCGGCCGCGCGCCCGAGGGCTGTCGGCCGTACGCGGCCGACCACAACGGTCCCGTGCTCGGAGAGGGGGCCACCTTCCTCGTGCTCGAGGATCTCGAAACCGCGCGCGCCCGGGACGCCCGCGTGATGGCGGAGATCGTGGAGGCCGCGTGGGGGAATGTGCCGACCGCCCCTCACACTGGGCGCGCGGCGCGGGTCGACGACGGCTCGCCGGTCGGGCGCCTGATTCGATCGCGACCAGAGGGCGTGGCGCGCTGCTACGGCGCGGGCAACGGCGACCCCGCGGTGGACGACTGGGAGCGCGCCCTGCTCGGGCACGACCTGCCGGCTCGGGCAGACCTGGTGCCGCCGCAGTCGCTGGCCCCGCTCTTCGGCCAGCACGGCGGGCTCGGGGCGCTGCGCGTGGGCGCGGCCGCGCTCGACGCCGAGCGCGGCATCGGCTCCGTGCTCGTGCACGGCATCGCGCGGGGCGGCTGCCGCACCGCGATCCTGGTGGGCCCGCCGCCGTGAGCGAGCACCCCGCCATGCCTGAGCACTTGCCCGCCATGCGCGAGCATTTGCCCGCCATGCGCGAGCATTTGATAGTCATTCCAGTCTTTGACGAGGCCGCGACCATCGGCGACATCGTCGAGCGCGCCCGGCTGCACGGTCCGGTGCTCGTGATCGACGACGGTTCCACCGACGACAGCGCGGCGCGCGCCAACGCTGCTGGCGCCGAGGTGATGGCCCTCGAGGGCCGGCACGGCAAGGGCGCCGCGCTGCGGGCGGGCTTCGCCGAGGCGCTCCGTCGCGGCGTGACGCGGGTGGTGACGCTCGACGGCGATGGGCAGCACGATCCCGACGACATCCCGCGCTTGCTGAAGGTAGCGGTAGAAGGGCCTCGGAGTCTCGTCATCGGCGGGCGGCTGGGCGGTCTCGCCGCCTATCCGGAGCGCGCGATGCCGGCCGACCGGCTGGCCGCGCTGCGAGTGGCCGGCTTCTTCATCAACTGGCTGACCGAAATGGCAGTGGCGGACACTCAGTCCGGCTTCCGCGTCTACCCCTCGGCGCTTCTCGCGGCGGCGCCGCCGCGGCACGGCGGCTTCGTGCTGGAGAGCGAGATGCTCCTGCGCGCGGCCGAGCACGGCTTCGACATCGTGGAGGTGCCGATCGCGCCGCTGCACTTCGAGGACCGGCGCAGCCGCTTCCGTCCCGCTCGGGACGGTCTCGAGGTCGGCACGTTCCTGGCCGGCCACATCGCGCGGCGCTGGGGGTGCGAGGCGACCGCGCTCGCGGCCTACCTGGTCGGGATCTTCAGCGCGTCGCGCCTGCGGGTGCGGCACCGCGAGATGTACCAGGTGGCGTCTCCCCACCGCGGCAACCCGCCGGACTGGGCGCTCGCGGTCGGCACCTTCATCGCGAACCGGGCGGTGCGATCGATCGAGCGGGGATGGCGCTCGCCGCACACCCAGGGCCTGCGGATGGCCGCGATGGCCACCGCGGCGACGCCGCTCATGCTGGGCCTCGCGCTCAGCCGTCGCGCGCTCGCCGCCGTCGGCGTCGACTGGATCAGCCCGGCGGTCCGGCGCCTCTATCCGCAAGACGAGCTGGCGCGCACGCTCGAAGGGCCGGCCCGCCCGGCGGCCGTCGCCTCGCGACCCGCCGACTACGACGTGCTGGTGGTGGGCGGCGGGCCGGGCGGCTCAAGCGCGGCCACCTTCCTCGCGCGCGGCGGCCTGCACGTGGCCCTCGCCGAGCGCGAGGCCTTTCCTCGCTTTCACGTCGGCGAGTCTCTCCTGCCCGCCAACATGCCGGTGCTGGAGCGGCTGGGCGTGCTCGACGCGGTGAAGGCGCGCGGATTCCTCGTCAAGTACGGGGCGTACTTCCACGATCAGGACGAAAATCTCGGCTACCAGTTCCTCTTCCGCGAGGGCAAGCCGTGGCCGGCGTACACCTACGAGGTGCAGCGCGCCGAGTTCGACAAGATCCTGCTCGATCACGCGGCCCGCCAGCCGAACGTCACGCTGCTGCAGCCCGCCACCGTGGAGCGAGTGGCGTTCGACGACGAGGGGGTGACCGCGACCGTCTCGGATGCCGCGGGCTCGCGGGAGCTGCGGGCGCGCTTCCTGGTGGACGCGAGTGGCCGCGACGCCCTCATCGCCACGCGGCACGGCCGGCGCCGTCCCATCGAGGGGCTCGGCAAGGTCGCCCTGTTCGCCCACTTCCAGGGCGGCAAGCGCTGGCCGGGCAAGGAGGCGGGCAACATCCGCATCTTCAGCTTCGAGCCGGGGTGGTTCTGGTACATCCCGTTCGCCAACGGCACCACCAGCGTGGGCTGCGTGCTGCACGCGCGCACCGTGCAGGGGCGGGAGGGAAGCCTCGACGAGCTATACGAGTCGCTGATCGCCCGCTGCCACCAGTTGACCGACGCGCTGGACGGCGCCCCTCGAATCACGCCGGTCCACCGGGCGGCCAACTTCTCCTACCGGACCGATCCGTCGATCGGCGACCGCTACGTGTGCGTCGGCGACGCCATCGCGTTCCTCGATCCGATCTTCTCGTCGGGCGTTTACATCGCCACCCAGTCGGCCGAGCTGTCCTCGGTCGAGATCCTGAAGGCGTTCAGGGAGAACCGCTTCGAGGCGAGCCGGTTCCGCGCCTACGAGCGGACGATCCGCAAGGGCATGGAGCCCTTCCAGCGCTTCATCCGGTATTTCTACGATCCCTCCTTCGTCGAGATGTTCCTCAAGCCACGCGAGTTCGCGGGCATGGTGGACGGGGTGACCGGCGTGCTCGCGGGCGGCGCGTTCCTCCGGCGCACGCTGCGCATGAGGCTGTCGCTGGAGGTGTTCTTCACGATCGTCCGCATCAACCGCTGGACACGCCGGCGCCGGGGTTTGCCCACCGAGTCCCGCTTCACGTGGTAGGGATGCGCTGGCTCCTGCCGAGGAACTACCTGTTCACGATCCTCGGCATCGCGGTGGGCGTGGGCGGCCTGGTGGCCCTCGGGGCCATGGCCGAGCGCATCACCCGCTTCATCGATGGCGGCGACCGCTTCGTCCTCGGCCAGATCTCGGTGGCCGGCGAGGGGATGGGCATGGGCACCGGCTTTACCGCGGGCGGTCTGCTGCGCGCGGCCAAGATCGCGGAGATCGCCCGCGTGCCCGGCGTGGCCGCGGTCCAGCCGCAGGTCATGCTGCCGCTCAACCCGACCACATCGCAGTTCCTCACCCTCACCCAGGAGCTGATCCTCGGCATGGATCCCGGCGTGCGGATGCCCAATCGCGAGTTCCGGGACCTGCCGGTGCGCGACGGGCGGCCTCTACGGGCGGGGGACCGGGGCGTGGCGGTGGTGGGCGCGGACTTCGCGGCCGCCCGCAGCCTGCGCGCGGGCTCGCGGCTCGACCTGGGCGCCCGCGCCTTCGAAATCGTGGGCGTGCTGGACAAGACGCTCACGGCGCCGGACCGCTTCGCGATCGTGCCGCTGGAAGACGCGCGCGACCTCTGGCTGCGTCGCGATCCGCTGCTCGTGCAGGTCTTCGCCGGCGGCGGCATGACCCGCGCCGATCTGAACACCGGCGCGGCGGTGGCGTGGGCCGACGGGGTCGATCCCGACGTGCTCGCGCGCCGCATCCAGGCCGACGTGCCGGGCCTGAACGTCACCATCCCGGGGGAGCTGAGCCGGCTCCTCCGCCAGTCCACCGCGTTCTTCTCCGCGCTGCTCTTCGGCATCGGAGTGCTGGGTCTCGTGATCGGCGGCCTTTCCCTCGCCAACACGGTGACCGCGGCGGTGTTCGAGCGCATTCGCGACTTCGGCATCAAACGCGCGCTCGGGGCCACCGATGGGCAATTGCTCCGCGAGATCCTGGGCGAGGCGCTGGCCGTCTCGGTCTCGGGCGGCGCCATCGGGATCGGGCTGGCCCTCGCGGTGGGCGCGCTGGTGGACGCCCGCGTGCTGCGCCAGGGGCAGCAGCTCTTCCTGTTCTCGCCGCGGCTGCTCGGGTTCGCGCTGGTCTTCTCGGTCATCCTGGGGGCGCTCGCCGCGAGCTACGCCACCGTGCGCATCGTGCGCCTGTCGCCCGCTGAGGCCATCCGCCGCGGAGCCTGAGCGTGGTCGTGCGCGCGAGCGGATTGAGCAAGACGTTCCGCGGACCCGACGGCGGTCCGGTGCCGGTGCTCGAGGGCGTGGACGTGGACGTGAAGACGGGCGAGTTCGTGGCGGTGGCCGGCCCGTCCGGCTCCGGCAAGTCCACGCTGCTGAATCTACTAGGGCTGCTGGAGCCGCTGGACGCGGGCGAGATCTGGTTCGATCAGGTCCGGGTGAGCGGGCTCTCGCGGCGGGCGCAGTGCCCGGTGCGGGGCCGCTCGATCGGCTACGTGTTCCAGACGTTCCTGCTCATCTCGGGGCTCACCGCGCTTGAGAACGTCCTGCTCGCCGCGCGCTACGTGGGTCGCTCGCGTCGCGAGGCGCTGCCCGACGCGCGCGCCCTCATGGAGCGACTCGGGGTCGCGCATCGGAGCGACCACTATCCGGCCCAGCTGTCGGGCGGCGAGCAGCAGCGCGTGGCGTACTGCCGCGCGGTGCTGAACGCGCCGCCGCTGGTGCTGGCCGACGAGCCCACCGGCAATCTCGACGAGGGCCACGCCGCGGTCATCCTGGCCGCGCTGCGCTCGCTCTGCCAGGAGCGCGGGGCCTCGGTGATCCTGGTCACCCACCGGGCTGATGCGGCCGCCCTAGCGGACCGCACCCTGCGCCTGCGCGCGGGACGGCTCGAGACCGACCGCGCCGGCTAGTGGTGGCTCGCCGCGGCGCCAGCGCCGCAGTCGTGGTCACCGTGCTGCTCGCCGCCATCCTGCTCGCTCCCGGGCTGGGACGCGCGCCCTTCGACGATCCGGGCGAGGGGCAGCACGCCGAGATCGCCCGCGAGATGCTTGGCGGCAGCTGGATCGCGCTGCGATTGAACGGCGTGCGCTACTTCGACAAGCCGCCGCTTCTCTACTGGCTGACCGCGACCTCGTTCACGCTGTTCGGCATCGATGAGTGGGCCGCGCGCCTGCCTTCGCTGCTCGGTGCGCTGTTGGCGGTGGCCGGCACCGCGCTGCTCGGCGCGCGCCTCCTCGGGCCGGCCGGCGGCCTCCTCGCCGGCGCCGCGCTGCTCTCCTGCGCGCTATTCGCCGCGTTCGCCCGGTACGTGCGGCCCGAGACGCTGTTCGTGGCGGCAATCCATTGGGGTTTCACCGGGCTGCTGCTCGGCCAGATTCGCGCGCCCGGGAATCACTCCCGCACTTCTCCAGGCGCGTTCCGTCCGGGTTGTCCGCCGAGTGGGGGAGTGCGGGGGCCATTTCTGGGCCCCCGCATAGAACAGAGGGGCGGATCCGAGCGTCCGCCCGTAGCGGACAGCCCTGGTGGCTGGGCGATCCTGGGCTGCGTGGCCCTGGGCGTCGCCGGGCTCGCGAAGGATCCGCTCGGCATGCTGGGGCCGCTGGCCGCGGTCGCGATGGCGATGTTGCTCGCGGGACGGCTGCGGCCGGTGCGGGCCTGGATGCCCGCGCTCGGCGTCGCCCTTCTGCTGGTAGTCGGCCTCGGCTGGTACGCGGTGGCCGCCGCGACCGAGCCGTCGTTCCTCTGGTACACGGTCGTGGACAACCATCTGCTCAACGTGGCACGGATGCGCGTGTATCCCGACGAGGACGTGCCGCTGTCCGCGCTGGAGTTCCTCGCCGCCGCCGGCTTCGGCGCCTTCCCATGGATCCTGGCCGCCGCGGCGGCGATGACCGCGCTGATCCGCGCCCGCGCGTGGCGGGATCCCGCGGAGCTGCCGTGGGTGGCGCTGGCCCTGTGGGCGGTCGGCGTCCTGGTGCTCTTCACGCTGTCGCCCTTCAAGCTGCCGCACTACGGGCTGCCAGCCTATCCGGCGGTGGCACTGCTCGCCGCGCGCGCGTGGGGCGACGCGAAGGCGCGGCCTCGCGGGCTCATCGCCGTGCACCTCGTGCTGTTCGCGGTGCTCGGCGTCGGCTTCGCCTGGGCCGCGGCCAGCGACGGGCGAGACTTCACCGCGTCGGTCTTCGGCGTCTCCGACGTCTACTCCCGCAAAGAGGCCGCGCTGGGACAGGAGTCACCGTATCCGCCGTGGTCGATCATGCAGCCCATGCTCGTGCAGGCCGCGGTGGTGATGCTCGCGGGCGTGGTTGGCCTCGCGTGGGCCGGCGCGCGCCGCTCGGCGCACGCGGGGGCCGCGGTGGTGGCGGTGGTGATGCTGTTGCTGGTGCCACTGGTCGGGCGCAGCCTCGCCGCCACGTCGTCGGTCCGGACGGTGGCGCCGATGGCGGCGGAGATCCGCGCGCGACTGGCGCCCGACGACGTCCTGGTCCTGGAAGGTCCGATCGAGAACGCGGCGGCGGTGGAGCTCTACTCGGGACGCCGGCCGGTCCTCCTCGACGGAACCCGCAGCGTGCTCGGCATCGGCGCCACGTTTCCCGACGCGTCCGCCTCGTTCTGGAGCGCCGAGACCTTCCGCGCCGCGTGGGCGTCGTCGCGCCCGCCCTACCTGCTGACCGCCCGCGAGGCCGGGCAGAGCATCGTCTCGTCGCTGCCGCCGGGCAGCGCGCGGCTGCTCCTGGCGCACAACGGCCGCTGGCTCTACCGGCGGGCGGGCGAGTGATGCTGTTCGATCTGATCGTCCACTTCACGTACCCGGGCGTCTTCCTCATCCTGCTCTCCACCGGGCTGGGCCTGCCGATCCCGGAGGAGTTGCCCATCGCGATCGCGGCGATGATGGCGCGCTGGCAGCTGATGCACTGGGCGGGCGCCCTGTTCTCGTGCGTGGCCGGCGTGCTCGCGGGCGACATGCTGCTGTACTGGGTGGGTCGTCACTTCGGCCGGCAGATCTTGAAGTGGTCGACGGTGCGACGGATCCTCACCCCGGCGCGCGAGGCGCGGGTGATGGACGCCTACCATCGCCACGGCCTCAAGTTCGTGGTGATGGCCCGCCTCGTGATGGGGCTGCGGGCCGCCGCGTTCCTGACCGCGGGGCTGGTGCGCGTGCCGTTTCCCCGCTTCTTCCTGGTCGACATCGCGGCGGTGCTGATCAGCGTGCCGCTGTGGTTCGGGGTGGCCTACCTCGTCGCGGATTCCGTCGCGGCGGCGCTGATGTGGGTGCGCGAGCTGCAGTTCTGGATTGGCGGCGTCGTGCTGCTGGTCGCGGTGGTCTGGATCATCGTTCTCGTGCGGCGCCACCAGCGCGGCTAGGCGCGATGGGCGCGAGGATCGCTGTGGTATCGTGAAGGCATCGTGACCGACTACCTGCGCACGCTCTTTCTTCACCCGCCCGCGGTGGCCGGCTTCGATGGTGGGGCCGGGTCCCGATACCAGGCCCGGCGTGAGATTCGCTCGTTCTGGTACCCGACGTGGCTGGCCCAGCCCGCCGCGCTGGTGCCCGACTCCCGGCTGGTGGACGCGCCGCCCGACGGTCTCACGCTCGACGACGTGCGGCCCCTGGCGCGCGGCTACGATCTCTGCGTGATGCACACGAGCACGCCGTCGTTCGCGTCGGACGTGCGGGTGGCGGAGGTGCTCAAGGCCGAGAATCCCGACCTGATCGTCGGCATGGTGGGCGCGGCGGTGGCGGTGGCGCCCGAGGCCTCGCTGCGGGCCAGCCGCGCGCTCTCGTTCGTGGCGCGGAGCGAGTTCGACTTCACCATCCAGGAGGTGGCCCAGGGCCGGCCCTTCGCGGACGTCCGCGGGCTGTCCTACCGGGTGAACGGTCACGTGGCGCACACGCCGGAGCGGCCGACACTCGAGAACATGGACGCGCTGCCCTTCGTCACCCCGGTCTACAAGCGCGATCTCACAGTGGAGCACTACGCGATCGGCTATCTCCGCCATCCCTACGTCTCGCTCTACACCGGGCGCGGCTGCCGCTCGAAGTGCACGTTCTGCCTCTGGCCGCAGACGGTGGGCGGCCAGCGCTACCGCACGCGCAGCACCGAGCACGTGGCCGAGGAGATGGCCCTGGCCGCTACGATGTTCCCGCAGGTCCGCGAGTTCTTCTTCGACGACGACACCTTCACCGACGACCTGCCCCGCGCCGAGGCCATCGCCCGCCGGCTCGGACGGCTCGGCATCACCTGGTCGGTGAACGCCAAGGCCAACGTGCCGTACGCGACCCTGAAGGTGCTGAAGGACAACGGCCTCCGGCTCCTCCTGGTCGGCTACGAGTCGGGCAACCAGACCATCCTCAATAACATCAAGAAGGGGGTGCGCCTCGACGTGGCGCGCCGGTTCACCCGCGACGCGCGGTCGCTCGGCATCGCCATCCACGGGACGTTCATCCTGGGCCTGCCCGGTGAGACGCGCGAGACCATCGCCGAGACCATCCGGTTCGCCACCGAGATCGATCCAGACACCATCCAGGTCTCGCTCGCCGCGCCGTATCCGGGCACCGCGCTCCACGAGGAAGCGCAGCGCAACGGGTGGCTCGAGTCCGACAGGCTCGTGGACGGCGCGGGCGTGCAGGTGAGCGCCCTCGGCTACCCGCATCTCTCGCGCACCGAGATCTTCCGCTCGATGGACCACTTCTACCGCCGCTTCTACTTCCGTCCCCGGAAGATGCTCTCCCTGGCCTCGGAGATGGTCCGCGACCGTCAGGTGATGCGCCGCCGACTCGGGGAGGGACGCGAGTTCCTCAAGTTCCTGCGAATGCACCGGTCGCGCGGCTGAGATGAACGTCCTGGTCATCGACACGATCTCGGCGGAGGGGATCGCCTACCTGACCGAGCGCGGCTTCACGGTGGATCAGGTCTCGAGCAAGGTGCCCCGCGAGGAGCTGTTGGCTCGCGTCGGGGAGTACGAGGCGATCATCACCCGCTCCTCCACCGCGGTGACCCCCGAGTTCCTCGCGCGGGCGCGCCGGCTGCGCATCCTGGGCCGGGCCGGCGTCGGCGTGGACAACATCGACGTGGACGCGTGCTCGCGACAGGGCGTGGTGGTCGTGAACGCCCCGTACGGCAACGTGGTCTCGGCGGCCGAGCACACCGTGGGCATGCTGCTGGCGCTCGTGCGCAAGATCCCGGCGGCCCACGAGTCGCTCAAGCAGCTGCAGTGGGACCGCGGCATCTACGGCTCCGAGCTGTTCCGGAAGACGGCCGGAGTGCTGGGTCTGGGCAAGGTGGGCTCCCGGGTGGCGGCGCGCCTGCGCGCGTTCGACATGGAGGTGCTGGTCTACGATCCCTTCATCCCGGAGAGCCGGGCCCGGGACCTGGGCGTGCGCCTGACCGATCTCCAGACGGTGCTGAGCCGCGCCGACATCCTCACCGTCCACGTCCCGCTGAGCGACGACACCGAGAACATGATCGGCGCGCGCGAGCTGGCGGCCATGAAGTCGGGAGTGCGCATCGTGAACTGCGCCCGGGGCGGGATCGTCAACGAGCCGGCCCTGCTCGCCGCGCTCGAGTCGGGGCAGGTGGCCGGCGCCGCGGTGGACGTTTGGAGTGAGGAGCCGCCGGAGTCGCCGGTGGTGAAGCGCCTCATCCAGCATCCCCGCGTGGTGGTCACTCCGCATCTGGGCGCGAATACACAGGAGGCGCAGGTCAACGTGGCGGTGGACGTGGCCCGTCAGCTGGTGGCCTTCCGGGAGGGCGAGCTGGTGGAGCACGCGGTGAACATCCCGGTGGGCGACCGCGAGACGCTGACCGAGCAGCGGCCCTACCTGCAGCTCGCCGAGCTGCTGGGGCGCTTCTGCGTGCAGCTCGAGCCGGAGAACGTCGAGCGGGTCGAGATCGAGGTGGCCGGACACGTGGCGCGCTGGGATCCCGCGCTGGTGGGCCGCGCGGTGCTGAAAGGGCTGCTCGGGCGGGTTACCGCGCAGGCGGTGAACCTGGTCAACGCGCATCTGATCGCGGAGGAGCGCGGCCTGTCCGTGGAGATCCGCACGGATCCCGAGTCGGTATCGGGCTACACGAACCTGATCACCGTCACCACCCAGGCCGGCGCCGGCCGCAAGATCATCGCGGGCACCGTCTTCGACGGCGTGCCCCGCATCGTGCGGCTGCGCGACCTGCACATCGAGTTCATCCCGGAGGGCCACATCCTCGTGCTAGCGTACGAAGATCGGCCCGGCATGGTGGGTCGGATCGGCTCGATCCTCGGCCGCCACAACGTCAACATCGCGTCCATGCACGTGGGCCGGCGCACGCGCCGGGGCCGGGCCATCGTGGTGCTGCTGCTGGACGAGGACGTGCCCGGCGAGGTGATGGACGAGGTGACCAAGAGCGTGGAGGCCGATTTCGCGAGGATGATCCGGCTATGAGTGCGATGCGCCGTGGTGGGGAGTCCGGTGTCTTCGAGACCCGTCCGTGGGGCGGGTTCCAGACCATCGAGGAGGGACGAGGCTACAAGGTCAAGCGGCTGCTCGTGCAGCCCGGACAGCGTCTGAGCCTGCAGCGGCACCGCTTCCGGGCGGAGCACTGGGTGGTGGTCACCGGGTCACCGCGCGTGATCATCTCCGGACGCCCCCGGCGGCTCAAGCCGCGCGGGTCTGTGGATGTCCCGCGCGGGGCGTGGCACCGCATCGAGAATCCCGGCCGCGTTCCCGTCGTCCTGATCGAGGTCCAGCACGGCCCCTACCTGGGCGAGGACGACATCATCCGCCGCCAGGACGACTACGGCCGCGCGGCCCCGGCCAGCACCACCACCAAGCCCAGGAAGCGCTAGAAAACGCCAACGGTCGACCGCCCGGGGTGTCCGTTCCCAGCAGCTAGGCTCACCGCCACGCCGCAGTGCCATGGCGAGGCGCAGCCGAAGGCGAGCCGAGCGGATAAATAAAGAAGCTTCCGGCAGCAGCCCAAGCGCCCAGCCCAGACCCGATCAACCACCAACCGAGACCCCGAGGGTAGCCCCGACCCGATCAACCTCAACCCGACATCCCACCTAGGAGGAGCGCCATGCCTATCCAGACCCGGTATCTCTTCAGCGCCGCCATGGACGTCGACCCGGCTCAGGAGCGTCTCTTCAACGAGGTGTACGACCGGGAGCACGTGCCGAGCCTGCTCACGGTGCCGGGGGTGATCGCGGTCTCGCGCTACGAGTTGCAGCCACTGACGATGAGCATCGGCGGACAGCTGAAGACGATCGTCATCGAACATGCGCCAAAGTACGGCGCCCTTTACGAGATCGAGAGCCCCGAGGTTCTGGTCGGCGACGCGTGGGCGAAGGCGGTGGAGGTGGGGCGCTGGCCGGCTCAGGTGCGTCCCCATACGCGCAACCGCCAGCACACGCTCTACAAGCGCATCACGCCGTAGGCGGCCCGGCGGGGCGGAGCGGCCTCAGCGCATCAGACTCGAGACGCGTAGGTACATCGCGACGAGGCCGAGGTACTCGTGCAGCACGGCCTCGCTGCACCGCCGGCGCGTCCACCAGGCGCGATCGGCCGAGCACTCGTCGTCGATCATCGCGATGCCGGCCTCGATACCGGGGCCGGCCTCGCGATGCCAGATCAGCCGAACCCGCCGCGAGTGATTGGGGGTGGTGACCAGCAGGACCCGGTGCCATCCCCGCGAGCGGGCCTCCGCGGCCACGCCCTGCAGCTCCAGCTCGGTGATCTCCACCGGCTCGGACAACCTGATGATGGCCGCGCGGGGCACCCCGTACTTCTCGAGCGCGGCCACCGACTCTCCCTGGAAGTCCAGCGGACGGATTCCCAGGTCCACCAGCTGCTCCACGCGCACGGGCATCTTCGAGCGCGAGACCACGACGACGGGCGCCCGGCCCTCGCGGAATAGCGCGGCGGCCAGGGCCTCCCGGGTCGGCGTGCTGCCGGCCACCACCACGATGGCGTCCGCGCGGTCGTCCGACGCCTCGACCACCAGCACCTGGCCGGCCGCGCGGAGCAGGGGCCGGTGCGCGAAGACCCCGACGACGGCCAGGATCAGCAGCGCCAACAGTGCGATCGTCCACGGCCGCCTCATGCGCGCGTCGGGCTATCCAAAAACTTTGGTCGGCACTCCCACGGACGGTAGGATGACCGACAGGAGGTACTACCCATGCGACGTTTGCTCGTCCTGTCGGCCACCGTGCTGGCTCTGTCCGCGTGCGCGTCCACGCCGCCGAGAGTGCAGCGCAGCGAGTTCGAGGACATCCCGGTGCCGAAGGGCCTGGCGGTGGACCTGAACCGTTCCACCATCATCGAGTCGCCGAACGTGAAGGCGGCGCGGCTCTTCTACAAGGGGCGCATCGAGCCGGACAGCCTCGCGGTCGCGTTCCGCAGCACGCTCGAGGCGAACGGCTGGAAGCACCTGTCCTCGACGACCGCGTCCGACAAGGGCACGACCCAGATCTACGAAAAGACGGGCAGCTCGCTGCAGGTGATGATCTACGAGAGCTGGTACTACACCTGGGTCGAGATGTCGGCGACCCGCATGGTGGGGTCGGCGTCCGCGCAGCTGAAGCAGTAGGCGACCGCGCGTCACGGCGGCGGCGCCCTCAGGGGCGCCGCCAGCGCCGTCCGCTGCGCTCGATTAGCGTATCGGCCTCGGACGGCCCCCAGGTGCCGGCCTCGTAGTTGGGGAACTTCCGGGGGTCTCCGCTCGCCCACCCGTCGAGGACCGGCTGCAGCAGCTCCCACGCCATCATGACCCAGTCGCCCCGCGCGTAGAGCGTGGCGTCGCCCTTCATCGCGTCCAACAGGAGTCGCTCGTAGGCCTCGGGCGGCTCGCCCCCGAAGGCCTGCCCGTAGTCGAACTCCATCTCCACCGGCTTGATCCGCAGCTCCTGCCCCGGGAGCTTGGCTCCGAACGAGAGCGACATACCCTCGTCGGGCTGGATGCGCAGCACCAGCCGGTTGGGCTCGGCCAGGATCTCGGGATTGCGCCGGAACACGAGATGCGGGGTCTGCTTGAATTGCACCGCGATCTCGCTCGCCCGCTTCGGCATGCGCTTGCCGGTGCGCAGGTAGAAGGGCACGCCGGCCCAGCGCCAATTCTCGACTTCGAGCCGTAGCGCGGCGAAGGTCTCGGTGATCGACTCGGATGACACCCCCTTCTCCTCGCGGTAGCCCACCACGCGCTGTCCGCCCACGAAGCCGGGGCCGTACTGCCCGCGCACCGCGACCCGGTCGACCTCGTCGGCGGCGACGGGCCGGATCGCGCGCATCACCTTGGTCTTCTCGTCGCGCACCGGGTCGGAGTCGAAGGTGACCGGCGGCTCCATGGCCACCAGGCAGAGGAGCTGCAGGATGTGGTTCTGGATCATGTCGCGCAGCGCGCCCGACTCCTCGTAGTACGCGCCGCGGCCTTCCACGCCAATCGATTCGCCCACCGTGATCTGCACGTGATCGACGTGGTTGCGGTTCCACAGCGGCTCGAAGATGCCGTTGGCCCAGCGGAACACGAGGACGTTCTGGACCGTCTCCTTGCCGAGGTAGTGATCGATCCGGTAGACCTGATCCTCGCTGAACACCGAGGCCACCACCTGGTTCAGCGCGCTCGCCGATTCCCGGTCCCGGCCGAATGGCTTCTCGATGACGATGCGCACCCAGTTCGCGGTGTTCTCGGCCGGCCGATTGAGACCGGCCTCGCCGAGCCGCATGACCAGGTGCGGGTACACCGAGGGCGGCGTCGAGACGTAGAAGAGCCGGTTGCCCCCGGTCCCGCGCTCCTGCTCCACCTGCTTGATGTACGCGCTGAGCCCCGGGTAGGTGGCGCCATCCGAGGGATCGCCCGAGTAGTAGAAGAGGGCCTGGGCGAAGCGGTCCCAGACTCGCGTGGAGGGCGGCTGCACTCGCGCGAAGTCGGAGATGGCCTCGCGCATGCGCACACGGAACTCCTCGTTGGTCATCTCGGAGCGGGCCACCCCGACCACCGCGAACGGCTCGGGCAGCACGCGGCTCTGGAACATGGACCATAGCGCGGGGATCAGCTTGCGTCGGGTGAGATCGCCCGACGCCCCGAAGATGACGAGGGTACAGGATTCGTCGGCAGTCGAAACCGTCATACTCACAGCCTCTTGGTCAGCCCGGAGACCATGTGCAGCAGCTGCTGCAAGGTCTGCGACTGCTTGCCGGTCAGATGGAGCCGGATGACCCGGCGCGCTCCGTCGCGCAGACTCTGGAGATCGCCCAGGGCCTGGGCCGACTTCAGGGTCGAGAAACCATAGCCGGAACCCGGGATCGCGAGGTCGTCGCGATCGTCGCCGGTGATCTGGATGAACAGGCCGCTGGTCGGGCCGCCCTTGTGCAGCTGGCCCGTCGAATGGAGATAGCGCGGGCCCCAGCCCACCGTGGTGGCGATGCGCAGACGATCCCGCAGCGCCACGCGCATCTCCTGCAACGCGCGGCCGGCCTCCGCGGTCGGCGTGAGATAGGCCTGGATCGCGAGGTAGTCGCCGGGGGCGGCCATGGCCAGGTGGGCGGCGAGGCCGCGGCTCACCGAGCCCGGCTTCTTGTTCGACTTGGTCATCAGCACGATGCCGTCTTCCTCGACGTCGACCGGCCACTCGGGCAGCCGGTGCGAGCGCCGCCACTCGGTGAGCAGCGCGCCCGCGTTCTCCTTGGCCCGCGCCACGTCCGGCTCGTCGAACGGATTGACCCCGAGCACCGCGCCCGCGGTCGCGGCGGCCAGCGCCCAGCGGAAGAACTCGGCGCCGAGATCCATCGGATCACGTAGCACGAGACGCAGCACCGGATGCCCCGCGTCGGCCAGCTTGGCGAGCGCGGTGTCGTGCGTGTCATCGCCCTCCAGCACGAGGGCCACGAACACCCGGTCGTCGCCGTAGACGGTCGGAGGGCCCAGCGGCTCGTCCACCACCGGCACGAGACCGGTGCCGTCCTTGCCGAGCGACTCGGCGAGCAATTGCTCGATCCAGCGGCCGAGGCCCCGGATCTTCTCGGACAGCACCAGGGTGACCTTGTCGCGGCCCGCTCGGGCCAGTCCGGCCAGCACCGCGCCGAGCTGGACCGCGGGATTGCCGCGGACGCCCACCTCGTTGCCGCAGATCTCCACCATGGTGTTGGCGCGCTCGAGCAGCACCTTGATGTCCACGCCTATCAGCGCCGCGGGCACGAGGCCGAAGAAGGACAGCGCCGAGTAGCGCCCGCCGATGGACGCCGGATTCAGGAAGGTGCGACGGAAGCCGGTCTCGGTGGCCAGCTTGTCCAGCGGCCGGCCCGGATCGGTGATGGCCACGAACTGCATGCCGGGCCGCGGCGAGGAGGCGGCTTCCACCTGCCCCCGGAAGAACGCGTACGCGGCCATGGTCTCGGCGGAGGTACCCGACTTGCTCGCGACGACGAACAGGGTGCGGCTCAGATTGATGGACTCGGACACGTGCTTGACCGCGCCCGGATCGGTCGAGTCGAGCACGAGCATGTCCGGGAAACCCATCTTCGAGCCAAAGGTCTCGTTGAAGACCTCGCCGGTCGACGAGGAGCCGCCCATGCCGAGCAGGACCACGTGCGAGTACTGCAGGCGGCGCACCTCGTCGGCGAAACCGCGGATGTCCTCGGAGTGGCCGCGCATGATCGTGGGCGAGGTGAGCCAGCCGAGCCGGTTGCGCACGGTGGCGGCGTCACCATTCCAGAGCGTGGCGTCCTTCACCCAGAGGCGGTCGAGGAACTCGCGCGCTTCCAGGAACCGCAGGGTCTCCTCCACCGCGGGCAGCTTGAGCGGGTCTGGGAGGACAAGCGGCGGAGCCGTGCCCGCCGGCGCGGGCGGGGGCTCGGGAGCGACGACGACGGGCGGCGGCGGCTCGCGCTTCGCCGCCTCACGCCGCGGGGGAGCCGGGCGGGGCATCGCGGGCTCGAGGCCGATCCTGGCGTCGGCGGCGCCGGGCTTGAGCGGCGCCTTGTCGGCCCCGAGGAGCCCTGCCTCCAGCTGTCCGATCTTGCTCATCTGCCGCGTCTGCTGATCGCCTGGCTCGTAGGGAGTCGTGATGAACGTCTGGGCGATCTCGACCGCGGTCTTGGAGTCGAGATCGGCCGCGGCCAGGCAGAGCACGTTGGCGTCGACCTCCTCGCGGCTCCGGCGCGCCGAGTCGGCGTCGTGGCAGAGCGCGGCACGGATCCCCCGCATCTTGTTGGCGGCGATCACCCCGCCCGCGCCCGAGCCGCAGAGCAGCACGCTGGCGTCCACGAAGCCCCGCAGTACGGCCTGGCCGACCGCCCGTGCATAGTCGGGATAGTCCACGGGCTCGGACGAGAACGTGCCCAAGTCGAGGACGTCGTGCCCCTCCGCCTCGAGGGCGCTCACCAGGGGTTCTTTGAGCGGAAAGCCGCTGTCGTCGCAGCCGATCGCGATTCGCATGAGCCCGCGACGTCTATTCTCTCAGGAGTCCTGAAAGCCGACAATGTTGTCGTAGAGGCGTAACTGCCGCGCACGGGCTGCCCGGTATCGCGCATGGTTGGCCGGGTCCGGGCGCAAGATCCGGACCGGATCGGCCGGCGGGGGGGCCTCGACCCCGAGCGCTTCGAGCGCGAGCACGGCGGCTCCCCGGGTGGAGGCCTCCGCGTCCGTGCCCAGCCCGATCGGCACGCCGATCGCGTCCGCGATCACCTGGGCCCAGGTGGGAGAGTGCCCGAGGGCGCCGCCTGAGCCGATCACCCGGTGGTCGGCGGCGGCGAAAGGACGCAGCCGGTCGTAGATCTCGGCCAGCCGGAGCGCGACCGCCTCGAGCAGCGCACGGGCGATCTCCACGGCATCCGTGGCCAGCGATAGCTCGGCCAGCGCGGCGCGCGCCTCGGGACGCCAGCCCGGGCTGCGCTCGCCCGCGAGGAACGGCAGCGCGGTGAGCCCGTGGCTGTCGGGCGGCACGGCGGCTAGCGCCTGCTCCAGTGCCGCGTCGCCCGCGGGCAGCGCCAGCGTCTTGCGACACCACGCCAGCACGTTGCCGCCCTCGGACGTGGCTCCGCCCACCAGCGCGCGCCGGCCGTCCACGCGATACCGCCAGAGCCCCGTGGGCGTCGCCCGGTGCGCGCCGAGGCCCTCGGCCAGGACCACGCGCAGCGCCGCCGAGGTCCCGACGTTGAGGGCGATCCCGTCAGGCCCCGAGCAGCCCGAGCCCACGTTGGAGCAGGCCCCATCGCCGTGGGCCGGATACCACGGCACTCGCGCGAGAGCCGGCCATCGCTCCGCCCAGGGCGCGATCAGCCCAGGCGCCGCCTCGTCGTCGATCGGCGGCAGGGCATCCGCGGAGATGCCCGCGGCCTCCAACATCGCGCGGTCCCAGCCTCCGCGCTCCTGATCGAGCAGGCCCGTGCCCGAGGCCATCGAGAGGCTGCACTGCATCGACCCGGTGAGCCGCGCCTGCAAGAGCTCGGCGAAGCCGCACCATCGGGCCGCGCGTCCGAAGACTTCGGGCCGCGTCTCGCGCAGCCAGCGGAGCTTGGCCGGGAAGAACGTGGAGTGGATCGGCGCGCCGGTCCGCTTGTGGACCGCGCCCTCGTCGAGCTCGCGGCGCAGCGCCTGCGCGGCGGCCGCGCTGCGCGTATCCGCCCAGGTCAGGACCGGAGTCAGGGCGCGCCCCGATCCATCGAGACCGAGCAGGCTGTGCCAGAAGACCGAGGCGCCGACTCCGGCGATGTCGCGCGCAGCCTCCCCGCAGCCGGCCAGGCACTCGTCGATGGCGCGCGCGATGGCGTCGATCAGCGAGTCGGCGTCCAGCTCGACGCCGCCGTCGGGCGTGGTGCGCGGCTCGTATACCACGTGGCCCTCCGCCCCGGGCCGCGCGCGGCCACGTTCGTCGTAGACGCGCGCGCGGGCGGAGCTGGTGCCGACGTCGAGCGCGAGGACGAGCATGTACGGTACTATACGGCCTCGTGGACCCGGGCTCGGAGCGCCGCGCGCCGATGGACCCGGGGCGCTGCTGACCGCTGACTGCAGGAGAGCGATCCATGCCCCTCATCACCGTGCTGAGCCCGGTGGGCGCGCTCCGGACGGCGACCACGGCGATTCCGCCGATGCCCGCCGATCTCCGGGGCATGACCGTCGGGTTCCTCGACAACACGAAGCACAACTTCGACCGACTCGTGACCGGCATCGGCGAGGTGCTTAAGGAGCGTCACGGCGTCGCCCGGGTGGTGATCCGCCGCAAGGCCAACGCGGCGACCGGCGCGGCGCACGAGATCGTCGAGGCCCTCTCCAAGGAGTGCGATCTCGTCTTCGCGGGCTCCGCGGACTGAGGCTCCTGCACGTCGTGGAGTCTCCACGACTCGCTGGAGCTGGCGAAAGCGGGAACCCCCGCCGGACTCATCACCACCACCGTGTTCCAGCGCCTGGCGCTGGGCGAGATGGCCGCGCTCGGTGCCACCGGGCTGCCGCTGCTCGTGATCCAGCATCCGCTCGGGGGCGAGGCCCTCGAAGGTGTCGGCCGGCGGGTGCAGCAGGCGGTGGAGCAGATCGACGCGCTGCTCGGGAGCCGCTGAGGCGTCATGAGTGAGGTGGTCGACGCGACGCTGACCCTGCCGGAAGAAGACGTCTACGCGGAGTTCTGCAAGCGGGAGTGGTGCGACGGGCTGCCGTTCATCCCTCCGACGCCCGAGCGGGTGCGCGCGATGCTGGCGGGGGC
>DATFWA010000302.1:0-11916 GCA_035259825.1 Candidatus Methylomirabilota bacterium | reverse complement strand
GGGCCGCGCCCGGCTCGCGATCGGCCGCGCTCTTCGCGCAGGCCCAGGGTGTCATGCCCGGCGGCAACACGCGCACCACCGTCTACATGGCTCCCTACCCGCCCTACGCGGCCTCGGGCGACGGCTGCTGGATCACCGACGTGGAGGGCGATCGCCGGCTCGACTGCCTGAACAACTACACCGCGCTCATCCACGGGCACGCCCACCCGGCGATCGTCGAAGCGGCCACGCGGCGCCTCGCCCTGGGCTCGTCGTTCCCCCTGCCCACGCCGGAGGAGGTCGAGCTGGCGGCGCTGCTCTGCGAGCGCCTGCCCTCGGCCGAGCGCGTGCGGTTCACCAACTCGGGCAGCGAGGCGGTGATGATGGCGATCAAGGGCGCGCGGGCCTGGACCGGCCGGCCGAAGATCGCCAAGTTCGAGGGCGCGTACCACGGCTCCTACGACTACGCCGAGGTGAGCCTCGCCTCGTCGCCCGAGAGCTGGGGCAGCCTGGCCTCGCCCGCCAGCACGCCGTACTCGAAGGGCGTGCCGCCGGCGGTGCTGGCGGATGTGGTGGTGCTGCCGTTCAACCACGCCGAGCTGGCGGTGGCGCGCATCGAGCGCGAGGCCCGGCACCTCGCGGCGGTGCTGGTGGACCCGATCCCGAATCGCGTGGGGCTGATCCCGGCCCAGCGCGAGTTCCTGCGCGCGCTCCGCGAGGTCACGTCGCGGCACGGCATCGCGCTGATCTTCGACGAGGTGATCACGTTCCGGGTCGGCTATCACGGCGCGCAGGGCGTGTTCGGGATCACGCCGGATCTCACCACGCTGGGCAAGATCATCGGGGGCGGCTTCCCGGTGGGCGCGGTCGTGGGGCGGGCCGACGTGATGGCGGTCTTCGATCCGACCGGCGGCAAGCCGGCGGCGCCGCACGGCGGCACCTTCAATGCCAATCCGGTCACGATGGCCGCCGGCCTGGCCGGGATGCAGCTGCTCACGCCCGAGGCCTTCGGCAAGCTGGACGAGCTGGGCGCCAAGCTGCGGGGGAGCCTCGAGGCCTGCTTCAAGCGCTCGGGCGTGCCGGGCACCGTCACCGGCCTCGGCTCGCTGTTCCGCCTGCATCCGACCGATCGCGAGCTGGTCGACTACCGCAGCACCCGCACCAGCCCCGAGGAGGAGGCGCGCCTGCACCGGATGGTGCGCGGGCTCATGGAGCGCGGCGTGCTGATGTCCATCACCGGCCTCGGTTGCCTCTCCACCCCGATGGGCGACGCCGAGCTGGAGAGCCTGGTCGAGACGTTCGCGGCGGTGCTGGCCGCCGAGAACGGAGGCCGCTGAATCCCTCGGATCCGTGATGATCCGGAGCGACGCCCTGACGCTGGCCCGCCAGATCCGCACCAAGGAGGTGTCGCCGGTCGCGGTAGTCGAGGCCGCCCTGCAGCGGATCGAGGATCTGCAGCCAACCGTGAACGCGTTCATCACCGTGACCGCGGACGAGGCACGAGAGGCCGCGCGTCGTGCCGAGGACGCGGTGATGGCCGGCGATCGGCTCGGTCCGCTCCACGGCGTGCCGTTCTCGGTGAAGGACCTCCTGTTCACCAGGGGCTCGCGGACGACGATGGGCTCGCTGATCTTCGCCGATCAGGTGCCGGTCGAGGACGCGGTGCCGGTGCGGCGGCTGCGCGAGGCCGGCGCGATCCTGATCGGCAAGACCACCACTCCGGAGTTCGGCCACAAGCCGTTCACCGACGGCCCGCTGTTCGGGGCCACGCGCAACCCATGGGATCTCTCGCGCACTGCCGGGGGCTCGTCCGGCGGCGCCGCCGCGGCGGTCGCTACCGGTCAGGGGCCGCTGGCGCTGGGCACCGACGGCGGCGGCTCCGTGCGCCTGCCCGCCTCCTGCTGCGGCATCGTTGGCCTCAAGCCCACGCTGGGGCGCGTGCCCCACGTGCACCAGGCCGATCTGTTCTCCTCCACGTCCTACATCGGCCCGATGGCGCGGACGGTGGCAGAGACCGCGGCGTGCTTCGACGCCATCGTCGGCTTCGATCCGCGCGATCCGTACTCGCGCCCGGAGCCCATCGACGATCCGCGCGAGGTCAGCGTGCGGGGCCTGCACATCGGCTGGCTTCCGCGCGTTGGCAACCATCTCGTCGACCCGGAGGTGCTCGCGGAATGCGAGGGCGCGGTAGGCTACCTGGAGGGCCGGGGCGCCCACGTCGAGACCGTCGAGGAGGACCTCTCGGCGTTCGAGCGCACGTTCCTGATCGGGCTGCAGGCCGGCCTGGCCGCGCGGGTCGGACCGTACATGGCGAAGTTCGGCGACAAGGTCGCGCCCAGCCTGCGCGAGTCCATCGAGCGGGGCGCGAAGTGGACCGCGGTGGACTGGGTGAACGCGCTCGGCCAGCGGACCGCGATGTACCGGCGCGTGCACGGCTGGCTGCAGCGCTTCGACTTCCTGGTGTCGCCCACGCTCTCCCGGCCCGCGCTGCCCGCTGACCACGACGCCTTCCAGCCGATCACCATCGCCGGCCAGGTCGCCGGCTCCGTCCGCAGCGCCTGGTACCCGTATCTGTGGCCGTTCAATCTCTCGGGCCACCCGGCGGTGTCGCTGCCCTGCGGCTGGTCATCGGACGGCCTGCCGATCGGCCTGCAGATCGTCGGCCGGTGGTACGCGGATCGCCGCGTGCTGGCCCTGGCCGGCCACCTCGAGCGCGAGCGCCCGTGCGAGCGCCCGATGCCGCTCTAACCCTCTCGCTCCGGAGGCACGTCATGCCGCTCTCGCCCAAGGGTTTCCCGGTCCTGCTCAGCTTCGACATCGACGCCGAGACCATGTGGACCGGCCGCGACCCCAAGAACGCCGAGCGCCCCATCGTGATGAGCCAGGGCGCGTACGGCTGGAAGGTGGGCATGCCGCGCATCCTCGACCTGCTCGCCCGCTACGGGCTGCGGGTGACGTTCTTCGTGCCGGGCCTGGTCATGGAGCAGCGGCCCGCCATGGTCGAAGCGATCCTGAAGGCCGGCCACGAGATCGCGCACCACTCGTGGTCGCACGCCTGGATCGTCAACCTCACGCTCGAGGAGGAGCGCGAGGAGATGGACAAGGGCATCGATATCATCCGGCGGATGACCGGCCGCAAGCCGGTCGGCTATCGCTCGCCGGCGGCGGAGTTCAGTAAGCACACGCTGAAGATGCTCCACGAGTACGGCTTCGGCTACTCCTCGAACTACTTCGACGACGACTCGCCGTACCTGCACCGGATCGACGGCAAGCTGACCGACATCGTGGAGTTCCCATTCGCCTGGGTGCTGGACGACGCCCCGTTCTTCCAGTATTCGATCACCCTGCCCGGGCGGACCATGCAGGCGCCGTCGGCGGTCTTCGAGGCCTGGCGGCGCGAGTTCGACGTGCTCTACCGTGAGGACCGCTACTTCTGCCTCGCCATGCACCCGCAGATCATCGGGCGGCCGTCGCGCATCACGCTGCTCGAAGAGCTGATCAAGTACATCCTCGGCCACTCCGGGGTGTGGCCGGCCCGCTGCGACGAGGTGGCCGACGCGCTCCGGCCAGTGCTGCGCGCGGAGGCGCGCGCGTGAGGCTCCCCGGACGTCGGGTGCTCGTGACCGGCGCCGCGTCGGGCATCGGGCTCGCGATCGCGCGGCTGTTCCGTCGAGAAGGCGCCGGAGTGGCCATGCTCGATCGCGACGAGGCGGGCTTGAAGAAGGCGCAGGTCGACGGCGCGGTCACGGTGACGTGCGACGTCGCCGACGAGCAGCAGGTGCGGGGGGCCGTCGCGCAGGCGGTGACCACGCTGGGCGGACTGGACGGCGTCGTGAACAGCGCGGGGATCGACCTCATGCGACCCTTCGAGCAGATGACCGCGGCGGAGTGGGCGCGCATCATGGCGGTCGACCTCACCGGGCCGATGCTCGTGTGTCACGCCGCGCTGCCCGCGCTCAAGCGGGCCGGGCGCGGGACCATCGTGAACATCGCCTCGGGCGCCGCGCTGCGCCCGCTGGAACAGCGGACGGCCTACTGCGCGGCGAAGGCTGGGCTCGTGATGTTCGGCAAGACCCTGGCGGTGGACCTGGCGGCCGATCGCATTCGCGTGAACGCGATCTGCCCGGGGATCATCGACACGCCGCTGTTCCGGTCGTCGTGGGAGGGCGCGGCCGATCCGCAGGGCGAGCTGGCGCGGATCCTCGACCGCTACGTGATCAGGCGGCCGGGCGAGCCGGAGGAGATCGCTCAGGCCGCGCTCTACCTCACAAGCGACGAGTCGTCGTTCGTGACCGGCACGGCGCTGGCGGTCGACGGCGGCCGCACGTTCCACTGACGCCCCGCCCTCGAGTCAGCCGACGAACACGCCTCCCGACGGGTGCAGGATCTCCCCCGTGAAGAACGCCGCATCGTCCGACGCCAGGAACAGCGCGGTGGCGGCGACCTCGTCCACGGTACCGTAACGGCCCATGGGAGTGAGGCCCAGGGCCCAGCGGCTGCGATCCGCGTCGGAGCGCAATGGCGCGGTCATCGGCGTCTCGATGAAGCCGGGGCCGATCGCGTTGACGCGGATGTGGTGGCGTGCCAGCTCCTGCGCCAGGCACTTGGTGGCCATCCAGACGCCGGCTTTGCTGATGCTGTAGGCGCCGCCCGCCGACGGCATCCGCGACATGATCGAGCCCAGGTTGATCAGGCTGCCGCCGCGCCGGTTGGCCACCATCCAGCGGGCCGCCGCGCGATTGGAGAAGATCACCCCGTAGAGATTCACGTCGATCACCGAGCGGAAGCGATCGATCGGCATGTCCAGCATGGTGTACGGCTTCGCGGATGCCGCGTCCGGCCGCGGGCTTCCCACGCCGGCGGCGGCCACCAGCACGTCCACCGCGCCGAACGCCTTCACGCACGCGGCGATCATGGCGTCGTTGGCCGCTTCCTCGGTGGTGTCGGTTGGGAGTGCCATCGCCTGCTTGCCCGACGCCTCGACACGACGGGCGGTGTCCTCCGCGCCGCTCTCGTCGAGGTCGGTGACGCAAATCGTTGCGCCCTCCGAGGCGAAGCGGAGCGCGCAGGCGCGGCCGATGCCGCTGCCGCCACCGGTGATTACCGCGATCTTGCCTTCGAGCCGTCCCGGCATCTCGTCCTCCTTGTCAGATCATCCAGCGGCCGCCGTCGATCAGGATCGACTGGCCGGTGATGTAGCGCGCGTCGTCGCTGGCCAGGAACGCCACCACTCCGGCCACGTCCTCCGGCTCGGCCACGTAGCCCATCGGCACGCTGTTCCGCACCCGGTCGATCACCTCGCGCGGCAGCCGGTCGTGCGCGCGCGTGCGGATGGCGCCGGGGCACACCGCGTTGACGTTGACGTGGAACGGGGCCAGCTCGCGCGCCAGCGATCGGGTGAAGCCGATCACCCCCATCTTCGCGGCCGAGTAGTCCACGAAGCCGACGTCGCCGTAGAAGGCGGACTCGGTGGACATGTTCACGATGCGCCCGCTGCGTCGAGCCCGCATCTCCTCGACGGCCAGGCGCGTCGCCCGCATCGTCGCAACCAGCGAGACTTCGATGACGAAGCGCCACGTCGCCTCCTCGGAAGCGTGGAACTCGCTGGCCCGCTCGCGAGCCGACTGCCCGACGTTGTTGAACAGGACGTCGATGCGGCCGAAGCGCTGCCGGATGGCCGCGAAGGCCTCGGTCACCGCCTTCGGATCGGTCCAGTCCGCGGCGATCGGCATCACCCGTCGGCCGGCCGCCTCGATCTCTCGGGCCACGCCCTGCAGCGTGTCGCCCTCGCGATCGACCACGACCAGGTCGGCGCCCTCGCGGGCCAGGCGCAGCGCGCTGGCCCGCCCGATGCCGTTGGCCGCGCCCGAGACGACGGCGACCCGGCCGGTGAACCGCCCTTCCATGAGCCCTGTCATGACGAGTCCTCTCCCCGGTCGCGGCTGGTCAGACGAAGCGGTGGAACCCGATCCAGCGCTCGGCCACCGCCAGCCCGAGCCCAGTGAGCAGGATGAGCATGGTGGAGATGGCGGCGATGGACGGGTCCACCCCGTACTCGATGGCGCTGAAGATCTTCACCGGCAGCGTCATCTGGCCGGCGCCCAGCAGGAAGATCGACACCGGCACGTTGTCGAACGAGACGATGAACGAGAACAGCGCACCGGCCGCGACCCCCGGCCGGATGAGCGGCAGCGTGACCGTGAAGAACGCGACCGGTCCGCTCGCCCCCAGCACCCGCGCCGCGTTCTCCAGCTCGGGGTCGATGCCCTGCAGGCTGGCGGTCACCGCCCGCACCACGTACGGCACCGTGATCACCATGTGGGCCAGAGCCAGCCCCACGAACGTGCCGTTGAGGTGGATCAGCGCGTAGAACTGCAGCAGGGCCACGCCGACCACGACGCCGGGGAACACGAGCGGCGCGTTCAGCAGGGCGGCCACGCCGGCGCCGCCCGCGACCCGGCGCCGGATGAGAGCGAACGATGCGGCGATTCCGGCTCCTAGCGATCCCGCCGTCGCGACGAGCGCCAGCAGCACGCTGAAGACGATGGCCTGCACGTACTCCGGGTCGCTCAGCACCTTGCTGAACCAGGTAAGGGTCAGGCCGCGCGGCGGCACGGTCAGGTACGAGGTCCGGCTCAGCGAGGCGAGCACGATCACCACCACCGGCAGCATGAGGAAGCCGAAGACGAGCGTGACCCACGCGCGCAGCAGCCACGTCCGCACCCGGGCCGCGGTCACACGCGCGCTCCGGTGCGCCGGGCGAGACGGCCCGAGAGGTAGACCAGCGCCAGCACCATCACGGTGAGCAGCAGCGACTGGGCCGAGCCGGCCGGCCAGTTCAGGCGCGAGAGGAACTCGTCGTAGATCAGCGTGGACATCACCTGGTAGGTGGGCCCGCCCAGCAGGCGCGGCGTCACCAGCGCGCTGATGGTGAGCACGAACACTAGGATCGAGCCCGACAGAATGCCGGGCGCCGACAGCGGCAGCGTGATGCGGAGAAAGGCGCTACCCCAGGAGGCGCCCAGCACGCGCGCGGCGTCCTCGACGTCGCGCGGGATGTTCTGGATGGCGCCGATGAGGACCAGCACCATGAACGGCAGGAAGATGTGGGTGAGCCCGATGAGGAGGCCCGCGAAGTTGAAGAGCAGCTTCACCGGCGACTCCACTAGGCCCAGCGCCTGCAGGGCCTGGTTCACGAGCCCGTTCTGCGCGAGCAGGGCGATCCACCCGAACGTCCGCACGACCAGGTTCAGCATCAGCGGGAAGACCACCAGGATGGTCAGCCAGTTGCGCCAGCGCGACGGCGTCCGCGCAAGGAAGAAGGCCAGCGGGTAGCCGATGATCAGCGTCGAGCACGTCACGGTCAGCCCGAGCACCAGGGTGCGGCCGATGATCTCGAGATAGTACGAGTCGGTCAGCAGCCGGACGTAGTGGCGAGCGGTGAAGCCGCTCGTGATCCCGACCAGCGGGACGTACGGCCGTACGCTGGTCGGCACCAGCATGCCCACCGGCCCCACGAACGCGACGGCCAGCAGCACGAGCGCCGGCGCCAGGAGCCGCCAGCCGTGTCCGCGCGTCATCGCGACCCCCCCGGCCCCGCGCCGGGCAGCAGGATCACGTCCTCTGGGCTCCACTGCACCCGCGCGCGGGATCCGCGCGGCAGCGGCGGCGTGGAGCCGGGCGCGGCGATCTCCAGCTCACGCCCGTCGGCCAGCTGGACGACGTAGTGGTGGGCCTGGCCCGCGAAGGCGTGGAACACGACGGTGACCGCGAAGTGGTTGGGGCGGCCGGCTTCCCGTCCCGCCTCGGCGCCGGCGACTTCGATCCCGATTGCTTCCTGGCGGACCGCCACGCTCACCGGCTGCCCGATCGCCAGTCCCGCGCGCGGCCCGGCCACCACCGAGAGCCCGCCGCCGTCGAGGCGGACCACGGTGGCCGCCCCGCCGGTCTCGGCCACCGTGCCGGCGAGGAAGTTCGCGCGCCCGAGGAACCGCGCGACGAAGGCGGTGGCGGGCTGGCGATAGACCTCCTCGGGGCGGCCGACCTGCTCCACGCGCCCGGCCTCCATCACCACCACGCGGTCGGACAGGATGAGCGCCTCTGCCTGGTCGTGGGTGACGAAGATCATGGTGGTGCCAAGGCGCTCCTGCAGCCGCTTCAGCTCCACGCGCATCTCGTCGCGCAGCAGCGCGTCGAGGTTCGAGAGCGGCTCGTCGAGGAGCAGCACGCGCGGCTCGGTGACGAGGGCCCGGGCGAGCGCGACGCGCTGCTGCTGGCCGCCCGACAGCTCGCGCGGGTGCCGCGCCCCGAGCGGGCCGAGGCGCACCAGCTCCAGCATGCGCTCGACGCGCGGCCCCAGCTCGGCGACGGACACGCCGCGCCGGCGCAGGCCGAAGGCCACGTTCTCGAACACGGTCATGTGCGGGAAGAGCGCGTACGACTGAAACACCAGCCCGAGGTTGCGGCGGTGGACGGCCACCCGCGTGATGTCCTCGCCCGCCAGCACGATCTGGCCGCCGTCGGGCTCGACGAGCCCCGCGACCATCCTGAGCAGCGTGGACTTGCCGCAGCCCGACGGACCGAGCAGGGAAACGAACTCGCCGGGAGCGGTGTCGAGGGAGACGTCGTCGACCGCGACCACCGCGCCGAACGACTTGCGCAGCCGGCGCACCGCGAGCGCCGGCGCGGCGCCGCTCACCGGGGACGGCGCGGGCGCCGAAGCGTCAACGCGCGATCTCGCGCCCCCAGCGCTCCGACCACTCCGGGAACTTCTTCGCCACGAGGTCGGTGTCGGGGAAGAACATGCGCTGCACCAGCGGGCCGTAGGGCACGAGCTTGGCGAGATCCGGCGGCAGCTGCACCTTCTTGTTCGTCGGGCCGGCGAACTGCGACTGCCCGAAGCAGAGCTGGCCCTCCGGCGAGAGCAGCACCGCGATGTACTTCTGCGCGAGGTCGCGCTTCGTGCTCGCCTTGGGCACCGACACCGTCGGCACGATGCCGATCGCGCCTTCGCTCGGGTAGGCGGCCGCCACCGGCACGCCCTTCAAGGCGGCGGCGCCGGTCCGGTCCGTGTACCAGACGGCCAGCGCGATGTCGCCGCGCTCGAACAACGGGATGATCTGGTCCGGCTGCGTGTACATCATCTGGACGTTGGGCTTGAGCTTCTTGATCGCCTCGAAGCCCGGATCGATGTTCTCCACCGAGCCGCCGTTCAGCCGCGCCGCCGCCATCAGGAACTGCTGGCCCGAGGTGCCCGAGATGTCCGGGATGGCCAGCTTGCCCTTCCACTCGGGCTTCCAGAGATCGGCCCACGAGGTGGGCGGCGTCTTCACCAGATTCGTGTTGTAGGTGATGATCGTCCCCGCGAACATCATCGAGACCCAGAAGGCGTCCTTGTCGCGGGAGGCGTCGTAGAGATCGTTCCAGTGCTCGATCTTCGCGGGCTCGAGCGGCTGGAGCAGCCCTTCCGCCTTCACCTGCTTGACGATCTGGCTGTCCATGTAGGCGACGTCGAACTCGGCGCGCCCACCCGCCGCGCGCATCTTCGCCGCGGTCTGCACGGAGCTGCCCAGGACGTACTTCACGGTGGATCCGGTGGCCTTCTCGAAGGCGGTGGCGTGGCACTTCTTCGAGTTGTCGACGAAGGTGCCGCCGAAGGTCGCCACCACCAGCTCGTCGGCGGACGCCGGTCCGGCGAGCGCGGCGATCAGCAGGCACACCAGCGTGGTCAGGCGCGAGACGGTCATGGTCGAGGCTCCTCCCGGGCGTGTGAGTGGCGCGATTATTCGCTAGCCGCGGCGGGCAAGTCAACCGCGGATCGTGCAGCCGACGCTTGACGCCGTCGCCTCGCCGGAGGAGGATGGCGCCGCCCGGTCGCGCGTGCGAGCCGGGGACCGAACTCGATGGCACCTCGCCGGCAACCCTGGACCCGGAGGATGGCATGACGGACCGCAGCGAGCACCCGACCGATCTTCAGGCGGACCCGACCCGGCGGGCATTCCTCGAAGCGGGCGCCCTCGCGCTGCTCGGGCTCGCGGCGCCGCCGCTCGCGCGTCCGGCCGCCGCCCAGAATCCGAAGCGCGGCGGGACGCTGGTGGTCGCCGCCGACGTCAGCCCGCCGGGGCTCGACCCACAGAAGTCCGCGGCGGCCCACAGCTGGATGATCGCGGAGCACGTCTACTCGAACCTGCTGCGGCGGGACGCCAAGATGAACATCGTCGGCGACCTCGCCGAGTCGTGGCAGGTGGTCAACGACACGACGTACGTGTTCAAGCTCCGCAAGGGCGTGACGTGGCACCACGGGCGCGACCTCGTGGCCGAGGACGTGAAGTACTCGTTCGAGCGGATGCTCGACGAGAAGACCGCGTCGCCCTGGCGCTCGAACTGGCAGATCATCGACCGCATCGAGGCCCAGGACCCCTCGACGGTGCGCTTCGTCATCAAGCGGCCGTTCGCCCCGCTGCTGTCGTACCTGGCCACCCCGCACTACTCGGCGATCGTCCCGCGCGACATCGTGGAGAAGAGCGGCGATCTGCAGAAGGACGCCTCGGGCACCGGTCCCTTCATGCTCGAGCGCTTCGTGCCCGACAACACCGTCGTGCTCAAGCGGAACCCGAAATACTTCGAAGCCGGCCTGCCCTATCTCGACGGCCTGGAGTACCGGATCATCCCGGACGAGGCCGCCCGCCTGGCCGCGCTGCGGGCCGGCACCGTACACTACCTCTGGTCGGTGGACCCTCTGATCGATCGGCAGCTGCAGGGCGCCGCCGGCGTGGCGCTGCGCGAGCCGGACGGCTACTGCGCCCAGCACGGTATGGCCTTCAACCAGACGAAGCCGCCCTTCACCGACGCGCGCGTTCGGCGCGCCGTCAGCGTCGGCATCAATAGGAAGGAGATCATCGCCAGCGTCCTGCGCGGGCACGGGGCCATCAGCACGAAGATCCCGCCGTGCGACGCCCCGTTCGGCTACAGCGGCGACGAGAAGGGCCTGCCCTACTACGTCCACGACCCCGCGCAGGCCAAACGCCTGCTCGGCGAGGCCGGCCTGAGCGGCGGGCTCGACACCACTCTCGAGGTATCCCCGCGCTTCCCCCAGACCGTCAGGACCGCCGAGGTCATGAAGGAACAGCTCGCGGCGGCGGGCATTCGCGTGACGCTCAAGCAGGTGGAGTGGGGCGCCGCGCTCAAGAACTTCGTGCGCACCGAGTACGACGGCATGAGCATGATCCCGCTGGTGTGGCAGCCCGACCCCGACGCGCACGCTTACGACATCTTCCACAGCGGGTCGAACATCAACCTCGGCAAGTTCAAGGACGCGCGGGTCGACCAGCTCCTCGAGCAGGGCCGGACCACACTCGATCGGGAGAAGCGTGTGGCGATCTACCGGGACCTGCAGCGCCACATGGCCGAAGAGGCCTACCTGGTCTTCCCGTACGCGTCGGGCGCGACGGAAGCGCTGCGCGACACCGTGAAGGGCTACATCTCCCTGCCGGGAGCGCAGCCGGGCAGCCGGAGCCGACAGTTCTTCAAGCAGGCGTGGCTCGACCGCTGAGCCGCGGCGGCGGGTCCGGCTGACCGCATGGCCACCTACGTGGGCAAGCGCCTGCTGCTGCTGATTCCGACGCTGCTCGGGGTGTCGGTGGTCGCCTTCCTGCTCATCCATCTCATCCCCGGCGACCTCGTCACGATCCTGCTCGGGATCACCGCGGGGCAGAACGAGCAGACGCGTCAGGCGCTGATCCACGCGCTCCACCTCGACCGCCCGCTCGCGGTGCAGTACCTCCTGTGGCTGGGCGACGTGCTGCGGGGCGACCTCGGTCACTCGCTGGTGTCCGGGTTCTCGGTGCGGGACGAGCTGGCGCGGAGCTACCCGGTGACGCTCCAGCTCGCCCTGATGGCGATGGCCATCGCGCTCGCCGTCGGCATCCCGCTGGGGAT
>DATFWA010000301.1:0-7117 GCA_035259825.1 Candidatus Methylomirabilota bacterium | reverse complement strand
GAAGCCAAGGCCATGTTGGGCCGCGCCCCTGGGCACATCGCGGTGGTCCGTCCGCTGCGGCACGGCGTCATCGCCGACTTCGATTCCACCGAGAAGATGCTGGATTACTTCATCAGCAAGACCCGTCAGCGTCGCAGTCTGGTGCACCCGCGCGTGGTGGTCACGGTCCCTTCGGGCATCACTCAGGTGGAGAAGCGTGCGGTGCGTCAGTCGGCCAAGCAGGCCGGCGCCCGCGAGGCGTACCTGATCGAGGAGCCGATCGCGGCCGCCCTCGGCGCCGGCCTGCCGGTGGCCGAGCCGGGCGCCAACATGATCGTCGACATCGGCGGCGGCACCACCGAGGTCGCGGTGATGTCGCTCTCGGGAATCGTGTACTGCAAGTCGGTCCGGATCGCGGGCGACGAGATGAACACCGCGGTGATCCAGCACATCCGCAAGAACTACAGCCTGCTGGTCGGTGAGCGTCACGCCGAGGACATCAAGCACCGACTCGGTTCCGCGTACCCGATTCCCGACGAGCACCTCACGATGGAGGTGAAGGGCCGCGATCTGATCGTCGGCATCCCCAAGACCATCCTGGTCACCGGCGAGGAGATCCGCGAGTCGCTCCGCGAGCCGATCATGGCGATCGTGAGCGCGGTGCACACTTGTCTCGAGCAGATCCCGCCCGAACTAGCCGCCGACATCGTGGACAAGGGCATCGTGGTGTCCGGGGGCGGCGCGCTGTTGCGCGGACTCGATTCCCTGCTCCACGAGCAGACCGGGCTCCCGATCCGCGTGAGCGACGATCCGCTCACCTGCGTGGTTCGCGGCGCCGGGGCGCTGCTGGACGACGTCAAGCTTCTCGCTCGCGTCGCGCTCCCGTCGTAGCTCTTCAGATCCGCGGCGGCGGGGCGAGGGCATGCCCTCGCCGAATGCGGAGATGCTAGCGCGGAGCGAGCGACATCTCGGCGACGATGAGGCGGAAGTCGGCGCGCGGGCGGAAGGTGACGCGCTTCGAGGTCCCGTACACGGCCACTTCCTGGAAGAGCTCGAGCCACGGCTTCTCGTCGTTGACGATCTGCGTCGCCTCTGCGTAGTACGCCTTCCGCTTGCCCGCGTCGAGCGTGTAGCGCGCCTGCTCCATGAGCTCGTGGAAGCGACGCCCCGGCTGGCTGCCCGCCCAGTAGCGGCCGCCCAGGCCGGTCGGGTGCAGGATGCGCCACAGGCTGCCATCGGCGTCCAGCAGCGTGGACTGTACGTTGATCAGCAACAGTCCCCCCGGGGGCAGCGCGCGCTCGTTGACCATGCGCTGCCGCGCCCCCATCTCCATCATCGCCACCTTGGCCCGGATCCCGACCTTCGCCCACATGTCGGCGATCACCTCGACCAGCTGCTTGTCGTTGACCATCGTGCCCATGCCCGCGTGAAGCGTCACGTCGATGCCGCCGGGAACGCCGGCCTCGGCGAGCAGGGCACGCGCCCGCGCGGGATCGTAGGCCGGCGGCTTCAGCGCCGGGTTGTAGCCGAAGTCGGTGTCGGCGAGACCGCCGGCGAGCGGCTTGCCGAGGCCCGCGTACAGGCTGCGGATGATGGCGGGCACGTCGAGAGCATGATGCATGGCCTGGCGCACGCGCTTGTCGGAGAGCGGCGGCTGGGTCGAGTTGATGTTGAATTCCACGGTGCGCGTCGACGGCACGCTCACCACGCGCGTGTTCCGTCCCTCGGCGACCGCCTTGATGCGATCGGGAGGCAGGTTGGTCACGATGTCCACGTCTCCCTTCTCCAGCGCGACCAGACGCGGAAAGTCGTCCGGGATCGCCTTCCAGATCACCCGGTCGATCACGGGCGGCCGGCCCTCCCAGCCCCACCAGTCGCGGTTCGCCTCCATCACCAGCCGTTCGTCCTTCACCCATTCCACGAAGCGGTACGCGCCGGTCCCGATCGGACGCCGCGCCAGCTCCTTGGCGCCCTCGTCGCTGGTGAATCGGGCCGGGACGATCTGGGAGCCCATCTGCGCCATCCGCACCAGCAGTAGTGGATCGGGCTTCTTCGTCACCACGCGCACCGTGGTCGGGTTGACCACCTGCACTGCCTCGATGGTGGTGAATCCTGAGGTGACGATCGTCTTGCCCGGCACGAGATTGCGCTCGATCGTCGCCCGCACGTCGTCCGCGGTGAGCGGGGTGCCGTCGTGAAACTTCACCCCGGAGCGGAGCGTGAACTCCCAGGTCGTGTCGTTCACCGCCTTCCAGGTGGTGGCGAGGCCCGGCTGCAGCTGCAGCGTGGTGTCCCAGCGGAGCAACGAGTCGTAGAGGTTGTAGAAGTAGTTGACGGTGAGCACCTGGGTGCTGCGCCCGGGATCCATCGTCGTCGCCTCGGCCGGCTGGACGATGGTTATCTGCGTGGGCTGGGCTTCCAACGGAGACGCGGTTAGCAAGAACAGCACGGCGGCCAGGCAGGCGGCGAACGGCATCGGTCTTCCTCCTCGGGGGTCGGGTGGCCGGTGTCGGGCGCGCCGAGGGTATCGCAGTCGCCCCGCGTTTTCTATAATCTCGGGCGAGCCGAAATCCCAGGACCGCATGCCAATGGAGGCCGTATGAAAGGCGTCACCCTTCCCACCGAGACCGTATTCGTGATGGAGAACTCGCCCATCAAGTTCGGGCTGGGCGCCATGGACGAGATCGGCTTCGACGCCAGCCGCCTCGGGATCAAGAAGGCGCTGATCTTCACGGACCGGCACGTGGCCGAGCTGGGCCTGTCCGACCGCGTGCGGAACCTGCTCGAGGAGCAAGGCATCAAGGCCGACGTGTGGGACGGCGTCGAGGTCGAGCCGACCGATCGCTCCATGGAGGAGGCGGGGGAGTACGCGCGGAACAAGGATTTCGACGGGCTGATCGCGGTGGGCGGCGGCAGCACCATCGATACCTGCAAGGCAGCCAACCTCCTCACCTGCTATCCGGCCCCGCTGCTGGACTACATCAACAAGCCGGTGGGCAAGGGCGTCCCCGTGCCCGGACCGGTGCGTCCGCTCATCGCGGTCCCCACCACCGCCGGAACCGGGAGCGAGACCACCGCGGTCGCGGTCACCCACATCGTGGATCAGAATGTGAAGGCGGGCGTCTCGCATCGCCTGCTGCGTCCCGCGCTGGGCGTGGTGGACCCGCTCAACACGCTCACCGCTCCGCTGGAAGTCACCGCGTCGGCCGGCGCCGACATCCTCACCCACGCCATCGAGTCCTACACCACGCGTCCGTATAACGCGCGGGCCAAGCACCATCCGCCGGATCGTCCGGCCTACATCGGGGCGAACCCGGCCAGCGATATCTGGTGCGAGAAGGCCATGGAATACGCGGCGCGCTATCTCCGCCGCGCGGTGCTCAACGGCCTCGACGTCGAGGCCCGGCTGCATCTCGCCCTGGCCGCGAACTACGCGGGCATCGGCTTCGGCAACGCGGGCGTGCACATCCCGCATGCGGTGGCCTACCCGATCGCGGGCCTGGTCCGCGACTACGTGCCGAGCGGTTATCGCACGCGCCACCCGCTGGTGCCGCACGGCATGTCGGTGATCCTGACCGCTCCCGCCGCGTTCCGCTTCACGTTCGCCACATCACCCGAGCGCCACCTCCGCGCGGCCGCGCTCCTGGGAGCGCCGGTCGCCGACCTCGACGAAGCCGAGCAGCGCGAGGCCCTGCCGCGCGCGCTGCTCTCGCTGATGCGGGACATCGGCATCCCCAACGGGCTCACCGCCATCGGCTACACCGAGCGAGACATCCCGTCCCTGATCGAGGGCACGCTGCGCCAGCCGCGCCTGCTGTCGGGAGCACCGCGCCCGGTGGGTGCGCCGGAGCTCGAGTTGATCCTCCGGGACGCGATGCAATACTGGGGCTAGAGCTGGCCGGAGTCGCCCCACTCGGTGAGCAGGGCCTGGTAGGCGGGGTCCTGGTAACGGTCCAGGTGGAACGCGGGCGCGTACGACGGCAGCGGTCGCTCCGCGATGTGGTCGGCGAGCAGGTCCGCCGCGCCGTTCGAGGACATCATCCCGTACCCGGAGAGGCCGCCGATCACGTAGGAGCCCTCTAGCGGTAGCGGCCCGGCGAGCAGTCGGTTCTCCTGCGTCTTGGTGTAGTAGCCGCCGTCGACGTAGCACTTCGGCAGACGCGACAAGTACGCGGCGAGCCCGGGAATCGGCCGGCTGAGGCCGCGGAGCACGATCTCGGCATACGCCGGGTCGAACTCCACCGGGAATCGCGCTTCCATCGGCGCGACGTCGTAGGTCCATACCCCAAGCATGATCGGGCTGTCGCCGCCGCCCTCCGGACGGCCGTGCACGCCCGCCGGCATCTCGTCGAGCAGATGGCGCAGGGCTTCCGACTCCTGCAGCTCGTCGCGCTCCTCCGGAGACCACGGCAGGCGCACCGGGTCCGTCCAGATCATCATCGGCGCGTGCCGCGGCACCACGCCGAGCGTGTCGTGGAACGCCACCTTGGCGTGACGCTCGCAGAACACCGGTAACTCGACACCAACCAGCCGACCCACGTCGCGGATGTACGGGCCGGCCGCATTCACGAACCTCGGGGCCGCGATGACGCGGCTACCGTCGCGCCCCGCCACCTTGACGCCGCTGACGCGCCCGCCCGTGGTCTCGACCCGCTCCACCCGCCCCTCGACCAGGCGCACCCCTCGCGCCCGGGCGCGCTCCAGCATGTACATCCCGAGCTGCTGGCCGCTGAACCACCCGCAGCGCCGCGCATGGAGCAGCGCGACCGTGTCTTCGGCCAGGTACGGGAAGTGTCGGCGAATCAGGCTGCGGTCGGTGATGACGTCGGACCCCGTGGGCTGCCCGTCGTACCCCGCCGCCGGGGCCGGCCGATAGTCGTCTCCTGGCGAGCGATGGAGCCGAACGGGGCCGACACCAAGAACGGCCGCCTCCTCCGCGGCGTGGACATAACGCTCCACCTGCTCCGGCTGGGCGGTGGCGAAGAGATAGCCACGGCGGTTCATGAGGAAGACGTTGCCGCTCTCGCGGGCCAGATCTTCCATCAGGTCGATGCTTCGGTTCATCAGCGACACCATGTCGCTGCCGGGGCCCGGCCACCAGTTCCGATACGACTCGGCCGACTTGTCGCTGGTGAGGGAGAGCGGAGGTCCCTCGTCGATCAGGACCACCGAGGTAATGTCTCGCCGCGTCAGATGATAGGCCGCCGCCACGCCTGCGATCCCGGCGCCACAGATTACGACTTCCGCGGAGGTGTTCACGACGGGCCCGATGCTATCACCCCTGACGGCACGTCGACAGTGTCAACGTGGCAACAGGCCTGACACCCATGACGCAGCGTAACCATGCGGGCTGGCGAGTGTCGGGTTGCGGCACGTACATTGCTCAGGCCGGGGCCATGAGCACGACACCCGCGAGACCGAACGACCGCCGCCGTCACCCGCGCACCGATGTTTCCTGGCTCGTGGTCGTGGAAGCCGGGAAGCGGAGATTCCTCCTCCAGACGATGGACATTTCGGCTCGCGGCGCCAAGGTGAGACCGAAGGAGCGGCTGGACATCGGAACTCCGGCTCAGCTCCGGTTCCGTCCCCCCGACGGGTCCCCGTTCAACGTTCCCGCGCTGGTGTGGCGGGCGGACACCGACGGCCTGGCCTTCCTCTTCATGGGAGACATCCAGGATCGGCTTCGGCGCTTCGGACGGCTGCTCGCGACCTAGTTCCGCTTCCGTCCCGCTATTTCCTGAACCAGTCCCAGACCTTGTCCCACCACCGACCGATCTGCTCGGTCACCCCGCCGTGCTCGATGCACGCGGGCGGCTCGGTACCGGCGAGGAACACCTCGGTCGCCACCAGCGGACAATAGGCCGTCGCGGTCCGGCCGTTGGTGAGGTCGATTTTCGCGTACGTGATGCCGGTCGGCTCCGCGAACGGCCCGGCCGGGTAGACATCAAGGGCCTGCCGCATGAACTCCGACCAGATCGGCAGCGCGCCTTCCGCGCCGGACAGTCCGGCCGGCGTGCCGTCGTCGAAGCCGATCCACACCAGCGCGAGCAGGTTCCGCGAGTAGCCCACGAACCACGCGTCGCGCCCCTCGTTGGTGGTGCCGGTCTTGCCCGCCACCGCGCCGGGCACGCCGAGCGAGCGCGCGGCCGCTCCGGTGCCCGCGTTCATCACGCCCTCGAGCAGCGAGGTCATCAGGTAGGCCTCCGGCGCGCCGATGACCGGACGGCTCTCCCGGCTGGCGCTCCAGAGCGCGGCGCCCGCCTCGTCCGTGACGGTGTCCACCACTCCTCCGGCCGGCGCGAGGCCGCCGTTGGCCAGCGGCACGTAGGCACGGGCGAGCTGCAGCGGCGTGATCTCGAAGACGCCGAGCGCCAGCGCGGGTACGGGTTTGAGATCGCTCTCGACTCCGAGCGTCCGCGCGGTCTCGATCACCGCGGGCAAGCCGACCGCCTGGGCGAGCCGCACCGTGGCGGTGTTGATGGAGCCCTCCAGCGCCCGGCGCACCGTCACCGGCCCCTGGTAGCGCTCGTCGTAGTTCTTGGGCGTCCACGGCTTGCCGTCGACGACCAGCGTGAGCGGTGAGACGTCCAGCATCGAGGCGGCCGTGAAGAGCGGACCGTCGCGCCGCGGAGTGATCGCGGCCAGGTACACGAACGGCTTGAACGCGCTGCCGGGCTGGCGGCGGGCCAGGATCGCGCGATTGAACTGGCTCGTCCGGTAGTCGCGCCCACCGACCAGTGCGCGGACCTGCCCACTCGCCGGATCCAGCACGATCATCGCCGCCTGCAGCCGCTCCTCCTGGTTCTTCCGCCGCAGGCGCGGGCGCGAGGTCTCGAGCCGGTCGAGTCCCCTCACCACCGCCGCCTCCGCGACTCGCTGCAGCACGGGATCGAGCGTGGTGTACACGCGCAGCCCGTGCTGGTTCGCCAGGTCCACGTCGGTGGCTCGCTCGAGCTCGACGCGCACGTAGTCCACGAAATACGGCGCGGTCAGGCCGTCGGCCGGCGCCTTGCGAGCGCGCACCGCCTCCTTCCGCGCCGTTCGGTAGTCGGCCTCGGAGATCTTGCCCAGCTCGCGCATGCGGGCCAGCACGACGTCTCGCCGCTCGCGCGCCCGCTCCGGGTTGCTGGCCGGCGAA
>DATFWA010000300.1:0-4168 GCA_035259825.1 Candidatus Methylomirabilota bacterium | reverse complement strand
CGGGCACGTGTTTGATCCCGCCCACCTCGCGCGGCTCGTGCGCGCCGCCGCCTCCGCGCTCGGCCTCGAGGTCTACGGAGGCGACGCCATCGCCTCCGGCAACGGCGCGCTCACGTTGATCGACGTGAACGCGTGGCCGAGCTTCGCGCTCTATCGCGACGAGGCCGCGCCGGTGATCGCCTCGTACCTTTCCTTACGCTTCGGAGGCGGGCCCGTCGGAGGCGGACAATGACCGAGCCCCGCGAGCCCGGACCCCGGTCGCGCGAGATCGTGGCGCGCGAGGCGCGGCACATCGCGCCCGGATACCAGTCGTTCGCGCTTTATTCCGGTCTCGCGATGGCCCGCGGCAGCGGATCGAAGCTATACGACGAAGACGGGCACGAGTACATCGACTTCATCGCGGGTATCGCGGTGGGCAGCGTCGGTCACTGCCACCCGCACTACGTCGAGGCGCTCAAGCGCCAGGTCGAGACGCTCACCTTCGGCAGCTTCACCACCGAGACCCGCGCGCGCTTCCTCGAGCTGGTCGCGTCGGTGACGCCGGAGGGCCTCAGCCGGATCCAGCTCTTCTCGGGCGGCGCGGAAGCGGTGGAGGCGGCCCTGCGCCTGGCCAAGGCCGCGACCGGGAAGCAGGAGGTCGTCTCGTTCTGGGGCGGCTTCCACGGCAAGACCGGCGGCGTGCTCGGCCTGCTCGGCAGCGAGTTCAAGCATCACCAGGGACCGTTCCTGCCCGGCCAGTACTCGACGCCCTACGCCGACTGCTACCGCTGCCCGCTCAAGCTCCGCTATCCGGACTGCGGCATCGCGTGCGCGGAGTACGTGCGCGACGTCATCCGCTACCAGACCGCGGGGGAGATCGCCGCGATCATCGTGGAGCCGATCCAGGGAACCGCTGGCAACATCATCCCGCCCGAGGGCTTCCTGCGGGCCGTCCAGTCGGTAGCCAAGGATCACGGGGCCTTGTTCTTCGCCGACGAGATGATCACCGGCTTCGGGCGCACCGGCTCCATGTGGGGCACGGATCACGAGAGGGTCGTTCCCGACATCATGACGGTGGGCAAGGGCGTGGGCGGCGGCTTTCCGCTGTCCGCGGTGATCTCCACCGATGCGCTGACCCAGGCCAAGCCCTGGTCCAACCCGAGCTTTAGCTCGTCCAGCTACGGCGGCAATCCGCTCGCCTCCGCGGCCGGCCTCGCCGCGCTCCAGATCATCCTCAACGAGGATCTGGTGAAGAACGCGGACCGGGTCGGCGCGATCATGCTCACCGAGCTGCAGCGGCTGAAGGAGAAGTACCGCACCGTCGGCGAGGTGCGCGGACGTGGCCTGCTGCTCGGCATCGAGCTGGTCGAGGACCGGCAGAGCCGCAAGCCGCTCGACCGGGCGATCACCCGCGATCTGTACCAGGAGTGCCTGCGGCGCGGCCTGCTCTCGATGACCTACGCGCCCACCGTCCGCATCAACCCGCCCCTCGTCATCACCGAGGAGACCGCGCGGAACGGGCTGGCCATCCTGGACGAGGCTCTCGGAGCGGTGCTGCGGCGCCATGGGCGGGACTAGGAGGCTGCGCGGCGCCGTCATCGGGCTTGGGAACGTCGCGGTAAACGGTCATCTGCCCGGCTGGCGGGATCGAGCCGACTCCGTGATCGTGGCCGCGACCGACACGAGCCCGGGACGCCAGGACGCCTGCCGGAGCGCGCTGCCCGAAGCCCGGTGGCACGACTCGGTCGAGTCGCTCCTGGCTTCCGACGATCTCGACTTCGTCGACATCTGCACGCCGCCCTCGAGCCACGCCGGCCTGATCGAGGCCGCGCTCGGCCGCTCGCTGCACGTACTCTGCGAGAAGCCGCTGGTCGGCTCGCTCGCCGAGCTGGATCGCCTGGCGTCGCTGTCGCGCGCGGCGGGCGTCGCCTTCCACACCGTGCACAACTGGCACCACGCGCCGCTGGTGCGCGCCACCGACGCGGCGATCCGCGCCGGCCGCATCGGCGCCGTCCGCGGGGTGGTCTCGCAGCCCCTCCGCACCCAGCCTGCGGTGGCCGCCAACGGCGACGGCTGGCGCATGGATCCCGAGATCGGCGGCGGCGGCGTGCTCACCGACCACGGCTGGCACGTCTCCTACGTGATCCCGCGCTGGGTGGGAGCGCGGCCCGAGGCGGTGAGCGCCCGGCTCGAGACGCGGCGGCATCGCCGCTTCGCGGTCGAGGACACCGCCACCGTGCGCCTGCACTTTCCCGATGCGGTCGCCGACATCCTGCTGACGTGGGCCGCGGACACCCGTCAGAACCACGCGCACGTGATCGGGACCGCCGGCCGGATCGAGATCGAGGACGATACGCTGGTCCTCACCGCGGATGGCCGCGAGGAGCGCCGCCGCTATCCGCCTCCGCTGTCCGACGGCTCGGCGCACCCGGACTGGTTCACCGCGATCGCCGATGAGTTCATCACACGCGTGCGCGACGCCGGCGCGCGCGAGTCGTGCTCCAACCTGGACGAGGCCGCGATCTGCATCGCGGTGGAGTGCGGCGCGCGGGCGTCGAGCCGCGCGGGCGGCGAGCGACGCGCCCTCTCGGCCGGAGCGGTCGGATCCGCGCGGTGACCACGCTCCTCCCGACGGCGGCGGTGTCGGTGCCTAGCGCCCTGGTCGTGCTGCCGGCACCACCCGGCAAGGGCCTGCCGCCGGACACCGTGATTGCCGGGCTGCCGCTCCTTCGCCGCATCGTGCTCGCCGCGACCCGGGCGGGCTTCGAGCGCATCCTGGTGCATCCGGGCGCCTGCCCCGAGCCGCGGTTGCTCGAAGGCACGGGCGCGGCGGTGCTCGACGGCCGCGCGGGAACGCCGGCACCGGAGCGGCTGGTCCTGGTGCCGGTGAACGTGCTGCCGCAGGCCCGCTGGCTCCGTGGGCTCCGCGAGATACCGCTCGAGCCGGAGACGATCCTGGTCGATTCCTCGATGGTTGCGGCCATGGAGAGCGCGGTCGGCGGCGACCTGCTCCGCACCGCCGGCGAGTGCTCGGCGCCCCACGACCTGGTCGCCTCCCTGTCGCAGCGCCTGCCGAGCATCGCCCCCGCGGGAGATCCGGCAGGACGGTTCGCGGTCGATGGGGCGGGCGGGGTGAAGGCGGCCGAGGATTGGCTCCTGCGCGGGCTGATCAAGGACACCGAGGGATTCATGTCGCGCCACGTGGAGCGGCGCATCTCGCTGGCCCTGACCCGGCGGCTCGTGAACACTCCGATCACCCCGAACGTGATGACCCTCGTGAGCCTCGCGATGGGCCTGACCGGCGCGCCCTTCTTCCTGTCGGTCGATCCGCTGATGCAGGTGATCGGCAGCCTGCTCTTCCTGACCCACTCCATCCTCGACGGCTGCGACGGCGAGCTGGCCCGCCTGAAGTTCCTCGAGTCCCGGGCCGGCGCCCGACTGGATTTCTGGGGCGACAACCTGGTCCACGTCGCGGTGTTCACCTGCATGGGAGTAGGCTGGAGCATGGCCATCGATGCCCTGTGGCCGCTCGTGCTCGGCATGTTCGCCGTCACGGGGACCGGCCTGTCCGCGGTCCTGGTCTCGCAGCAGAGCGGCGCTCCGTCCGCATCGGGCGCCCGCTTGGCCGAAGCGCTGGCCAACCGGGATTTCATCTATCTGGTCATCGTGCTGGCCTGCTTCGGCCGTGCCCACTGGTTCCTGGTCTTCGTCGCCCTCGGGACACCGATCTTCATGATGCTGGTCCGCTGGGGCGCCGGCCGGCGACGGGCCAAGTGACGTGGCCGGCTTCCTCGATGTCCTCCTCCGTGGCTTGATCCTGTCGGCGCAGGCCGTCGCCGTCGGCGGCGTGTGCTACATCCTGCTGGTCCTGCGGCCCTTCGGCTCGCGCCCGGTGCAGGATCCCGCCACGCGATCCCGGTCGCTCCGGCTGATCGCGCTGGGAGCCATGGTCCTCGCGATCGGCCAGACCCTCGCGCTGGCGAGCGAGCTGTACGTGCTGCTCCACGACGCGGTCTGGCCGTTGCTCGCCGCGGTCCAGACGCTGTACGTGCAGGTGAGCCTCGTGCGTATCCTGGCCGGGGTGACACTGGCCCTCTGCGCGCTCCGGCTCCGTCGCGAGCGCGAGGAGCGACGCGGCCTCTGGACCGTGATCGGGCTGCTCGCGGCCACGATCGTGGCGGCGGCGCCG
>DATFWA010000299.1:0-17656 GCA_035259825.1 Candidatus Methylomirabilota bacterium | reverse complement strand
CCCGCCGGTGAAGATCGTCGCCATGCCGTCTCATCGGGCAAGCCACGTGCCACGGCCGATCGTCGCCACGCCGTGGGGAAGTTGGCGGATCTTCGCGCTCGCGGCGGAGGCGGACCGTCCGCAGGCGGTAAATCGTTCCGGTGATGGAGGAGCGCTACCGGGAAGAGTGGTCGCCGGGCTGCAGTTCGATGCGTCCGAACATGGCCTCGGTCGTCGAGCGGGTGTCGTTGGTGTCGATGGAGAGCGCCACGACCGGCAGTGACGTCGCAGCTTCCCCGAACACCCGGCGATGGTCGTCCACAACGTGTCGGCGCTCGTCGAGCCATTGCCCGAGCCCCGACTCGCCGCGGCGCACCACGATGAACGAGACGGTAGACGTCTTCCGGCTCGGCACGACGGTGCCCACTGGCAGCGCCGGGTCCCATACATACCCGATCAGCCGCGAGCGGACGAGGGCCGGGAACCGCGGCCAGATTGCGAAGACGTGGCCGGTGGCGTCGGAGGTCGCCCGGTTCTCTAGATTTGCTCCCGACGGCAAGGCGAGGACGCGCCACTGCCAGGCGAGGATCGGCGTGGCGGTGAGATCGGCCTGCACCTCCTTGGCGATCGTGGAATGATCGCCAGCGCTCCGCATCCGCAGGGCGCGGCGGCCTGCATCCTCCACCACCGTGAAGTCGTAGGCCGGATGTCCGCCTGGCGTCTCGTACTTCTGCCAGCCGGGCGGCACGCCAGTGACGCCGACCGGGGCGGCGCTCCACGTCTCGATGGACACCGGACCGCCCGCGGCCCGCGTCGGGCTCACGCGGCCCACCAGCGAGGCCGCGGCGGCCAGGAGGAACACCCGCCGCGATAGCGCCGGGGTGATCATGGCCGCGCGCGTCTAGCGCAGCGCGAGGCCGGCGACGAGACTGGTCAGCTCGTGGGGGTCGACCGGCTTCGGCACGTGCATGCTGAAGCCGGCTGCGATCGCGAGGAGCCGGTCTTCGCGCCGCCCGTAGGCGGTGAGGGCGATCGCGGGAGTGCGTCCCCCCTCCGCGGCGTCGAGCGCGCGGACCCGGCGGATCAGGGAGTAGCCGTCCTCACCGGGCATCTCGATGTCGGAGATGAGCACATCAGGGGGTTTCGCCACCAGCATCTCGAAGCCCTGCGCGGCCGTGCTGCACAGATCCACCATGGCGCCGGCCCGGCCGAGGATGGCGGCGACCAGATTCAGGGCGTCGGCGTCGTCGTCGATGGTCAGCACGCGCAGCCCGTCGAGCCGAGTCAGTGGAGTGGCGGGAATCGCCGCCTCGTGAACGACGGGCGGCCGCTCGACCGTCCCGGCGGGCACGAGCGCCACGCTCATCGGCAGTCGCACCGTGAAGGTGGCCCCCTGGCCCGGACCGGCGCTCTCCGCGGTGACCGTGCCGCCGTGCAGCTCGACGAGCTGCTTGACCAGGGTCAGTCCGAGCCCGATCCCGGTGTGGACGCGGGTGCTGGAGCTGTCACCCTGCCGAAAGCGCTCGAACACGTGCGGCAGGAAGTCGGGGGTGATCCCGCTGCCCGTGTCGCGCACCACGATCTCGACGTGCGGGCTCGCCTTCCGGAGGAGGACCTCGACGTGGCCACCCTGGGGGGTGAACTTCACCGCGTTGCTGAGCAGGTTCCAGACGACCTGCTGGAGCCGGTTCGGATCCCCGGTGATCGGCCCGGAGCGGGAGTCGAGGCCCGTCTCGAGATCGATCGATTTGGCGAGCGCGGCGGGGCGCACCGCCTCGAGCGCCGCCTCGATGACCGACGTCAGGTCGACGCTCTGTAACTCGAGGCGAAGCTTGCCGGAGCTGATCCGGCCGATGTCGAGGAGGTCGTCGATGAGCTGTACCTGGGAATTCGCGTTCCGCATGATGGTGTCGATCGCCTTGGCCTGGGTGGCCTCGTCGACCTGACCGGTCTTCAAGATCGCGGCCCATCCGTAGACCGCGTTGAGCGGGGTGCGCAGCTCGTGCGACAGCGTGGTGAGGAAGTCGTCCTTGGCCCGGTTCGCGGTCTCGGCCTCGGTCAGCGCGGCCCGCTCACGCGCGTGGAGCTGGCTGCGCTCGCGCTCGATCGCCTTCCGGGCCGTGATGTCACGCGCGATCTTGGAGGCGCCGATGACCTCGTTGCCGGCCCCACGAATCGGGGAGATAGTGAGCGAGACATCGACCGTCTTCCCGTCCTTACGCACCCGCACCGTCTCGAAGTGATCGACGCTCTGTCCGGCGCGGATGCGGGAGAGCACGGTGTCCTCCTCGTGCCGACGCTCGGGCGGGATGATCAGGGTGATGTTCTGGCCCACCGCCTCCGCCGCGGCGTAGCCGAACATGCGCTCGGCGGCGGGGTTCCACGACGTGATGTTGCCGTTCAGATCCTTGCTGACGATGGCGTCGTCGGACGAGGCCACGATCGCGGCGAGCCGTGACGAGGCGATCTCGGCCGCTTTCTGGGGAGCGATGTCCCGGAAGTAGACGGCCAGGCCTTCCGCGGAGGCGTACATCTGGATGTCGGCCCAGCCTCCCAGCGGCGGATGGAAGAACTGGAAGCGCCGCGGCGCGTCCTCGTCGATCGCCCGGCGCGCCTCGGTCTCGAAGGTTGTGCCCGCCAGCTCCGGGAAGACGGTCCAGATCGATCGCCCGAGCAGATCCTTCCGGCGCCGGTGTGCGAGGTGCGCGACGCGGTCGTTCAGGTAGCGATAGCGCCAGCGCTGGTCCAGCACCATGAAGCCGTCGTCGATGCTCTCCACGATCGCGCGGGCGGCGCGCTCGCGCCGACGGAACAATTCGCACAGCGTGCTGATCGCGGCCCCGATGGCCAGGAACACGAGCATCGCCACACGGTCGCCCGGGGTTCCGATGAAGAAGGTCTGCGAAGGCGGAATCCAGTAGAACGCCACCGCCAGGCCGGACAGGCCGGTGGTGAACAGGCCCGGCCCGAGGCCGCCCACCCACGCGGCCAGCAAGATCGCCGGGTAGAACACGAGATACGGGTACTGCGGGCCCCAGAGGGAGTCGAGCGACATGCGAGCCAGGATCGCGGCGGCGGCGCACACCACCGCGAAACTGTATCGAATCAGGAGCTGGCCTGACTTAGGGTGCATGCACCGGCCCGGTCGGCCGAATTGTACCACCCGGCCGGCCTGCCGTAGACTGGGCCGCCATGGGCGAGCCCCTGCCGGAATCGCTGCCCGCCGATCCGTTGCCGCTCGCCGCGCGCTGGCTCGACGAGGCGGGCCGGGTCATGAAGAGCGCGACCGCGATGGCGCTGGCCACTGTCGACGACGAGGGCCGTCCCGGCGCCCGCATGGTCATCTGCCGCGGCCTCGACGTGGCCGAGGGCTGGCTCGTCTTCTACACGGACCGAGACAGCGCCAAGGGCCGGTCGCTGGAGAAGAACCCGCGCGCGGCGGCGGTCTTCCACTGGGACGTGCTGGAGCGGCAGATCCGGGTCGAGGGGCCGGTGACGCACGCGCCGGAGGCCGACTCCGACCGCTACTGGAGCACTCGCCCGCTCGACGCCCGCCTCGCCGCGGTGGCGAGCGAGCAGAGCCGGCCGCTCGCCTCGCGCGCCGAGTTCCTGGCCCGCATCGAAGCGGCGCGACGCACCCACGGCGAGGGCGTGCCGAGGCCAGCGCGCTGGGGTGGCTACCGAGTGTGGGCGGAGCGGGTGGAGTTGTGGGCGGGACAGCCGGGGCGCGCTCACGACCGCGCGGTGTGGACGCGCGCGCTCCGAGCCACCGAGACCGGATTCAGCGGGGGCGCGTGGCGGGCGACGCGCCTGCAGCCCTGAGCTAGGCGCGCGGGACGACGCCCGGCGGCAGCGTGGAGGCGCACCACAGCGCCAGCCCGAGCGGGGTCATGGGCACCGGGGCGACGCCTACGGTGGCGAGCACGAACACGATCACCGCGAGGACGCGCAGGACGAAGCTCATGCGGCACCTCCTGGAGTGGGTCCGGGGGGGTCGGGCGACGTGAAGCGACGGATCCGATCCTCCGCGTCGGCGATCGGCGACCCGCCGTGCATCATCGCCCGCGCGAACTCGAGCATCGGGTAACCGTTCCGCGCCTCGTCCTGGAATCGCCGGGCGAACCCGCCGCTCCGGATGTCCTCGAAGGTCTGCCGGAAGCGATTCGCCATCTCCTCGCGGTCCATCTCCAGCGAGCGGGTGATGCCGCCGAACACCGCGGTGGGGCCATGGTCCTCGGAGGCGCGGAAGAAGCCCTTCTCCCGGAAGGCCTGGAACACCGCCTCCATCTCGCCCGACATGTACATCTCGAGCACCAAGGCCTCGGGCGGAATCCCCGCGTCGCGCGCGACCTCGAAGGCCATCATGATCGCCATCCCGAGCACCGACCCCACCGACTGCTCGATGAACAGATCGAGCGTGGCTTCCATCGCGGCGCTCATCTGCACCGCGCCCGCGCGCAGCACGCCGAGGCCGTCGGCGAGGCCAAGCATCCGCTGCTGGGCGCGGCCGCTGCGATCCGCTTCCACGTTCACGCAGGCCCAGAAGCCCCGGCCCTCGAGGTAGCGGGTGCGTGCCTGGCCGCCCGCCATGCGTGGGGCCACCAGCAGGATGTCCGCCGACGCGGGCGGGTGAATGAGACCGAAGGCCAGGCTGTAGCCGGAGCCGAACGCGACGGCGCTGCCCGCGCGCAGGTGCTGAGCGATCTCGCCGGCGAAGACCTCGGGGATCACCTCGTCGGGCAGGAGCACGTAGACCACGTCGTCGGCCGCCGCGGTCGCGATCGACACCACCTCGAAGCCCTCCGCGCGGGCCTGACCCGCGTACTCGTCCTCACGGTTGCCGATGCGGACCTTGGCGCCCGAGTCCCGCAGGTTCAACGCCGCGGTGCGGCCGAGGTGGCCGTATCCGAGCACCGCGACCGACTCGCCGGCCAGCGCCCCCGGGGGTGCGTCGGACGCGCGGAAGACTTTCACCTGCGAGTTTCCCGGGTTGGTCATTGCGTGATCGTAACCCAAATTACCGCGAATTGCTTCGAGTTCATGCGTCGTTGCGCCGCATTGTAGCATTGGTACGCCATGGCCAGTGGAGAGCGGGCGGTGACGTGCTGCGTGGCGGGCGGCGGCCCTGCGGGCATGATGCTCGGGCTGCTGCTGGCGCGCGCGAGGGTGTCCGTGCTGGTGATCGAGAAGCACGCCGATTTCCTGCGCGACTTCCGGGGTGACACCATTCATCCCTCCACACTCGAGCTGATGCACGAGCTGGGCCTGCTGGAGGACTTCCTCGCGCTTCCGCATCAGGAGGTGCCGCGGCTGATCGCCCAGTTCGGCGACCGAACCATGCCGATCGCCGACTTCACCCACCTGCCGACCCGCTGCCGCTTCATCGCCTTGATGCCGCAGTGGGACTTCCTGGACTTCCTGGCCCGGCAGGCCTCTCGGTATCCGACCTTCCAGCTCCTGATGGAGACGGAGGCCACCGGGCTCATCGAGGAGACCGGGCGCGTGCGCGGCGTCCGCGCCACCGGGCCCGACGGTCGCCTGGACGTGCGTGCCGATCTGGTGGTGGCGGCGGACGGCCGCGCCTCGGTGCTGCGCGAGCGGGCCGGGCTGCAGGTCGACGACCTGGGCGCGCCCATGGACGTGCTCTGGTTTCGCCTCTCGCGCCGCCCGACCGATCCGGACGCCACCATGGGCCGCTTCGACGTCGGCCGCATCTTCGTGCTGCTCAACCGCGGCGAGCACTGGCAGTGCGGCTACGTGATCGCCAAGGGCGCGGCGGACGAGATCCGCCGCCGCGGGCTCGACGCCTTCCGCGCCGCGGTGTCCGCGCTGATGCCGTTCGCGGCGGACCGGGTCGGCGAGATCTCCGGATGGGACGACGTCAAGCTGCTCACCGTGAAAGTCGACCGCCTGCGGCAGTGGCATCGGCCCGGGCTACTCTGCATCGGCGACGCGGCGCACGCGATGTCGCCGGTGGGCGGCGTCGGCATCAACCTGGCGATCCAGGACGCGGTGGCAGCGGCCAACCGGCTCTGGCACCCGCTGCGAGACGGCACGGTCGGCGACGAGCACTTGCGCCGCGTGCAGCGTCGACGCGAGTGGCCGACCCGCGTGACCCAGTGGCTCCAGGTCGTGGTCCAGCGTCGACTGGTCAGCCAGGCGCTGGGCGGCGGCCCGCTCCGCCTGCCCCTGTTCGTCCGGCTGCTCGCCCGCTATCCGGTCGTGCGCCGGCTCCCCGCGCGAGTGGTGGGCGTGGGCATCCGCGCCGAGCACATCGAGACGCCCGCGGCGACCCCAGGGGTGCCGGCGTGAGCGCGTGCCCGCGCTGCGCGCACGCGGCTCCCGCCGGCGCGCGGTTCTGCCCGTCGTGCGGCGGCCGGCTGGCCGGGCCCGAGCCGGCGCGCTTCGCGTCGCCTGACGCCTATACGCCGGCTCATCTGGCCCAGCGCATCCTGGACAGCCGCGCGGCGCTCGAGGGCGAGCGCAAGCAGGTGACCGTGCTCTTCGCCGACATCCACGGCATCGTGGACGTACTCGGCGACCGGGATCCGGAGGAGCTCGGGCCCACCTTCGACCGCATGCGCGAGCTGATGATGGAAGCGGTGCATCGCTACGAGGGCACCGTCAACCAGGTGGTCGGCGACGGGATCATGGCCCTCTTCGGCGCGCCGCTGGCCAACGAGGATCACGCGGTGCGCGCCTGCTACGCGGCGCTGCGCATGCAGGGCGAGGTGACGGCCTACGGCGAGCAGGTGGAGCGCTCGCTCGGCCGCCCGCTCTCGATCCGGATCGGCGTCAACTCGGGCGAGGTGGTCGTGCGCTCCATCGGGAGCGATCTCTCGTTCACGTACACCGCGGTGGGCCAGACCGTGCACCTGGCCGCGCGCATGGAGCAGATGGCCAAGCCGGGCTCGATCCTCGCCACCGAGGACACCGCCGCGCTGGTGCGCGGCCGCGTGGCCACACGGCCGCTCGGCCCCCTGCCGGTGCGCGGTCTGCAGGCGCCGGTGCCGGTGCACGAGATCAGTGGTGCGGTGCCCATCCGCTCGCGGCTCGACACCGCGTCCGCGCTCCGTCCGCGCTCGCCGCTCGTCGGGCGCGAGACGGACCTGGCGCGGCTCGACGCGGCCATCGACGCGATGCTGTCCGGCAATGGGCAGGTGGTCTCGCTGGTGGGCGAGGTGGGTGTGGGCAAGTCGCGCCTCTGCCTCGAGCTGGCCCGGCGCTGCCGAGAGCGCGGCTGCCTCGTCGTCGAGGCCCCGGCGGTCTCCTACGGCCGGGCCGCCGGCTATCGCCCCGGGGTCGAGCTGCATCGCCGCTACTTCCAGATCGAGAGCGGCGACGACGTCGCGACGATGCGAGAAAAGGTGACGACCCGATTGCGCGCGCTGGATCCCGAGCTGGAGGAGGGGGTGCCCGCGATCCTGTGGGTGCTCGGCGTGCCGGACAGCACCTTGGGCAGCATGGACCCTGCGGTGCGACGGCGCCGGGTCATGCGGTCGGTGCATCGGCTGGTGGAGCGGCAGGGCAGCGTGCAGCCGTTCGTGATGATCCTCGAGGACATGCAGTGGGTCGACTCCGAAACGCACGCGGCCATGGATGCCCTGGTGGCCGCGCTGCCGCCCTACACCCTCGTGGCCTCGACCTATCGCCCGGAATACACCGACCGCTGGTCCGCGCATCCCGGCTACTCCCGCATTCGGGTGGAAGCGCTCGAGGCGCGGGCCACCGGCACGCTGCTGGACGCCCTGCTCGGGTCGGGTCCCGGGCTCACGGCGCTCAAGCGGCTCGTCGCGGAGCGCGCCAACGGCAATCCGCTGTTCCTCGAGGAGTGCGTGGCGAGCCTCGTGGAGACCGGCGCGCTCACCGGAGAGCCCGGCGCCTATCGCTTCACCAGCCCGACCCTGAGCCTCGAGGTGCCGGCGACGGTGCGGGCCACCATCGCCTCGCGCATCGATCGGCTCGGGTACGAGGACAAGCGGCTGCTGCAGGCGGCGTCGGTGATCGGCGACGAGGTCGAGGTGCGCCTGCTCGAAGCCATCGCGGACGTCCCGGCGGAGGCGGTGCGGCGCGGGCTCGATCAGCTACACGCCGCCGGCTTGCTGGACCAGCGCGCGCTGTTCCCGGAGCTGGTGTACGGCTTCCGTCACGCGCTGGTACACGACGTGGCCTACGAGAGCCTGCTCCACGAGCGACGCCGCGGTCTGCACGCGCGCATCCTGGAGGCGATCGAGCGGGTCTACGCCGGCCGGCTCGTGGAGCAGACCGAGCGGCTGGCCCATCACGCGTTCCTCGGAGAGGTGTGGGACCGCGCGGTGACCTACTGCCACGAGGCGGGGGCCCGCACGCTGCAGCGCATGGCGAGCTGGGAGAGCGTCTCGTTCTTCGAGCGCGCGCTGACCGCGCTGGCCCATCGCCCGCCCGAGACGGTCGAGCCGGGGCTCGCGGTCGACCTGCGCTGCGATCTCCACAATGCCCTGGTGCCGCTGGGCCAGCACGCGCGCAGCGTGACCACGCTGCGCGAGGCGGCCTCGTTCGCGGAGGCGCTCGGCGACCAGCCGCGCCTGGCTCGCGTCCTCTCCTTCGAGAGCACCGTGCACTGGGAGATGGGCGACTCGGACGAGGCCGCGCGCGTGGGCGAGCGCGGCCTAGCCATCGCGGAGGCGACGAAGGACGTGGGGTTGCAGGTGGTGGGTAACCTCAACGTGGGCGCGGGGCGTCGAGCCCTGGGCGACTACCGCCAGGCGCTGGTGGTGCTGCGGCGCAACCTGGCGCTCCTGCCGCCCTACGCGAGCGGGGAGCGCTTCGGGCTGCCGGGCATCGCGTCGGTCCTGACGCGCGCGCACCTGGCCTGGACCCTCTCCGAGCTGGGACAGTTCGACGAGGCGGAGCGCGCCGCCGAGGAGGGCGTCCGGCTGGCCGAGGAGCGGCGCGACAGCTACAGCCTCACCTACGCGCTGCTCGGTCTCGGCGGCACGCTGCTCCGCCGTGGCCGCATCCGGGAGGCCCAGCCGGTGCTCGAGCGGGGGATCGCGCTCTGCGGCGACATGCCCGCGTTCTACCCGCCGTTCGCGGGCGATCTCGCGGTGGTATACGCGCTCACCGGCCGGACGGTGGAAGCGCTCGGCCTGGCCGAGCGGGGCGTGCGGCAGGCGCTTGGCATGCAGCGGCTCGGCCGGCTCGCGCTGATCACCGCCCACGTCGGTGAGGTGCGTCTGATCGCGGGCGAGCACGCGGCCGCGGTGGCGGAGGGCCGCCGTGCGCTCGCCCTCGCGGAGGCGCACCAGGAGCGCGGCAACAAGGTCTACGGCCTCCGCCTGCTCGGGCTGGCCGCGGGCGAGGCGAGCCCCCCCGCGATCGAGGACGCGCGCGGCCACTACACGGAGGCGCTGGCCATCGCCGGCGATCTCGGCATGCGGCCGCTCGCCGCGCGCTGCCATCTGGGTCTGGGCCGCCTCGCCGCGCGGGCCGGCGACGCCTCGGCTGCCGCGAAGCACCTGACCGAGGCGCGCGCCGCTTTTCAGGCGCTGGGGATGACCTTCTGGCTCGAGCGGCTCGGGGCGGATCTGAACGGCCCGGCGGTCACCGGCCCGCCCGAGATCTGAGCGTCAGGTCTCGAGCACCCACTGCACGAGGGTGCGGAGATCATCCACCGAGAACGGCTTGGTCAGGACGGGATCGCCGGTCTCGGCCAGGAACGGTACGTACTCCTCGGCCTCGGCGTGGCCGGTGACGAAGATCACCCGGGGCAGGGCCTGCCCGTAGCGGTTGCGGAGCGCGTCGTGCAGCCCGCGGCCGTCGAGGTTCGGCATCTGCAGGTCGCTGATGATCAGATCGTAGGTCCGTTGCTCGATGCGGTAGAGCGCCTCGACCCCGTCGCGCGCGGTGTCGACGTCGTGGTCCTCGAGCAGGAGGATGTTGGCGATCAGCTCGCGGATACTGGCCTCGTCCTCGACCACCAGAATGAGCCGCGACTTCATGAGGCGAGCATGCGCGCGATCAGCTCGAGGGCGGGGCCCGGCCGCAGCGGCTTCATCAGCATGGGGGCGCGCAGGTCGGCGAGGAAGCCGCCGTACTGGGGATCGAAGGTCTGCCCGCTCAGGAACGCCACGCGGGGCGGGGCGTCGGCGAAGCGCGCGTGCAGCGCCGCGATGAGCGTGGGGCCGTCCAGGGCCTCCATCCGCACATCCGCGATGACCAGATCGTAGCGGCGCTGCTCCAGCAGCAGCAGGGCTGCCTCCGCATCCTCGGCCCCGTCGACCTCGTGACCCTCGAGGCTCAGCAGGTCGATGAGCGACTGTCGCACCGCGATGTCCCCGTCCACGACCAGGATCAGGCGCGCGTCCACGGCAAGCGCTAGCGGCGCGACGGAGGTGGTGGCGGACCCGCGTTCTTCCAGATGCCCAGCCGCGAGGCGCGCGCTTCCTCCTGCCGGCGCAGGAGCAATTCGTAGTAGCGGACGTTGGGCGCGGCGGCGACCACCTGGCCATAGCCGCGTCCGGCCACCTCCGCGTTGGCCAGCACCTCGCCGACCCACACGTAGGCGAGCAGGCGGCCCTCGGCGTCTCGCTCCTGGACGTCGAACTCCAGCCGGACGTTCTTCTGATTCACCAGAGCCCGGTTGAAGGCGAGAGCCTCGCGGCCCTGCGGCTCGCCCCCGTCGGCGCCCTCGCCCGGGGCGGGTGCGGTGATTCCGATGTAGCGCACCGGCACGACCTCGCCGTTGACGAAGGCGTTGATGGAGTCGCCGCTGACCACCTTCACCACCACCGCCGGCAAGCTGCGGGGCCGCGGGGCGTCCTGCGCCCGCGCGGTGACGGCCGCCCCGAGAAGGGCCGCCAGGACGAGCGCGAGACGGCCGGCGCGCAGCACTACTTCCTGCCTTCGCTCAGGGCGCGCTCCAGGGCCTCGCGCCGGAGCCGCTCGGCCGCGAGCTGATCGGTGAGGTCCTTCACCTGGCCGGCCAGGCGCTCCATCTCCTGGGTGTGATCGGCCCGGAGGGCGGCCTGCTCCTGGGCGCTCTTCTGCCGCCACAGCAGGTCGGCGGCGAATCCGCCCCCCACCAGGCCGAGGAGGCCCCACACCGCGATGCGCTTGGCGCCCGCCTTGCCCAGCTCCATCGGCTCAGTCCACGAGGGCGATGGCGCGCACCGGGGAGCCGTCCGCGCCGGTCACGCGCAGGGGCAGGGCGATGAAGCGGCAGCGCGGAGCGCCGATCTGCTCCAGGTTCGTCAGGTACTCGATCACGGTGATGCCCGCGGGGAAGAAGACGTGATGGGTGGTGCACTCCTCCCGCGCGATCGTCGTCTCCGGCGAGAAGATCGAAGTGCGGATGCAGTAGTCGGGCGGGTAGTCGTAGCCCACCGCCTTTGCCCCGCGAGCGAGCAGCCAGTCGCAGGCGCTCCGCCCGGTGTAGGGCGCGTCCTTCCAGAAGCGCTCGCTCGCCACCGGGCAGCGGCGCGGCCAGTCGGTGCGCAGCAGCACGATGTCGCCGGCCCGCACGTGGGCCGCCTTCTTCTCCAGGGCGGCCGCGGTCACCTCGCCGTTGTCGCCGACGTCGGTGAGATCCACCACCGCCGCATCACCCATCCACTGGTCCACCGGCATCGAGGCGATGTCACGGTCGCCGGGCAGGAAGTGCACTGGCGCGTCGACGTGCGTGTAGGCGTGGCAGCTCACGGTGAGGATGGTGGACTGGAAGTTCGCACCCTGCTCGTGGGTCGAGCGGCGCTCGCTCGCCACCTTCCAGCGAAAGTGCGGCCCGATGGGGAAGCTCAGGTCGACCACACGCATGCCGGCCATGGTGTCTCGGCGCCCCGCGGCTTGTCAAATCTACACGGATGGGCGCGCGCACCTGCCGCGCCGGCTTGACACCGGCCGGCGCGCCACCCATCATCCGATCGGTGCGTCATGGCTGAGGCTCCGGTCACCCGCGTGGCGGTCGTGCTGTTCGAGGGCTTCACCGTGCTGGACGTCTACGGCCCGGTGCAGGCCTTCGCGAGCGTCCGCCTGCCGCGTCCCGACGGCTCGTGGCACCGGCTCTTCGAGATCGTCACGATCGCCGAAAAGGCCGGGCCGGTGAAGAGCGGCGAGGGGCCGACCACGCACGCCGACTACGCGTTCGCCGACGCGCCCACGTACGACGTCCTGCTCGTGCCCGGGGGCTTCGGCACCCGCAAGGCGGTGAACAACACCGCGCTCCTGCTCGCGCTGACCGCGGCGAGCCGCGCCGCCACGGTCACGACCACGGTGTGCACCGGCTCCGCCCTGCTGGCCCGCACCGGGCTGATGGACAACCGTCCCGCCACGTCGAACAAGATCGCCTGGGACTGGGTCGTCCAGCAGGGTCCGCGCGTGCGCTGGCAGCGGCAGGCGCGCTGGGTGGACGACGGCGACCTGGTCACCTCGTCGGGCGTCTCCGCGGGCATGGACATGGCGCTCTCGGTGGTGGCGCGGCTGCATGGGGTGGACATGGCCCGGCAGGCCGCGCGCTTCATGGAGTACGTCTGGCACGAAGACCCGGGAGCCGATCCCTTCGCCTGAGCCGGACTGCGGTGCGGGCCCGGAGGCTCGGGTTCGTCGTGACCGTGGTGCTCGGCTTTTGTGTTTGTGGCCTCGCGCCGGGGCCGGCCGCGTCGCAGACCTCCGCTCCGCCTGCCGCGGCGCCCGACACCGGCGCGGTCGCGGTTCGGATCGTCACGGTGCGGGTGGTCGCCGACGAGATGGTCCGCGCCAACCCCGGATGGGAGCCGGCACTACGTCAGACGATCGGGACAGTCTCGGCGATCTACGAGCGCACCTTCCAGATCCGTCTCGTGGCGCAGGACATCGTGCCGTGGACACTGGGCCCCGGCGTCCCCATGCGCCGCATCCTGGCCCGGCTCCGCAGCGAGATTCCGGTCGGGTCCGCCGACGTCGTGATCGCCTTCGCAGCCGGGCGCTGCGAGCGGCTGCAGTACGGCGTCGCGCGGGTGTTCGATCGGTTCGCGCTCGTGCAGACTCGCTGCCCGGAGACGATGGTGTCGTCGGCCGCGACACCCGAGGCGGTGCTCTCCCACGAGGTTGCCCACCTCTTCGGCGCCTTCCACCCGGCGGTCGGCGTGGCCTCGGTCATGCGGGCCGGCCCAGCCGACCGCTTCGACGACCAGACCGTCCGCGTCATCCGGCTGATGCGGCAGTTCGACTTCGCGCGCGGCGTGCGGGGGCTCGATCCCGAGGCGCGGCGCGCGTGGAGCGCCATCTACGCCGAGGGGCACGCCCGCCTCGAGCCGAATCCGCTGGCCAGCGCCGTCGCGAACGTGGGCTGGGAGTTCGCGGGAGCGGGCCGGACCGAGGAGGGCCTGGACCTGCTCCACGAGGCGGTGGCGATCGACCCGACGGCGGCCCGGCCCCATACGATGCTGGGCGCGGTCTATAGCGCGCAGGGGCGCTTGCCGGAAGCGATCCGCGAGCTCGAGACCGCCAAGGGCCTCGACTTCCGGGAGACCGACGCGCGGGTCGAGCTGGGCTATGTGCTGCTGCGGCTCGGACGCGAGGACGAAGCGCTGGCCGAGCTGCGGGACGCGCTGCGGGTCGATCGCGAGTCTGTGCGCGCCCACGTGGGAGTCGGGACGATCCTGTCCGGGCGCAACCGGATGCCGGAGGCGATCGCGTCGCTCACCTACGCGATCCAGCTCGACGCCAAGTACGGACCGGCCCACCTTCGGCTGGCGGAGGCGCTGGACAAGGTGGGCCGCCCGGCCGAAGCCTGGGCGTCGGCCGAGCGGGCCCACGGCCTCGGCGAGCAGGTGCCCGCGGACCTTTGGCAGCGCCTGGCCGGCCGGCTGCCGGCCGCGCCGCCGTGGCCCCCGGCCTGCGCGGACTCTGCCGAGGCGGTCATCGACCTCGAGAAGCCCGAGCCGAGCTATCGCGAGTACGCGGCCCGGATCCGTGAGCGCATCCGCGCGCGCCAGGTCTATCCGCGCGCGGCGCGGGAGCATCGCGTTCAGGGTGATCTCGAGATCGAGTTCCAGCTCGCGCGAAGCGGGCGCCTGGACTGCCTGACGATCCGACGCCCGTCCGGCTCCGCAGTCCTCGACGCGTACACGATGGACACGATCCGGCTCGCCCAGCCGTTCCCGTCCATTCCCGCGCAGATCGCGCAGGCGGTGATCGTCTTCCGCGGCACGTTTCGCTACCAGATCGCGGGCGGGCGCGACATGCGGTAAGGTAACGCCGCATGCTGTCGACGCTCGAACTGATCCAGAAGAAGGTGCTCTGGCTGAGCGCCCTGCTGGTTCATCACGCCAATCACGTCCGCCCGAACTCCGACGGCACCAAGATCGGCGGGCACCAGGCCTCCTCTTCGTCGGTCGTCGGGCTGATGACCGCACTCTACTTCCAGGCGCTGCGGCCGGGGGACATCGTGGCCACCAAGGCGCACGCCTCGCCGATCCTCTACGCCATCGAGTACCTGCGCGGTCGGCTCACCGTCGAGCAGCTTCGCAGCCTGCGGAGCCTCGGCGGGCTGCAGGCCTATCCGAGCCGGCGCAAGAATCCAGAGATCATCGACCTGTCCACCGGCTCGATGGGGCTCGGCGCGGCGAGCGCGGCCTTCGGCGCGCTGGCCGCGAAGTACGTGAGCCAGCACGGTGGCGGCGAGGCGATGCCCAGGCGGTTCATCGCCATGGTGGGCGACGCCGAGCTGGACGAGGGCAACGTGTGGGAGGCGCTGCTCGAGGAGACGGTGCGCGAGCTGGGCAACCTGCTCTGGATCGTCGACCTCAACCGACAGAGCCTCGACCGTGTCTCCCCGGATGCCCGTCGCGGTCAGCTCCGCGACTGGTTCCGCGGCGCGGGCTGGCATGTGATCGAGCTGCGCTGGGGCGGACGGCTGCGCGCGCTCTTCGAAAAGCCGGGCGGCGCGCGGCTGCGCGCGCGCCTGGAGGCGCTCCCCAACGCGGAGTACCACGCGCTGCTGCGCCTGCCACCGGGCGGCGCGCGAAAGGTGATGACCGCGACGGTGGACGGCGAGGTCGACCGCCCGGTGGACCGGCTCCTCGCCGACGTGCCCGACGACGCGCTGGGGAGGCTCGCCGCCGACGTGGGCGGCCACGACCTCGGCGCGATCCTCGCCGCGTACGAGGAAGCGGGCCGGCCGCGCGGCGGGCCCTGCGTGATCCTGGCCGACACCATCAAAGGCTGGGGCTACCCGTTCGGCGCCGACCAGATGAACCACGGCGCGCTGCTGACCCCGCGCCAGCTCGACGAGCTTCGCGCCGCGCTCGGCGTCGATCCCGATGACGAGTGGGCCGGCTTCGCCGCCGACAGCGAAGAGGCCGCGTTGATCCGACGCGGGCCCGCGCCCTACGTGGCCCCGCCGCTCCGCGACGACCCGTCGCTCGTCGTGCCCGAGACGATCGAGGAGACGTATCCGCCCCAGAGCTCCACGCAGGAAGCGTTCGGCCGCGTGCTCGGCCGGCTCGGCCGCCTGCCCATCGGCGATCGCGTGGTCACCATGTCCGCCGACGTGGCGGTGACGACGCACCTGGCCGGTTGGATCAACCGCAAGGGTGTCTACTTCCCGCGCGCCAAGCCCGCGGTCGTGGCGGACGGGCCGCAGGTGGTCCAGTGGAAGGAATCGCCTGAGGGTCAGCATGTCGAGCTGGGCATCGCCGAGCACAATCTCTTCCTCGCGCTGGGCGCCTTCGGGCTCACCCACGAGCTGTCGGGCGCGACGCTTCTGCCCATCGGCACGCTCTACGACCCGTTCGTGAGCCGCGGGCTCGACGCCCTTTATCATGCGCTCTACGCGGGCGGCCGCTTCATCGTGGCGGCCACGCCCTCGGGGGTGAGCCTCTCGCCCGAGGGCGGCGCGCATCAGTCGGTGATCACGCCCGGCATCGGGATCGCGCTGCCCGCCATCGCCTACTACGAGCCCGCGTTCGCGCAGGAGGTCGAGTGGATCCTGCTCGACGGCCTCCAGCGGCTGCTCGAGCGCGCGCCCGCCGCCGAAAGCCTCTACCTGCGGCTGTCCACGAAGCCGGTCGAGCAGTCGCTGGCGCCTGCGCCGTCGCCCGCGCAGCGCGCCGCGGTGCTGCGCGGCGGGTACCGGCTGATCGACGCGCGGCAGCAGCCGGGCTACGATGCGGAGACCAACGCGGTGCACATCTTCGCGGCAGGCGTGATGGTGCCCGAGGCGGTGGAAGCGAGCCGTATCCTCGCCGCCGAGAGCGTGCACGCCAGCGTGTTCGTGGTCACGAGCCCCGATCTGCTCTACCGCGGACTGCGGACTACGTGTCCGTACTTACTCGAGCTCGTGTCAGCGGAGGAGGAGGGCGTGCCGGTGGTGTCCGTGCTCGACGGCCACTCGCACGGTCTGGCGTTCGTGGGCTCAGCCCTCGGCGTCCCGCAGATCCCGCTCGGCGTCGATCACTTCGGTCAGTCGGGCGCGCGGGGCGATCTCTATCGTCACTACGGCGTCGACGCCGCGGCGATCGCGCGTTCCGCACAGTGTTTGCTTGCCCGCGGACCTGCCCTGAGTTAGCATTCGCGCATTCCCAGCTCTGCTCCACGCGCTCCAAAGGAGGAGCCTTCGATGGACAACCGCCTCAAGCATCTGGCCGAGCAGCTCGACGCAGGTCTCATCGCCCGCCGCGAGTTCCTTCGCAAGGCGGCGGTCGTCACCGGCGGCACCGCGGCCGGGTTGCACGCGCTGCGCGGCATGGCGTCGGCGCAGGCCAAGACCAAGCTGCGGCTCTGGCTCTTCAAGAGCTTCGTCACCGCGGGCAACGACGTGGTCGCGCGGCAGGTCGAGGCGTGGGCGAAGGACAAGAACGTCGAGGTCGAGATGGACTGGGCGACCTTCGGCGATCGCGAGCAGAAGTTCGTCGCGGCCATCGAGGCGGGCAACCCGCCGGACATGGCCGAGATGAACATCTACGGCCCAATGCGCTACAAGGCGGCGCTGCGCGACGTCAGCAAGATCGCCGGCGAGATGGCCACCGCCAAGGGCGGACTGCTGCCCTTCGCGGAGCGAGCCATGAAGGCCGACGGCAAGTTCTACGGGGTCGGCCGCTACTCGATGACCACCGTGTTCTTCATCCGCAAGGACATCATGGAGGCCAAGGGCCTCAAGGTGCCGAAGGTCTACGATCCCGAGGTCGTCGAGTTCGCCAAGAAGGCGCAGGACCCGTCCAAGGACCTCTTCGGCTTCGGCCAGACCCTGAACCGGTCGGACGACGGCGACGGGTTCATGTCCAACATCCTCTGGGACTACGCCGGGGGCGTGTTCGACAAGGACGGCAAGCCGGCGCTCGGCACCGGGTTCCTAAAGCAGAACACCCAGGCGCTGCAGTTCGCGGTGGACACCATCAAGAAGCACGGCATCCAGCCGCCCGGGGTGATGGGCTGGACCGACGTGTCCAACAACGAGTCGTACATGGCGGGCAAGCTGGTGACCACCAACAACGGGGCCAGCCTCTACTACGCGATGGTCAGCAAGAAGCACGAGCTGGCCGCCAAGACGCTCTGCGTGCTCACCCCGGGCGGGCCGGCGGGCTCGTTCGTGGGCTCCTCCTGCTACAACTGGGCGGTCTTCCAGAAGACGCAGAAGGCCGAGCTGGCCGAGGATCTCATCCGCTATCTCGAGGACGAGAAGCGGTTCGCCGAGTACATGCAGGTCTCGGTGGGGCAGGCG
>DATFWA010000298.1:0-14359 GCA_035259825.1 Candidatus Methylomirabilota bacterium | reverse complement strand
GGGCCAGTGCGGAGTCGGGATCGGCGAACAGCAGCCCGCGGGCGCGCGCCGGCGTCGCCATGAACAGGTCCGGGCGCTCAACGCCCGGCACCCGCGTGCCCGCCGCGTCCACCAACACGAGGCGCTTCACCCGGTGGGGGTGCCGCAGCGCCAGCTCCGCGGCGAGCCAGCCGCCCAGCGAGAGCCCGACCACGTCGGCCTGCGGCAGCGCCAGGGCATCCATGACGTCGAGGGCATGGAAGACGAGATCGTCCATCGCCTCGATCTCCTCGAAGCCCTGCGAGGCCCCGAAGCCCGGGTGCACCGGGATCAGCACACGGTGCCGGGCCGCGAGCCGGTCGTGCACCGGCATCCACCAGTACACGCCGGCTCCGTGGAAGTACAGCAGCGGCGCGCCCGACCCGCCCGTGAAGAGCTGGATCGCCCGGCCGTCGATCCGGAGCGTCTCCTCGCGTCCCGTCATGTCGGTCCTCGTCTCCGGAGCGCTCTACGTCGTTCGGGCGAAGAGGCGCGTGAGCCCCTGCGGGAAGCACATGACGCAGATGACGTAGAGCGCGCCCAGGAAGACCAGCCAGTTGTCGGTGTAGGTCGAGAGGACCTCCCGGAGACCGATCGCGATGACGGCGCCCACCAGCGAGCCGTAGAGCGTGCCGAGCCCGCCGAGCAGCGCGATCACCACGACCTCGCCCGAGAGCGCGAAAAACAGCAACTCGGGCGACACGAAGTTCTGGAAGACCGCGAACAGCGCCCCGGCCAGGCCGGCCAGCGCACCCGAGAACACGAGCGCCACCCGCCGGTGCCGGGTCACATCGATGCCGATGGCGCGCGCCCGCTCCTCGCTCTCACGCACCGCCACCAGGGCGTGCCCGAACGGCGAGACCACGATCTGCCGCGCCAGCGCGAAGCCCAGGGCCACGAAGGCGAGCACCAGCCAGTACATGTGGCGCTTGTCCGAGAGGTCGAGCGCCAGCGCGCCGATGCCGACACGCGGCCGCCCCACTCCGGGCAGCCCGTCGCTGCCTCCGGTCACCGCGACCCACTTGATCGCGACCTCGTAGAGCAGTTGCGCGAAGGCGAACGTGAGCATCGCCATGTACACGCCACGCGAGTGCACCGCGAAGTAGCCCACCACCACCGCCAGGACCGCCGCGGCCGCGATCCCCACGGCGAGCCCGGGCCAGAGGGAGGACGACAGGTGCCGTAGGGTCAGCGCGGCGCCGTAGGCCCCGATGCCGAAGAAGCCGGCGTGGCCGAAGGACACGAGCCCGCCGTAGCCCAGAGCCAGGTCCAGCGCGGCGGCGAAGAGGGCGAAGATCAGGATCCACGCGAGCAGGTTCAGGTAGTAGGCGGAATAGAGCCGCCCCACCCCGAGGGGGGCCAGGAGGAGCCCCGCTCCGATGATCAACGCCGGGAGCCGCGTCATCGGCGCTCCGTCGCGCCGAAGAGCCCGCTCGGCTTGAGCACCAGCACCACCGCCATGACCAGGAAGACCAGCGGCGTGTGGAAGGCGGGCAGCAGGGCCACGCCGAATGACTGCACCTGCCCCAGCAGCAGCGAGCCCACGATGGCGCCGGTGAAGCTGCCGAGCCCGCCGATGACGATGGCGATGAAGGCATCGAGCACCACGCCCGCCCCCATCTGCGGCGACAGGCTCGTCATGGTGCCGAGGATGACCCCGGCGGCCGCGGCCAGGCCCGAGCCGAGGGCGAAGACGATGGTGTTCAGGCGCTGGGTGTTGACTCCGAGGACGGCGGCCATCATCGGGTCCTGGGTGGCCGCGCGGATGGAGAGGCCCAGCGAGGTGCGCTCGACCACGAGCCAGACCGCGGCGGCCAGCACCGCGGCCGCCACGAGGGCGAAGAGCCAGTAGGTGGGGAACGTGATGCGGCCGACGGACAGCGCGCCGCCGAGGAGCGCGGGCTTGCCGAGCGAGACGATGTCGGCCCCCCAGATCACCTTGGCCGAGCCTTCGAAGAAGAGCGAGAGCCCGAAGGTGAGCAGCAGCGGCAGCAGGTGCGAGAGCGGGTAGCGCTCGCGTAGGGGTCGCAAGAGCGAGCGCTCGACGAGGGCACCGAGCAGGCCGATCATCGGCGGCGCGACCGCCAGGCCCAGCCAGAAGCTGCCGAGGTGCGTCGAGGTCACGAGGCCCGCGTAGGCGCCCAGCATGAACAGCGCGCTGTGGGCGAAGTTGATCACCCCCATCATGCCGAACACGAGGGTGAGCCCCGTCGCCACCAGCACGAGGTTCACCCCCACCGTGAGCCCCATCAGCAGCTGGGTCAGGATCGCGTCGACCGACATCGACGGCTAGAGCACGCAGCCCATGTTGTCGGGATGCCGCACGTCCTTCAGCACGTCGATCACCACGTGTTGCAGGGGCGGCCCCGCCTGCACCGTGCGCATCTGGATGTCCGAGATCGGGTTGTGGTTCTTCGGGTCGAAGCGGAGCGGTCCGCGGGGGCTGTCGATCTTCATGTCGGTGATGATCTGGATCAGCCGCTCCTTGTTGGCCACGTCGCCTTTGGTCTCCTTGAGCGCGGTGAAGAGCGCCTGCGCGGTGTCGTAACCCGCGCACAGGAAGTGGTCGGGCTCCTTGCCCGCGTCCTTGCACAGCTTGGTGAACGCCCGGTTCTTGGGGATGTCGTAGCTCGGGGTGTAGTACGAGTTGGAGTAGACGCCCACCGCCGCCTCGCCCTGCGCGGTCAGCACGTCCTCGGAGACCAGGTTCGACGGCCCCAGCACCTTGATCGGGCCCTTCAGGCCGAAGTCGGCGTACTGCTTGACGAAGGCCACCGCGTCGGCGCCCGCGAAGTTGGCGAAGACGAACTGGGGCTTGGCGTCCTTGATCGCCGGGAAGTACGGCGCGTAGTTGGTCGTGTTGAACGGCGGGAACGACTCGCCGACGATGGTGCCGCCCGCCTCGGTGAACCCCTTCTTGAAGTGGGCGGCCGACTGCTGGCCGAAGGCGAAGTTGAACACACAGATGTAGGCGCGGTCGCCCAGCTTGCCCTTGGACCACGGGCCGAGCGGCGCCGCGGACTGCCAGGCGCTGTTCGAGAAGCGGAAGTGGTAGCGGCTGCAGCCCTGCTCGGCGAGCAGGTCGTTGGTGGCGATTGGGTTGAGCCAGAGCTTCTTGGCGTCCACGATGTGGTTGCGGATCGCCGCGGCCACCCCGCTGTGGATGGTCCCCACGATCACGTCCACCTCGTCCTTCTCGATGAGCTTGCGCACCTTGCTCACGCCCACGCTCGGGTCCGCGGTGTCGTCCTCCTTGATGATGGTGTACGAGCGCCCCGCGATGGTTGGCCCCGCCTCCTTGGCGCCGATCATGAACCCCGCGAGCGTGTTCTCGCCCAGCACCGCGAAGGCCTTGGAGAAGGGCAGCAGCACGCCGATCTTGATCGGATCGGCCGCGCGCGCGCGGCGCGAGAGCAACCCGGCGCCGAGCCCGGCCGCCGCGGTGGTCGTGATGAATCGCCGTCGGTCCATCGTGTCCTCCTTGCCGGACGATGAGGTGAGAAGACGCCGCTCAGGTGGCCCCGAGGAAGCGCGCCTGGATCGCGTGGTCCCGGCGCAGGGCCTCCGCGGATCCCTCGAACTGGATCTGGCCTTGATCGAGCACGTAGCAGCGCGAGGCCAGCGCCAGGGCCACCTCGAGGTCCTGCTCCACCAGCAGGATGGTGACCCCGGCCTGGTTGATCCGTCGCAGGATGTCCATCAGCGCGTCGACGAGCATCGGCATGAGACCTCCGGACAGCTCGTCGATCAGCATCAGGTCCGGTCGGGTCAGGAAGCCGCGGGCCAGCGCCAGCATCTGCTGCTCGCCGCCCGAGAGATTCTGGCCGGCCTGATCGAGCCGCTCGCGGAGCCGCGGGAAGTACTCCAGCACGCGGCCCAGCGCCGCCGCGTCCCCACCACCTCTGGCGAGAGAGGCCACCTGGAGGTTCTCGGCCACCGTCAGCCGCGGGAAGATGCGCCGGTCCTCCGGGACCAAGGTCATGCCCCGCCGCGCGATCTCGTGCGTGGCGAGCGACGTCACGTCGGCGTCGTCGAGCCGCACCCGGCCGCGGCGCGCGGGCACGATCCCCATGATGGTCTTGAGCAGCGTGGTCTTGCCCGCCCCGTTGCGCCCGACCAGGGCCACCGTCTCACCCCGTCCGACGGAGAGACTGACCCCCTGCACGATGTGACTCTCTCCGTAGTAGCTGTGCACCTCCTCGATGCTCAGCATTAGGCCGGTGCCGACGCCGCGCGGCTGCGCGTGCGCCGCCCCAGATAGACCTCCTGGACGCGCTCGTCGGCGCGGATCTCCTCGGGGCTGCCCTCGGCGAGCACCGCGCCCTGGTGCAGCACCGTGATGCGGTCGGAGATGGTCATCACGACCTTCATCTTGTGCTCGACCAGGATCACGGTGCGCCCGGCCGCGATGCGCTTGATCAGGGCGATGGTCCGCTCGGTCTCCTCCGGGCTCATGCCCGCGGTGGGCTCGTCGAGCAGCAGCAGCCGCGGCCGGCAGGCCAGCGCGATGCCGATCTCGAGATGTCGCTGGAGCCCGTGTCCCAGGTGGGTCGCCAGCAGGTCGGCCTTGCCGCCGAGATCGACCGCGTCGAGGATGGCCCGCGTCTCCTCGGCCACCGCGGGCAGCCGGTCCGCGCGGCTCCAGCAGCGCATCACGGTCTGCCGGCACTGCGCGGCCACCCGCACGTTCTCCCAGACCGAGAGATGCGGGAAGATCGTGGTGATCTGGTAGGACTTGGCGATGCCGCGCTGCGAGCGCGCGAACTGCGGCTCACCGGTCACGTCCACGCCGTCGAACAGCACGCGGCCGGTCGTGGGCGGCAGCTCCCCGGCGATCAGCTTGAAGAACGTGCTCTTGCCGGCCCCGTTGGGCCCGATGACCGAGCGCAGCTCGCCGGGCTGCACCTCGAAGTCCACCGCGTTCACCGCGAGGAGCCGGCCGAAGATTCGTGTCAGCTTCTCGGTGCGCAGGACCGGCGTGGGACCCAGAGGCTCGCTCCTCGGTAGAGAACGCCTAGTACCCTAAGTGATCGGCGCGGCGAACGCAACGTCACCGCGGACGACCTCATCGCCCGAGCTGACGCTGGCGCGCCGCGGCGAGATTGCGCCGGGCTTTCTCGTGCGCCGGATTGATCCGCAACGCCTCCTCGAACTGGCCGATCGCCGGCCCGACCTGTCCGCGCAGCAGCAGCGCGGCACCCAAATTGTTGTGCGCGCCCGCGTCGCCCGGGCGCGAGGCGACTTCCTTCTGGAAGAGATCGATGGCCGCCTCGTACTTGCCGTGCTTGAGGAGCATGTAGCCGAGCTGCACCCGCGCCTCGCCGGCCTCCGCGAGCCGGCCTTGGCGCAGCAGCACCACCGCCAGGTTCGCGTGCGCCAGCTCCCATTCCGGATCCAGCCTCAGCGCGGCTTGGACCTCCCGCTCGGCGTCGGCGAGGCGCCCCTGCTGCAGGTAGGCGAAGCCCAGGTTGTTGTGCGCGATCGCCGACGCGGGATCGAGCGAGACCACGTGCGCCCACAGCGTCTCCGAATCACGCCACGCGTGCGTCTGGCTCCACGCGAGCGCGCCGATACCCGCGAGACTCACGGCCACCACCGCGCCGCCGACGCCCGCCCACCGCCAGGCCGGGGGCGGCCCCGCGGCGCGTCGCGCGAGCCACCAGACCACGGCGCCCACGAGCAGCGCGAACCCAAGGCAGGCCAGATAGCTGTAGCGAGCCGCCACCAGCTGGGGGCCGGATTGCACGATCCCGCTCACCGGGGCGAGGAGCACCAGATAGGCGAGCCAGGCCGCGAGCCCGGCCGGCCAGCGCCGTCGCTGCCAGACGAGCACCGCGGTGACCGTGACCACCACCGCGGCGCTGGCCAGCATCGCCGGGTCCGCGGGATCCACGCGCGGCGGAAGCTGGTACAGCGGCGAGATCCCGACCGGCACGAAGGTCTTCCACGCGTAGAACGCGATGCCATACAGGGCCGCCGCGACCCGGCTCTCGAGGGACTGCGACACGATCATCTCCGCGGCGTGGGTGCGCAGGGCATAGACCGCCATCCCCGCGCCGGCGACGGCCAGCATCACGAACGGGATCTTCTCGATGAGAGCCCGACGCCCCTCGGCGGTGGTCCACGCCCGCCAACGGTCCAGCCGTCGCAGCGGATAGACGTCCACGATGAGCAGTACCGCGGGCAGCGTCATCACGATGGCCTTCGAGGTCAGGGCCAGGGCGTAGCAGCCCAGCGAGACCGCCAGCCACCAGCGCCGGCGCTCGTCCGGCCGATCGACGGAGACCAGGTAGGTCAGGACCGTGAGCATGAGCCAGAGACCGGAGAGCACGTCGCGCCGCTCGGTCGCCCACGCCACGGACTCCACTCGCAGGGGGTGGATCGCGAAGAAGAGCGCCGCCGCGAGAGCGCCCAGGCGGAGCGCGATCTCACCGCCGACGGTTGCTTTTCGGAGCAGGCGGAGGGCCATGAAGTACATCGCCACCGCCGCGCCGGAATGCAGCAGCATGTTGGTCAGGTGATAGCCGAACGGCCTCATCCCCCAGATCACATAGTCGGTGCCAAACGTCAGCCATGTGAAGGGAATCCAGTGGCCCATCAGCGTCGTGGTGAGCATCCACCGGACGTTGGCCCACCCGAGTCCCCTGAAGTCGGGGTTGTTCATCAGGTTGCGGTCGTCGTCCCAGTCGAGGAACTGATGCCCGAGCGTCGGCCAGAACACCACCAGGGTTACGACGACGCAGAGCAGCGGCGGGAGCAGGCGCCAGAGCGCCGACGACGGCGCGGGCGGAGTGGGCGGGAGCGGACGCGGCGGAGCTACGGCGTGGGCCGTGGAGCCGGCGCGACCGGGTGGTCGCGCGCGGCTCCGTCGTCGGCCCACTTACTCCGTCAGGCTTTCAGCTGATCGCGGATCGGCAGAGTCCGGATGCGCTTCCCGGTGGCTGCGAAGATCGCGTTGCAGAGCGCCGGCGGGATCGGCGGCACACCTGGCTCACCCACTCCTCCCATCGGCTGGGCATAGTCGCCCGGAATGATGTACACGCGGGTCTCGCGGGGCGACCCGGACATGCGCGTGACCTCGTACTGGTGGAAGTTCTCCTGCTCGGCTTTCCCGCTCTTGAACGTCATCTCGCCGAGCGTCGCGATGCCCAGACCCATCACAGCCGCGCCCTGCATCTGGGCGCGCACGCGGTCCGGGTTCACCGTGGCGCCGCAGTCGATGGCGATGTCGATGCGCGGAACCGCGATCACCCCTTGATTGTCTACTTCGACCTCCACCACCGACGCAACATACGACACGAAGCTGTAGTGGGCGGCGATCCCGAGACCGCGGCCTTTGGGCATCTGCCGCCCCCAGCCGGCCTCGCGGGCCACCGTCTCCACCACCCGGCGGAGCCGCCCGGTGTCGACCGGGTACAGCTCCGGGCTCTCACCGTGGTTCCACTTGTCGGACAGCTGCTCCGGGGTGAGCCGCCGGGGCGGTCCGATGACCTCCAGCAGGTAGTCCTTCGGGTCACGCCCCGCCGCCGCGGCCAGCTCGGCCACGAACGACTGCACCGCGAACGCGTGCGGGATGTTCGAGACGGAGCGGAACCATCCGATCCGCGTGTGCGCGACCGCCTCGGGATTCTCGATGCGGATGCTCTTGATGTCGAACGGTACGTTGATGACGCCCATGGCCAGCTCGAGGTCGGCCTCGTTCTTCGCCCCCTCGACGAAGGTCGAGAAGATGGTGGGCGCCACGCTGCGGTGCAGCCAGGCGACCGGCTTGTTCTGCGCGTCGAGCCCGGCCTCGAGGTGCTCCACCGACACGGTGTGGAAGTAGTTGTTCACCAGGTCGTCTTCACGGGTCCAGGTCACCTTCACCGGCTTGCCTTCCATCGCCTTGGAGACCACCGCGGCCTCGATGGCGAAGTCGGGCTTCGACTTCCGGCCGAACCCGCCGCCCAGCAGCGTCACGTTGACGGTCACGTCCTCGGGCTTCATGCCGAGCCGCTTGGCGATGAGGTCCTTCGTCGCCTGCGGGGACTGCACGCAGCCCCACACCTCGGCCTTGCCGTTGACGATCCGCACCGTCGCGGCGGGCGGCTCCATCGGGGCGTGCGAGAGGTGCGGGATGTAGTATTCGGCTTCGATTTTCTTCGCGGCCGCCGACAGGTCGCTATCGAAATTGCCGTTGTTGCGCACGACCTTGCCCGGCTTGCGTGCGGACTCCTCCAGGGAAGCCTTGAAGGCCGGCGTGTCGTAGGAGGCGTTGGGGCCGTCGTTCCAGACCACCTTCAGCGCCTTGCGACCCTGGATCGCCGACCAGGTGTTGGTCGCCACCACCGCCACGCCGCCCAGCGGATTGAACTGCGCCGGGGCCGGGCTCTGGTCGATCTCAACCACCTTCACCACCCCCGGAACCTTGAGCGTGGCGGCGGCGTCGTAGCTGGTCACCTTCCCGCCGTAAACCGGCGGGCGCGCCACCACGGCGTAGAGCATTCCGGGCAGCCGGGTGTCGATGCCGTACTGCGCCTTGCCGGTCACGATGTCACGGCCATCGACGAGCTTGAGCTGACCCTTGCCGATGTAGCGGAACTGCGACGGGTCCTTCAACCGTACGGTGTCGCGTGACGGCACCGGCTGGGCGGCCGCCGCCTTGGCCAGCGCGCCGTAGCCCAGACGCCGGCCGCTCTTGGCGTGCACGACCTCGTGGTTCTTGGCCTCGACCTCGCTCGGTGGGACGCCCCACTTGGCCGCGGCCGCGGATTCCAGCATCGTCCGAGCCGCCGCCCCGCAACGCCGCATGGGTGTGAAGAAATGCCGCGTGCTGCGCGAGCCGTCGGTATCCTGGTTGCCGAAGCGCTTCTCGTCACCGGTGGCCTGCTTGATCTTCACGCGCTTCCAGTCGGCCTCGAGCTCGTCGGCCACGATCATCGGCATGCTCGTGCGCACGCCCTGCCCCATCTCGGAGCGATGGCAGGTGATCGTGACGGTGCCGTCCTCTCCAATCGCCACGAACACGAGCGGATCATCCACCCACCCGTTGGGCATGCCGTCCCGCCCGTACTTGGGCGGATCGGCCGCGCGTGCGACCGAGGGGAACCCCGCGGCGAGCACCAACCCGCCGACGGCGCCGGTGCCTTGCAGGAACCGCCGGCGGCTGATGTTGGCGATCACCGCCTCGGGCATACTCCCCGGCCGCGTCTCGACCGAGGGTGAATCCGGCCGCCGGGCGCTCATCGGGCCGCTCCCGGCTGTGCGGCAGCCTGCTTGATCGCCTCCCGGATCCGGACGTAGGTCCCGCAGCGGCAGATGTTGCCGCTCATGGCCTCGTCGATCTCGGCATCGGTCGGCTTCTTGGTGCGCTTGAGTAGCGCGGTCGCCGCCATGACCTGACCGGCCTGGCAGTAGCCGCACTGCGGCACACCCATGTCGACCCAGGCTGCTTGCACCGCGCGGCCCACCGGGTCGCCGCCGACGGCCTCGATGGTCGTCACCTTGGCGCCGACCACCGCGGAGACCGGCGTCATGCACGCGCGCGTGGGCTGGCCGTTGACGTGCACGGTACACGCGCCGCAGAGCGCCATGCCGCAGCCGAACTTGGTGCCGGTGAGCCCCAGCTCGTCGCGGAGAGCCCACAAGAGCGGGGTGTCGTCGGGGAGCTTGACGTTGTACTGCCGGCCGTTGACGTTGACTGAGGCCATCGCGATTCTCCTCTCGTCGTTGACGACAAGCTGCTCCGCGCTGCCTATTGTCACTGCGCCAATACCACGTGGCTTCGCCCGGTGTCAAACAATCACGACGCGCGCCGCCTTTCGGTTGTTTAGGGAGCCCTAAGCAGCGAGGCCTGCCCTCACCCGGTCGTTCCGGTAGCGCGGAAGCCGCGCTCCCGGGTATGGTAGGCGGCCGGGAGCGCGTGTGAGCGACTACGACGTCATCGTGGTGGGGGCGGGCAACGCGGCGCTGGCCGCCGCGGTGGCCGCCCGCGAGCAGGGCGCCGCGCGCGTGCTGGCGCTGGAGAAGGCGCCGCGTACCCTGCGCGGCGGCAACACGCACTACAGCGGCGGGCTCCTGCGCATCGCCTTCGATCGCCCCGACGATCTGCGCGCCCTCGTGCCCGACGCCGAGCGCGAGGTGCCCGGGTTCTACGCGGGCGTCGAGCCCTACCCGCACCGCCTCTTCATGGCCGATCTCCTGCGCGTCACCGACGGGCGCACCGACCCCGAGCTGGCCGAGTTGCTCATCGGCCGCTCCTACGACACCGCGTGCTGGATGGCCGGCAAGGGCATCGAGATGGAGCCGGCGGTCTCGCTCTCCGCGGTCAAGGTCGGCGACACCATCAAGTGGTCGCCCGGCGCGGTGATCCGGGCCCGGCACGAAGGGGTCGGGCTCTCCGCGATGTGGTTCCGCGTGGCCGAGCGGGACGGCGTCGAGGTGCGCTACGACACCGCGGTGGTGCGCCTGCTGCAAGACCGCCGCGGGCACGTCACCGGCGTGGGCGTGCAGGGCCCCGACGGGTTCGCGGAGCTCTCCGCGAAGGCGGTGGTGCTGGGCTGCGGCGGCTTCGAGGCCAATCCGGAATGGCGGGCGCGCTACCTCGGACGGCCCTGGGACCACGCCAAGGTGCGGGGCACGCGCTACAACACCGGCGACGGGCTGCGCATGGCGATGGAGCTGGGCGCCCTGCCCCACGGCCAGTGGACCGGCTGCCACTCCACGCCCATCGACGCCGGCGCGCCGCCGCACGGGGATCGCAAGCTCACCGACAAGACCAACCGCCTCTCGTATCCCTACGGGGTGCTCGTCAACACGCGCGGCTTGCGCTTCTTCGACGAGGGCGAGGATTTCCAGTTCTACACCTACGCCAAGCTCGGCGGGATCATCCTGAACGAGCCGGGCGGCATCGGCTGGCAGATCTTCGACGCCAAGGTGACGCATCTGCTCGAAGGCCGCTACAAGACCGGCACGCCGCTGCACGCCGACACGCTCGACGCGCTGGCCGACAAGCTGCCGCTCGACCGCGCGGCCTGCCGGCGCACGCTCGAGGCCTACAACGCGGCGGTGACCGACGGACGCTTCGATCCCACCGTGCGCGACGGGCTCGCCACGCGCGGGCTGCCGCTGCCCAAATCGAACTGGGCCCAGCGGCTCGACGCCCCGCCCTTCCTGGCCTACCCGGTGACCGGCGGCATCACCTTCACCTTCGGCGGCGTGCGCGTGAACGACCGCGCCCAAGTGCTCAGCACGAGCTGGACGCCCATTGTCGGGCTCTACGCCTGCGGCGAGATGGTGGGCGGGCTGTTCCACGGCAACTATCCCGGCGGCACTGGGCTGATGTCCGGCGCCGTCTTCGGCCGCCTCGCCGGGGCTCAGGCCGCCGCTGAGTGAGCGCCTAGACGCGCCTCACGCGGGACGCCGCGCGCGGACCAGCGCGTCGATCGCGTCGCGCCCCGCGGGAGCGTCCGCGACGGCGCGGCGAACGCGCTCCGCCCTGACGACGTCGAGGCCTTCGATCTCCGCGACCACGTCGTCCGGCGTGAACAGCACGTCGGCCTGCGTGGGCCCGGCCCAGCCCTCGGTGAGATTCAGCCGGTCGTGTCCCACCACGAGCAGCGTGCCGCCGGGACGCACCGCGGCGGCCGCGTGAGCCAGCGCGCTCCGACGCTCGGCCGCCGGCAGCTGCAAGTAGAGCACGCACACGAGGTCCCAGGCGCGCGGGGGCGGCTCCCAGACCACCGCGTCGGCCTCGATCCACTCCACCGTCACGCGCGCATCGGCCGCGAGTGCGCGCGCCATCCGCAGCGCCGCGTCCGAGAAATCGACGGCGGTAACCTGCCAGCCCCGGCGGGCCAGCCACACCGCGTTGCGGCCCGCGCCGCACGCCAGGTCGAGCGCCCTCCGGGGCGGCAACCCCTCGACCTCCGCGACGAGGAAGTCGCTCGGCGTGGGGCTCGGCTCCGCCCGCTCCTCGCTCCAGCGCCGGTTCCACCGCGCGCGCGAGGCGTGAGACGACGTCGCCTGCGGCAGGCCGCGACCGCCTGGGTGGCTCATCACTCCGCCAGCGACTCGATCGCGCTCACATCGTCGGCGGAGAGCGTCAGCGCGCGGCCGGCCAGATCCTGCGCCATGTGCGTGGCGCTAGACGTGCCGGTGATCGGCAGCATGCCCACCGCCAGCGCGAAGCGGAACACCACCTGGGCGGGCGTGGCGCGCTCTCGCGCGGCGATCTCCGCCACCAGCGGGTCGGCCAGGACCTGCCGGTTCGCGGTGAGCAGCGAGAAGCCCTGGTAGACAATGCGCCGCTCGGCGCAGAGCGCTCGAACCTCGCGGTCCCAGCCGTCGCGGGCGAAGCAGCGGTTCTGCACGAACGCGGGCGACTCCGCACCCGAATCCACCATCTGCCGCAGCTGCTCCACCGAGATGTTGCTCACGCCGAGCAGCCGGGTCCGGCCCGCGTCGCGCTCGCGCACCATCGCGGTCCAGACCTCCGCGTCGTACTCCGTCCAGTCGTCCAGCGACGCGGGCCCGTGCAGCACGTAGCTGTCGACGTGATCGGTGCCGAGGTGCTCGAGCGAGCTGGCCATCGACTGCGCCACCTGGGAGGAAAGATCGGCCTGCGGGTCGTACGGAAGGCGATGATCCTGACCCGGCAGGTACGTGTACTTCGTCTGCAGGAACAGATCGTCGCGAGTGACGACGCCCTCGCGATACGCCGCGGCCAGGCCCAGGCCGACCGCGGCCTCGAAGTAGTGCCGCCGCTGGTTGGCGGTGTCGATCCCGCGGAATCCCGACCGCAGCGCGAGCTCGACCAGGCCCTGCGTGCGCTCCTCCTTCCAGGCGGTGCCGTAAAGGAAATCGGGGACGGACGGTGTCGGCATGCGCGTCATTCTGCCACGGCCGGACCACCCGAGTCGCCGCGGATCGCGCCTTGCGAATCCAGAGTGGGCGGCGCAGAATCACTCGCGGTCGTCAGCGCCGGCACACGATCGCTCGACCATAGACCGACGGCGCACAAGGAGACGTGACCATGGCCGACCGCGGGATCGACGTCGTACGCGCACACCTGGCCAAGCTGCCCCCGTCCGAGACGCTGACCACCGCGGAGCGCCGCGCGCAGTACGAGCGCGCCGAGAAGGTGTTCCCCACCCCGGCCGACGTCAAGATCGAGCGCGTGAGCGCACCCGTCGCGCCGGCCGAATGGCTGCGCCCGCCGTCCGCGGTCGCCGGTCGCGTGGTGCTCTATCTCCACGGCGGCGGCTATGTCATCGGCTCGCCACGCTCGCACCGTCATCTGGCCGCGGCGATCGCGAGCGCGAGCGCGGCGATCGCGCTTGTCCTGGATTACCGGCTGGCGCCCGAGCATCCGTTTCCGGCCGCCGTGGACGACGCGGTGGTCGCTTATCGCTGGCTACTGGACCAGGGCATCGCACCAGGACACATCGTGATCGCCGGCGACTCGGCGGGCGGAGGGCTCACGGTGGCCACGCTGCTGGCGCTGCGCGACGCCTCGGTGCCGCTTCCCGCGGGCGGCGTGTGCATCTCGCCCTGGGTCGACCTGACGTGCAGCGGCGCCAGCTACCGGACCAAGGCCGAGGTGGATCCCATCGTGAAGAGCGGCCCAATCGAGGAGATGGCGCGGGCCTATCTGGGCGACCGGGATCGCCGGACTCCGCTGGCGTCTCCCCTGTTCGCCGATCTCCGCGGACTGCCGCCCCTGCTCGTCCACGTCGGCAGCGACGAGGTGTTGCTGGACGACGCCGTGCAGCTTGCCGAGCGCGCCAGGGAGGCCGGCGTGACGGCCACCCTCGAGGTCTGGGACCGGATGATCCACGTGTGGCACTGGTTCCTGCCCATGCTCGAGGAGGCCGAGTCGGCGGTCGGTGGCATCGGCCGCTTCATCCGGTCACGGATGTAGCGCCGGAAGTTTTCGCCGGTAGTTCCTACCGGGGTCGGAAGAAGCAGTAGGCTGTGCGCTCAGGTGCGCAGCGCCACGTCGGTCCGACGTGGCGCCTTGGGCACGCACGCAAGTCTGCATCGATATTCTCGAAGCGCCGGAGGCTGGCTGGCTCCAGATGCCTCCCATCAGAGCTAACTCCACTGGCATAACGATTGCCGCTTGTCGCGGGCACCTTAAAGGACCACGATCGACGATGTCCGCCTTGTCTCGACCGTTCCGTCTGCTCGCCATCATCCTGCTGGCGATCGTCCTGACCGTCTTGCCCCTCTCGCCCGTATTCGCGGCAAGCCTCCACTCCCAATCGGCCAAGCCAGTTCCGGTGCTGACGTCGGATTCTGCTGACGATGGTCAGCCCGTCCTGCTCGCGAAGGGTGGCGGGGGCGGCGGTGGGGGCGGTGG
>DATFWA010000297.1:0-5962 GCA_035259825.1 Candidatus Methylomirabilota bacterium | reverse complement strand
CGAGAGTGCGACCGCGTGGGGTCGTCGCCGTCCCGCGTTGCCGTGAGTTTGGACCACCAAGGCGTGCGGAGTCGTTGACGACCTGCGGGACCTGGGCTAGGCTCCGTTCGTGCTCGACCTCGTGATTCGAAACGGGCAGGTGATCACGCCGCAGGGCGCCGGGCTCTGGGACGTCGGTGTTCGCGGTGAGCAGATCGCGGTGATTGCCGCGCCCGGCACGCTGCCGACCGACGGGGCTCGGGTCATCGACGCGGCCGGCCAGATCGTCTCCCCGGGCGGCGTCGAGCCTCACGCACATCTGGCCCACGGGATCATGTCGCACCCCGAGGAGCCCGCCATCACGCTCGGCCCCGAGGACGACACGCGCGGCATGGCCTGCGGCGGCACGACCACCCACATCGACTTCGCCTACGTGCGGCCGGGCAGTGATATTCAACCCGTGATCGAGCAGCGCGCGAGCCGGTGGAAGGGCAACTCCTACGTCGACTACGCGTTCCACCTGACACTGGCCGGCGCATTGCCGATCCGCGTGTTCGACCAGATCGGCGAGGCGATCCAGGCGGGCCATCCGAGCTTCAAGGTGTTCACCACCAACGTGCTGCCGCCGCATCCCAAGCGGGCCGGGAACCGCATCGACTTCGGCCGGATCCATTTCGCCATGGAGAAGGTCGCCAAGGCGGGCGGGATCATGGTCGTGCACGGCGAAGACGAGGATCTGGTCCAGTTCAACTACGAGCGCTTCCGTGAGGAAGGCCGGATGGACGGGACCAACCTCCATCTCGTGCACACCAAGCTCTCCGAGCTGCTCGCCTTCCGCCGCACCGTGGCCCTGGCCAAGGCGAGCGGTGCCGGCGTGTACTTCGTGCACGTCTCGGCGCGCGAGGGCGTGGAAACGGTGGCGGAGGCCCGCGCGCACGGCCTGCCGGTTTACGGCGAGACCCTCCACCAGTACGCCTGCTTCAACGCCGAGTACTACAAGACCCCGCGGGGCTTCTGCTCGCACACCTACCCGTCGCTGAAGTTCCCCGAGGACCAGCAGGCCCTCTGGAATGGGCTGGTGCACGACGGGCTCTCCACCCTCGCCACCGACGAGTACCCGACGAGCCTCGCGTTCAAGCTGAAGGGCCGCACCATCGAGGACGTCACCGGCGGCAACGTGGGGGCGGAGGCGCGAATCGGCATCGGCTTCACCGAGGGCGTCGTCAAGCGCGGCATGTCGCTGACCCGCTTCGCCGACATCACGGCGACCAATGCCGCCAAGATCATGGGCCTCTACCCCAAGAAGGGCGTGATCGCGCCTGGCAGCGATGCCGACCTGGTGCTCATTGATCCGACGATCCGCAAGACGCTCGCCAAGGACGACTTCCACGTGACGGACTACAGCCCCTGGGAAGGGTGGGCGGTCTCCGGCTGGCCCGTCATGACCCTGCTGCGCGGGAAGGTCATCGCGGAGCGGGGGCGTCTCCTCGGCAGCCCGAGCGACGGGCAGTGGGTGTCGCGGCGCATCGATCCGGCCGTGCTCCGTCGTCCGTCCTGCTAGGCTGTCGCTCATGGCCAAGGACTACGCGGGCCAGTTCAATCCGGGGTTCCGGCTCGACGCGAAGCGCGTGGCGCTGGTGGTGGTCGACATGCAGTACGCGAGCGGCTCGCGGCACGAAGGCCTGGGGCGGCTCCTGAAGGACCAGGGGCGCGAGGATCAGGGCAGCGAGCGCTTTGATCGCATCGAGAGCGTGGTGGTCCCGACCATCCAACGGCTGCTCGACGCCTTTCGCAGCCGCGGTCTCCGGGTCGTGTACCTCACGGTGGGCTCCGAGATGCCCGACTACAGCGACCTGCCGCCGCACATGCGGCCGATGGCGGAGGCGGTTGGCAACACGAAGGGCCGGCGCGAGCACGAGATCCTGGACGCGCTGGCGCCACGGCCGGACGAGCCGGTGCTGAACAAGACAACCATGAGCGCATTCCACTCGTCGGGCTTCGAGCGGCTGGTGCGCGCGTGGGGCATAGAGCAGCTCGTGTTTACCGGCGTGTCCACCAACTCCTGCGTGGAAGGGACCGCGCGGGATGCCGCCGACCGGGGCTTCCGCAGCCTGCTCGTGGAGGATGGCTGCGGTGCGGCCAGCCGCCGGCTGCACGACGCGGCCTGCGAGAACTTCGCACGCCTGCTCGGCCGCGTGGACTCGAGCGCGCAGGTGATTGCCGAGCTCGACGCCGTCCCCACCGCCGCGCGCTAGGACCGCCGCCCCGCCCGCCAGGCAAGGAGGCCACCGATGGCCGGCAAGCTGTTCGAGGAACTCGAGCTGGGGCAGACCTTTCAGCACCAGCCCGGACGCACCATCACCGAGTCCGACAACGTCTTCTTCACCTGCCTCACCATGAATCCGCAGCCGCTGCACATCGACTTCCACGCCGCGCAGAAGGCGGAGTTCGGCAAGCCGCTGGTGAACAGCCTGCTCACTTTGGGCATCGCGGTGGGGCTGAGCGTCGGCGAGACCACGCTGGGCACCACGGTGGGAAACCTGGGATTCGAGAAGGTCGAGTTTCCCAAGCCGGTCTTCCACGGCGACACCATCTACTCGGAGACCGAGGTGGTGGAGAAGCGCGAGTCGAAGTCGCGACCGCAGTGGGGTGTGGTGATCTTCGAGCACCGCGCCCGCAACCAGCACGGCGACGTAGTGATGCGCTGCCGCCGCGCCGCCATGATGCGGCGCCGCTCGTCCTGACCAGGGGCTCGCCGATGCGCCGATCGCTCCACTTCGTGCCGGGCGGCAACGAGAAGATGATGGCCAAGGCGCTCACTCTCCCCGCCGACGGCCTCATCCTCGACCTCGAGGACGCGGTCACGCCGGATCGCAAGGCGGCGACCCGGCCCATCGTGCGGCGCTGGCTCGAGACCCTCGACTTCGGGGGACGCGAGCGGTGGATCCGGATGAATCCGATCTTCACCGAGCACGCGGAGGCGGATCTGGCCGAGACGATCGCGGGCCGTCCCGACGGGTATGTGATGCCGAAGCTGCGCCGCGCCGAGGATGTCCGCCGGGTGACCGACCGCCTGGACGCTCTCGAGCAGAAGCACGGCCTGCCTTTCGGGTCGACGCGGCTGGTCCTGATCGCCACCGAAACGCCGGAGGGGCTGCTCAACATCAAGGAGATCGCGGCTGCGAGCCGGCGGGTAGCCGCCATCTCCTGGGGCATCGAGGACCTGTCGGCCGCGATGGGGTTGCCGCGCACGCGCGACGAGCAAGGGCGCTATCTCGACATCCCGCGCTACGCGCGGGTGATGTGCGCGGTGGCGGCGTCCGCTGCGGGCGTCGAGGCGATCGACACCGTCTACACCGACATCCCTGATCTCGACGGACTCCAACGCGAGTGCCTCGAGGGCGTCGCGATGGGCTTCAGCGGCAAGATCTCGATCCATCCGGGCCAGATCGAGGTGATCAACGCCGCGTTCACCCCGTCGAAGGCCGACGCGGAGGACGCGGTCGCCCTGATTGCCGCCTTCGAGGAGCACGCCCGGCGCGGCGCCGGCGCCTTCGCCTGGAAGGGGCAGATGATGGACATGCCGCACCTCACACGCGCCCGCAAGATCGCGGAGCAGGCGCGACGGGCGGGGGTGATCTGAGCCGCCGTCGGGCGGGGGCGCTGATCGCGCTGCTGCTCGTGTCGTCGCTCGTGCTGTTCAGCCTGCCGGTCGGGCGCCGCCCGCTCGCGAACCAGGACGAGGCCCGCTTTGCGCTCCTCGCGCGCGAGGGAGTCGAGCACGGGCAGTGGCTCCTGCCCCGCGTACGTGGGGTCATCTACCTCAACAAGCCCCCGCTCTATTTCTGGACGGTGGGCCTCCTCGCCCTGCCTTTCGGGGTGGTCGACGACGCCACCGCGCCGCTGGCCTCGATCCTGTGCGCGCTGGTGACCCTGCTGGCGGTGGTCGCCCTCGGGCGCCGGCAGTGGGACACCGAGATCGGGCTGGCCGCGGGCCTGGTGCTCGCCACCGCGCCGTACTTCTACTTCATGTCGCACCAGGTCCTCTCCGACATGATGCTGACCGCGTGGCTCGCTTGGGCACTCTACTTCCTGCTGCGCGCGCGGCAGGCCGCGGCGCCGGGTCCACTGCTGGCCGGCTACTACCTCTGCCTGGCCGGCGCACTCGCCACCAAGGGGCCCGCCGCGCTGATGGGCCTGGCCGCGGCCCTCGCGGTAGTGCTCGTCGAGGATGGCTGGCGCGGGCTGCGCTGGCTGCGCCTGCCGATGGGCCTCGGCATCCTGGGGCTCTGCACCGTGCCGTGGGTACTGCTCTATCTCCTGCAGACCGAGCGGAGCTACGTGGGTGGGGTGGTAGTGGGGCACTACGGCGAATGGTACTTCCGGGAGAAGCCCGGCTCGCGGCTGGCCGCGTTCGGCGCCAACCTCGGCCGCTTCCTGCCGTGGACCCTCTTCCTGATCCCGGGTTTCTGGTGGTGGTGGCGCGACCGTGATCCGCGGAGACGGTCGCTGCTCGCGTGGACGGCGACCATCGCGGTTGCGGTGAGCCTCTCCGGCGAGCAGCGCGCGCGCTACTTCCTGCCGGTGCTACCGTCGCTCTCCGTGCTAGTCGCCGAGGTGCTGGTGCGTATCCCGCGCGCGGCCGGCCGCCCCGGACGTCGGGTACTCATGGCGACATATGGAGCGCTGTTGCTCGTGGCGGTGGTGGCGGTCGGATTCCTGTTACGTCCGGCCGCCCGGGGCGCGCCGGGTCCCGATGTCTTCACGCCAGCCCCCGGCTGGGAGCGTTGGCTGGTGAGCCTCCTGATGCTGGGCGGTCTCGTGGCAGCTCTCACCATCCTGGCGAAGCGCGGCTCGGGCCTCGGCGCCACTTTGGCGGTGGCGATCACCCTCGGAGGTATCCTGTTCGTCGAGGGATGGGGATATCCGACGCGCTACGCGGAGCGCTTGAACATCCGCGGCTTCACCGCCGCGATGGCCACGAAGCTCTCTCCCGAGGAGCGGGTGCTGGCGTATCCCGATGCGAATCTCTACTACGACTTCTACCTGCGACGGCCAGTGCGTGAGCTAGGCACCGCGGCCGAGCTGGACGCGGTCCTGGCCTCGCCGAAGCCGGGCGACGTGTTGCTGATGCGGGAGGCGGGCTGGTCGGCGGAGCGGCCGCGGTCGGATTCGCGCTGGGAGGTGCGGCTGACTGGCCATGTGGGCGCGCACCCGATGGTGCTGCTCGGCCCGCGGCGATGAGCGTGGCGGTTCCCGAGCTGTCGGTCGTCCTGCCCGCGTTCAACGAGGAAGAAAGCCTCCCGCAAGTGTGGGCCGAGGTGTCCGCGGTGCTCGATGGGCTGGGCCGCTCGGCCGAGGTCATCTTCGTGGACGACGGCAGCGCCGACGCCACCCCCGACATCGTGCGGTCCTTCCGCGCGACCGATTCCCGGGTGCGCCTGATCCGCCTCGCGGCCAACGCCGGGCTCTCGGCCGCCCTGGACGCGGGCTTCGCGCGGGCGCGCGGGCGCATCGTCATCACGCTCGACAGCGACCTGCAGAACGATCCGCGCGACATTCCCCGCATGCTCGATGCCCTCGAGGGGTACGACGCGGTCACCGGCTGGCGGCAGCGCCGCGACGATCCCTGGCTGAAGCGCATCTCCTCCCGCATCGCCAATGGCGTGCGCAACGCGGTCACGCGGGAGAGCGTGCATGACAGCGCCTGCACGCTGCGGGTCCTGCGCCACGGCTGCCTGTCCTGCCTGCCGCGGTTCCGCGGATTCCATCGCTTCGTGCCCACGCTGCTGCGGATGGCGGGCTGTCGCGTGCTCGAGCTGCCGGTGGGCCACCGCGCGCGGCGATTCGGCGTGTCGCACTACGGGATCCGCAATCGCGCGTTCGTGGCGTTCGAGGATCTGCTCGCGGTGCGGTGGATGCAGGACCGCCGTCTGCGCTACGACGCGACGGAGGAGCCGTAACCTCGGGCGGGGTGGGGCGG
>DATFWA010000296.1:0-55228 GCA_035259825.1 Candidatus Methylomirabilota bacterium | reverse complement strand
CGCTCCAGCGAGGCGTTCTCGGCGAGGCCGTTGGCCAGCACCGCCACCGTGTCGCTGGTGGACTGGTCGCTGTCGACCGTGATCCGATTGAACGAACGGTCCACCGCCCGCCGCAGCACCCGCGGCAGCGAATCCTTCGCCACCATCGCGTCGGTGGCGAGGAAGCAGAACATCGTCGCCATGTGCGGCTCGATCATGCCCACGCCCTTCGCGATCCCTCCGATGGTCACCGGCCGGCCCGCCACGTCGACCCGCAGCGCGGCTTCCTTGGGCTTCGTGTCGGTGGTCATGATCGCCTCGGCGGCGAGACGCCCGCCCTGCGGGGAAAGCCCCTTCACCAGCTTCGGCAGCCCGGCGCGGATCTTGTCCATCGGCAGCGGCTGACCGATGACTCCGGTGGAGGCGATGAGCACCTGGCGCGGCGCGACCCGCAGCAGCTCGCCGGTGATGCGGGTCATCTCGCGCGCGTCCTTGATGCCCTGCTCGCCGGTGCAGACGTTGGAGCAGCCCGCCGAGGCCAGGATGGCCTGGGCCCGGCCGTCGCGCACGTGCTCCTGCGAGACCAGCACCGGCGCGCCCTTGATCTGGTTGGTGGTGAACACCGCGGCAGCCCGCGCGGGTGAGGACGAGTAGATGAGGGCCAGATCCTTCTTGCCGCTGGGCTTGATGCCGGCCGCGATTCCGGAGGCGAGGATGCCGGGGACGGCGGTGATCCCACCCTCCAGCCACTGGACGTCGGGCATGCCGCTTACGGGTACACCGGAGGCGCGTCGAGGCCGGTGCGCTCGTCCCACCCCATCATGATGTTGAGGCTCTGGATACCGTTGGCGGACCCGCCCTTGCCCAGGTTGTCGAGCGCGGACACGCACACCGCGCGCTGCGTCCGCGGGTCGGCAACCACCGTGACGTCGCAGTAGTTCGAGCCCACCACCGAGCGCGTCGTCGGCCGCTGGCCCTCGTCGAGCACGCGCACGAACGGCTCGCCCGCGTAGAACTCACGATAGAGCGCCACCAGCTCCGCGGTGGTCGCGGGCTTCGTGAGGGGCACCGAGGCGGTGGTGAAGAGACCGCGGTTGAGCGGCACGAGATGCGGTGTGAAGCTCACCACCACCGGACGCCCCGCCAGCGCGGACAGCTCCTGCTCGATCTCGGGGGTGTGGCGGTGGGTAGCCATGCTGTAGGCCTGCACGTTCTCGTTGGCCTCGGTGAAGAGGTACATCGGATCGGCCTTGCGGCCCTGCGCGCCGGCTCCGGTCACTCCCGACTTGCCGTCGATCACGATGCCGTCGGTGCCGCCCCGGCCGCTCTTGAGCAGCGGAGCGGTGGCGAGCACCGCCCCCATCGGATAGCAGCCGGGCGAGGCGACCAGCGAGGCGCCCGCGATGTCCTTGCGGTGCAGCTCCGGCATCCCGTACACCGCCTCGGCGAGACCGGCCGCGTCCTCGTGGGGCGCCTTGTACCATGTCGTGTACAGCCTGGCATCTCTCAAGCGGTAGTCCGCCGAGAGATCGATCGCCTTCCGGCCGTGCCGCCGCAGCGCGGGCATCAGCCGCTGTGACTCCATGTGCGGGAGCGCGAGGAAGACGAGCTCCGCCTCGTCGGCCAGCCGCTCGGCTGAGATCTCCTGGAAGACGAGATCGCTCAACCCACGCAGGTGCGGATAGCTCTTGTCCAGGCGCTCGCCGGCGAGCCGCTCGGACGTCACGGCGGTGATCCGCACCTTGGGATGGACGGAGAGCAGGCGCAGCAGCTCCGCGCCCATGTAGCCGCTGGCCCCGGTGACCGCGACCTTCAGCACCGGCCGGTCACCGCTTGGAGTACTGGAACTTGGAGCGCGCGCCGGGCTGGCCGTACTTCTTGCGCTCCTTCATGCGCGGGTCGCGCGTGAGGAGACCGGCCCGCTTCAGGGTCTGGCGCAGCTTTTCGTCGAACTGGAGCAGGGCGCGCGCGATGCCGTGGCGCACGGCTCCCGCCTGGCCGGTCGGGCCGCCGCCGCCCACGTTCACGACCGCGTCGAACTGGCCGATGGTGTTCGTGAGCTGGAGCGGCTGCGAGATCACCATCCGCAGCGTCTCGCGCGGGAAGTATTCCTCGAAGGGACGCCGGTTGATCAGGATGCGGCCACTTCCGGCGCTGAGCCAGACGCGGGCCACGGAGGTCTTGCGGCGTCCGGTTCCGTAGAAGCGAGTGACGACGGCCATGGGGCTCCTCAGCGGGCGCGCTCGCGCATCGCGAGCGGCTCGGGCTTCTGGGCGGCGTGCGGGTGCTCCGCGCCCTTGTAGACCTTCAGCTTCTTGGCCATCGCGCGGCCGAGGCGGCCCTTCGGGAGCATGCCCTGCACCGCCCACTCGATCATGCGCTCGGGATGCGTCTTGAGCATGCGCTCCGCACTGACCTCACGCAGTCCTCCGATGTATCCGCTGTGCCAGCGATAGATCTTGTCGGTCATCTTGCGGCCGGTGAGATGTACCTTCTCGGCGTTGATGACCACCACGTGGTCCCCCACGTCGAGATGCGGCGAGAACTGGGGCTTGTGCTTGCCCCGCAGCAGCGTCGCGACCTGGGTGGCCAGACGTCCCAGCACCTTGTCCTGGGCGTCGACCAGGTACCATTTGCGCTCCACATCACTTTCCTTCGGCATCACCGTCGTCATCGTTCTCCGTCCGCCTGCCCAGCGAGGTCCGCCTGCCCAGCGAGGTCTGCCCGCCCAGCGAGGTGTGCCCGCCCAGCGCGGCGTGAATGGGGACCCCTCCGCCACGTCGACCGTGCCCTGAATTGGCAACGGGTAATCATAGAGGAAACACCCCAGCCGGTCAACTGCTCCGCCCTGATACGGCACGGCGCACCGGCGGCGTGGGCGTCGCCCGGGTCTTGTCGGGCCAGGGACAGAGGCTCGCCACCGGACAGGTCGGGCAGGCCGGCTTGCGGGCAAAGCAGACGCGTCGCCCATGCAGGATCAGGAGGTGGCTGGCCTGGGTCCAGCGGGGCCTCGGCATCACCTCGCAGAGCTGATCGTGGATCTTCTCCGGATCGTCCGCGCGGGCGAGCCCCAGCCGCTGCGACACCCGGAACACGTGGGTGTCCACCGCCAGCGCCGGAATCCCGAACGCGTTGCCCAGCACGACGTTCGCGGTCTTCCGGCCGACCCCGGGAAGATCCACCAGGTCGTCGAGCGTCTTCGGCACCTCTCCGCGGTGGCGCTCGACTAGCGCGCGGGCCATGCCGTTGAGGGAGCGAGCCTTGGCGCGGAAGAAGCCAGTCGAGTGGATCAGGCGCTCGAGGGTCGGCAGCGGGATCTCCGCCCAATCCTGCGCGGTCCGATACCGCCTGAAGAGCTCGGCGGTGACCGCGTTCACCCGCTCGTCCGTGCACTGCGCGGACAGGATGGTCGCGACGAGCAGGTCGAGCGGCGTGGTGAAGTGCAGCTCGGTCCGCGCATCGGGATAGGCCTTCGCGAGCCGAGCCAGGATCTTCCGGGCGCGCGCCTTCTTCGCGGGCAAGCTCTCCGCCATCGGCGTCAGTTCTCGGTTGGACGATCGGCGGCGGCGGTCACGCGGTCAGGCGGCGGTGGCGAGGGCGCGGCGGATGAGATCGATCCGCTCGCGGACGGCCGCGGGCGGAAGCGGCGCCGGCTCGTGCGCGACCCGCCAGATGGGCGCGTGCGGCTCGGGGTCCGTGGACAGGCGCGGGACCAGATGCCAGTGGATGTGCGGCACCTGGTTGCCGAGCAGCTCGTAGTTCATCTTCACCGGCTGGAATACGCGGGCGAGCGCCTCCGCCACGCGGCTCACCTCTTCGATCAGGGTTAGGCGCTCCGCGGCCGACAGCTCGTACAGCTCGGTCGCGTGGCGCCGCAACACGAGCAGCACGTAGCCGGGGAAGAACTGATCGTCGTGCAGAAAGACGCGCGACCCTTCGAGGTCGACGATGTGCAGGTCGCCCCCGCCGGCGCCGTACTTGCCGCACATCGCGCAGCCGGGCGCGGTCACCGGCGGGCGGCCAGGAAGGGACCGATCCGGCGCATCGCCTCCTCGATCCGCTCGAGCGACTGGGCGTAGGAGAAGCGCAGGTAGCCTTCCGCGTTGGGCCCGAAGTCCACGCCCGGGGTGACGCCCACGTGGGTCTGCTCGAGGATCTCGAACGCGAAGGCGAGCGAGTCGGCGGTGTAGCGCCGGGCGTTGGCGAGCACGTAGAAGGCCCCGGTGGGCACAGCGCCTACACCCAGCCCGATGGCCCGCAAGCCGTCCACCATGGCGTGGCGTCGCTCGTCGAAGATGCGGCGGAAGCGCGCGCTGTCCTCCACCGCCTCGCGCAGCGCGGCGAGCGCGGCCCACTGCACGAACTCGTTGGTGGAGATGAAGAAGTTGCCGTGCATGGCGGTCAGCGCGGGCATGAACTCACGCGGGGCGATCAGATAGCCCACCCGCCACCCGGTCATCGCAAAGGCCTTGGAGAACCCGTTCAGCACGAAGGCGCGATCGGTGAACTCGAGCACGGTGTGCTCGGGCCCCTCGTAGGTCAGCCCGTGGTAGATCTCGTCCGACACCACCCAGGGGCCGAGCCGGCACAGCGCGGCCAGGCGATCCGCGGTCAGCACGGTGCCGGTGGGATTGGCGGGCGAGTTCACCAGGAGCGCCTTGGTCGCCGGACCCACGCGCGCGGCCACCGCCTCCGGGCGGAATTGGAAGGCGTCCGACTCCTCGACCGGCACGTAGACCGGCTGTCCCTCGGCGAACTTCACGAACTTCGGATAGCACGCGTAGTAGGGATCGGAGAGGATCACCTGGTCCCCACGATCCAGCAGCGCGCTGAAGAGCATGAGCAGCGCCGGCGAACTGCCCGCGGTCACGAGGACTTGGTCCGGTGAGACGGTTACCCCGTAGCGGGCGTGGTAGTGCTCGGCGATCGCCTCGCGCAGCGGCAGGATGCCCAGCGGGTGCGCGTAGCGAGTGCGCCCGTCCTTCAGCGCCTTCTCGGCCGCTTCGCGGATGACCGGCGGCGTGTCGAAGTCGGGCTCGCCGAACTCCAGATGGATCACGTCGGCGCCCTCGCGCTCGAGCACCTGGGCCCGTTGGAAGACCTCGACGGCCAGGAACGGCTCGATCTCCTGGGTGCGCCGCGCGATCATCGCCCGCGCCCCAGCTTCCGACGCGCGGACAGCGCCTCTCGGAGCATGCGCGGCCCGTGGCGCAGCACGCCGACCTTCGAGCCCGGCTGGTCAGCCCAATTCACCGGCACCTCTGCGACACGATAGCCGCGCCGTACCGCCAGCATGAGCAGCTCCACATCGAAGCCGAAGCCGTCGGTGGTGATGAGCGGGAAGAGCGCGGCCGCCACCGGCCCCCGGAAGAGCTTGAAGCCGCACTGCGTGTCCACCACCCCGGGGACGCCGAGCCGCCGCACCAGGAAGTTGAACACGTGCCCGGCGAGCTTGCGGTGCGTGCGCACCTGCCGGACCACCGCGGAATCGTGCAGCGCGCGGGAGCCGATCGCGATGTCAGCCCCGGCCGCCACCGCCGCCTCGAGCCGCGAGACCTCCACAATCGGGGTGGCGCCGTCGGCGTCGGCCATCAGCCGCAGCACCCCTCTCGCGTCGGCCATGCCGACCCGGACCGCGTGCCCCTTGCCCCGGTTCTCGGCGAGGGTATGCACCGTGACCGCGGGTCGGCCGGCCGCGACCTCGCGAACCCGCTCCGCGGTCGCGTCGCGGCTGCCGTCGTCCACCACGATGATCTCGTAGGGCTCGTCGCGCCCCTCGAAGTACGCCTGGATCTCCTTCAGGTAGCCGGGAAGCCGCGCCGCCTCGTTGTACGCGGGAATGACCACGGACCAGCGCGGCGTGCCCGCCACCGCGGCTACGTCCACACCGCGGCGTCGGCCCGGCGGCGCCGCCGGGCCACCCCGGTCTTCTGCGCCGCCTTCGCCACGTCGCGCGCCACCGCGGCCGCGATGTTCTTGTTGAACACGCTGGGAATGATGTACTCCGGCCCCAGCTCGCCGCGCCCGACGCAAGAAGCGATGGCGTGGGCGGCCGCGATCTTCATCTCGTCGTTGACGAGCCGGGCGCGGGAGTCCAGGAGACCGCGGAAGAAGCCGGGGAAGCAGAGCACGTTGTTGATCTGGTTCGGATAGTCGGAGCGCCCGGTGGCCATCACTCGGACGTGACGCTCCGCCTCTTCGGGATGGATCTCGGGCACCGGGTTGGCCATCGCGAACACGATGCGGTCCCGCGCCATGCTCTTGACGTCCTTGACCGTCAGGACGCGCGGAACGGACAGGCCGATGAACACGTCCGCGCCCCGGATGGCATCCGACAGCCGACCGGCAATATCGCGAGGGTTGGTGGCGGAGGCGACCCACGCCTTCATGAAGTCCATGCCGACCGTGCGGCCGCGATGGATCGTGCCATGCTCGTCGACGCCGATGATGTCCCGGGCGCCGAGGGCGAGCAGGATCTTGATCGTGGCGGTGCCCGCGGCGCCAACCCCGGAGACCACGACCTTGATCCGGCGGATGTCCTTCCGCACGATCTTCAGCGCGTTGAACAAGGCCGCCAGCACCACGACCGCGGTGCCGTGCTGATCGTCGTGGAAGACCGGGATGTCCAGCTCCTTGCGCAGCCGTTCTTCGACCTCGAAGCAGCGCGGGGCGGAGATGTCCTCCAGGTTGATGCCGCCGAACGCCGGCGCGATCATCTTCACCGCGTCCACGATCTTGCCGGGGTCCTTGGTGTCGAGCGCGATCGGGAAGGCGTCCACCCCGGCCAGCTCCTTGAAGAGCATCGCCTTGCCTTCCATGACCGGCATCGCGGCCTCCGGCCCGATGTCGCCGAGGCCCAGCACCGCGGTGCCATCGGTGACCACCGCGACCGCGTTCTGCTTGATGGTCAGGGTGAAGGCTCGGCTGGGGTCGTCCTTGATCGCGAGGCAGACCCGCGCCACCCCCGGCGTGTAGGCCATGCTGAGGTCGTCCCGAGTCCGGATTGGCACCTTGCTGTGGATCTCGATCTTCCCGCCGAGGTGCATCAGGAAGGTGCGATCGGAGATGTTGGCAACCCGCACCCCGGACGCGGTCCGCAGCCGGTCGATGATCTCGCTGGCGTGGCGGCTGTCCCGCGCCTTGATAGTGATGTCGCGGAGGACCTGCTCCCCGGTCATCTCGACCAGGTCGACGGCCCCGATGTCGCCGCCCGCCTTGCCGATGGCAGAGGTGACGCGACCCAGCATGCCGGGCTTGTTCCGGATCGCGAGCCGGACCGTAAAGCTGTACGAGGCGCTGGGGGCAATGGCCATCAATCGCTCATCATGGCGGGCGTTTAGACGGTAGAACCGGCTCCGGTCTCGAGTCAACACATTTCCCGGGAACGATTGACCCGTCGTGGGCGCCCATGGTATCCCACCGCAGTATGCCCGCGCGAGTGGCAGCCCTCTGCCTCACCTGGGTCCTGGTGCTGGCCGGCCCGGTGGCGGCCGAGATGCAGCGATTCACGGTGGAGTCGGACAAGAGCCGGGCTGGATTCGACGCCTTTCACCCATTCGAGAATTTCTCGGTCGCCAGCGAGGCACCGACCGGCGAGATCGAGGCGGACATCGCGGACCTGAAGCAGCCTATTCGAGGCCAGTTCGCGGTGCCCGCAGGATCCTTGCGATCCGCCGACAAGAAACGCGACCGCGCCATCCATCGCACCCTGGATGTGGAGCATCACCAGGAGATCCGTTACCGGATCGATAGGGTGGAAAGCTCCTTTACCTCCCTCGCCGAGAACAACGACGTGCTGATGACTATCCGTGGCGTCTTGACCATGAGAGGGGAATCCCGACCGGTCGATTTTTCCGGTCGAGTACGTCTGCGCCCAGGTGGCTCGCTCTGGCTGCGGGGAGAGAGCTGGATCAAGCCGCGCGACTGGGGCGTCGACCCCATCCGGATCTGGCTGATCACCGTGCGCGAGAACGTTCTCGCCACGTTCGACCTGATCCTGAACAAGGCCCAGTAACCCACCGCCAGGGCGAACGTTCCCCGCCCGGGCCGTCCGATCCGGTCACCGCGCCCGCAGTCGGCCAGCAGGCACCCGCCCGCTGAATAGCCGGTCACGCTGACACGTCTCGTCTTGAAGGTCCGGACGACGCGGAACGAGCCGGGATAGCCGCCGGTTTCTGGCTCGACGGTTGCTGCTCGGCTTCGGAGGCTTGCATCGGTCGCATCGCGTCGCTCATCTAAACGGATGTGGCGGAGCCTGGAAGCATTGGGCTCGAACGGCTCCAGGGAAACAATTACCGGGCGCACGTGCACCCCTGACGATACGAGAGGTCGTAATGACTTTCAGAGAGACCGACACCGTGGTGGTGGCGACAGAGAGCAGCCCGTACAAGGCGGCTCAGGGTGAGGCCAAGCGGCGGGGACGCCAGGTTCAGAAGACGAGCGTTCAGCCCGCCCCGCCGGTCGATGACGAATTGGACCGTGTCGTCGACTCCGCGGTCGAGATGGACGAGACCCCCGCCCTCTCCGAGGCGGCGCTGCGTCCGTCCGCCTCGCCGGCCGAAGACCCGGTACGCCTGTATCTGAAGGAGATCGGCAAAGTCTCGCTGCTGAGGGCCGAGGAGGAAGTAGCGCTCGGGCGTCGGATCGAAGTGGGCCAGATCGCGCTGCGGCGCGCGCTGGGTCGGGTGCCTTTCGCCACCGCGAAGCTGCTGGCGCTGGTCGATCGCGTCCGGCGCGAGGAAGTTCCGCTCGACGACGTGATCCTGCTTCCCGAGGGGGGCGAGCCGACCCCGAGCGAGGTACGCTCGAGCCTGGCCGCGTTCGCGCGCATCCGCCGGCTGGAGCGCGAGATCGACCGCCTGCACCAGGCCCTCCGCGACAAGCGGCGCAGCAAGACCACCCGCGCCAACTACAACAAGTGGATCGCGCAGAACCGCGAGTCGATCCAGACCGTGCTGGAGAAGCTGCCGCTGAAGCCGGCGCTGGTCGACCAGCTGGTCGTCGACATCCGGCGCCTCGCCAAGAGCATGAGCGGCGGGAAGTCGCGCTCCGAGCTACGGCAGCGGGAGCAGGCCGCGGGGCTGAGCCGCAAGGCGCTGCTCGTCTCGCTGGGCGAGATCGAGGAGCACGACCGCGTCGTCCGCCAGGCCAAGAAGGAGCTGATGGAGGCCAACCTTCGGCTGGTGGTGTCGGTGGCCAAGCGCTACCTGGGCAGCGAGCTGTCGCTGCTGGACCTCGTGCAGGAGGGCAACATCGGCCTGATGAAGGCGGTGGACCGCTTCCAGTACCGCCGCGGGTTCAAGTTCTCGACCTACGCGACGTGGTGGATCCGTCAGGCGATCACGCGCGCGATCGCGGACCATTCGCGCACCATCCGGATCCCGGTGCACATGGTGGAGACGCTCAACCGCATCTCTCGAGTGAACCGGTCGCTGGTCAACGAGATGGGGCGGGAGCCCACGCCCGAGGAGCTGGCCCAGCGCACCGGCGTGCCCGCGCGCAAGGTGCGGCTCATCCTGGAGTCGTCGCGCAAGCCGCTGTCGCTGGAGACCCCGATCGGTGACGATTCCGAGCTGGGCGACTTCCTGGAGGACAAGGGGGCGGAGTCTCCCAACGACAACCTGATCAGCCAGGATCTGACGAATCAGGTGGAGCGGGCGCTCGGGACGCTGTCGCCCAAAGAGAAGGAGATTCTGAGATTGCGCTTCGGTATCGGCGAGGCGGGCGAGCACACCCTGGAAGAGGTGGGCCGGCGCTTCTCGGTCACCCGCGAGCGCATCCGCCAGATCGAGACCAAGGCGCTGCGCAAACTGCGTCACCCGCTGCGCGGCCGCGCCCTCCGCGCCTTCGTCGAGAATTGACCCGGGAGGGGGGCTGACGCCCCCTCCCGAGCTTCCCTCCGGCCGCTGGTCAGCGGATCAGCTTGGCGTATTGATCGAGCAGCGGCAGGATCACCTCTCGACCCTCCGAGGGCAGACGCAGGATCGAGCGCGCGATTCCGGCCCCCGTGTAGCTCTCGAGCGTCGCCTCGTCCGGCTTGGCCCCGAACACCGAGACCGAGATCGTCTTCATGTCCCGCCCCGCCCTGGCGGCGCGCGCCTGCAGGTCCTTGAGCCCACTCAGGATCACGTCGCCGGCCCGGCCTCGCGGAAACCAGCCCTCGCAGAAGTCCACCACCCGCTGCAGGGTGTGACCGCTCTCGCCCCCCAGCAGCACGGGCGGATGCGGCTTCTGAGCCGGCTTGGGCCACGACCAGATCGGATCGAACTTCACGTGCTCGCCGTGGTACCGCGCCTCGTCCTTGGTCCAGATCTCCTTCATGGCCAGCACCTGCTCGCGCATCCGCTTGTACCGGCTCTTGAACTCCGTTCCGTGATTCTCCATTTCATCCGCGTTCCAGCCCGCTCCGATCCCGAACAGGAAGCGGCCGCCCGAGAGCAGGTCGAGGCTCGCCACCTCCTTGGCGGTGGTGATGGTGTCGCGCTCGATGATCAGGCAGATGCCGGTGCCGACCTTCAGGCGCTTGGTCGCGGCGGCCGCGGCCATCAGCGACACGAAGGGATCGAAGGTGTGCGAGTATTCTTTCGGCAGCTGACCGCCGCCGGGAAAGGGCGTACGGCGGCTGGTCGGGATGTGGGTGTGCTCCGGCACGAACAGCGACTCGAAGCCGCGCTCCTCGGCGGCGCGGGCTAGCTCGTCGATGCGGATGGCGTAGTCGGTAGCGAACATGCAGAGACCGATGTGCATGGCGTGGTCCTCCTTGGTCGGACCGGCATCACTCCGTGCTTCTTCCAGGGACGCTCGACCTTCTTGGTTCGGGCCATCTCCAGGGCCCGGATCACCACCGGTCGGGTCTCGCGAGGATCGATGACGTCGTCGATCAGCGCTCCGCCGGCCGCGATGTAGGGGTTGATGAGCCGCCGGAACTCCTCCACGCGGCGCGCGCGCTCCTCCGCGGGATCGGCGGCGGCCGCGATCTCCTTCCGGAAGATGATGTTGGTCCCGCCCTCCGGGCCCATTACCGAGATCTCCGCGGTGGGCCAGGCCACGATCAGGTCCGGCTCGTAGGCACGCCCGCACATGACGAAGTAGCCGGCTCCGTAGGCCTTGCGCACCACCACCGTGACCTTCGGCACGGTGGCCTCGCTCACCGCGTACAACATCTTGGCGCCGTGACGGATGATCCCCTGGCGCTCCACCTTGGAGCCCACCAGGAAGCCCGGAACGTCCTGCAGGAACAGCAGCGGGATGTGGAAGGCGTCGCACAGCATTATGAAGCGCGCTGCTTTGTCGGCCGAGTCCACGTCGAGGGCGCCGCCCAGCACCATCGGCTGGTTGGCCACGATCCCCACCGGGCGGCCGCCCATCCGGGCGAAGCCGGTGATCAGGTTGCGAGCCCAGCCGGGCTTGATCTCGAAGAAGCGTCCGTGGTCCGCCAAATGCCCAATCACTTTCTTCATGTCGTAGGCCCGCCGCGCCGAGTCCGGCACGACGCTCAGCAGCGCCTCGTCCATCCGGTCAGCCGGATCGTCGCAAGGCACGAGCGGCGGCTGCTCGAGATTCGACCCGGGGAAGTACGACAGGTACTCCTTGACCGCCGCGATGCACGCGGTATCGTCGGGAACCTCGAGGTCCGCCACGCCCGAGATCTCGGTGTGGACCTTGGAGCCGCTCAGCTCCTCGGCGCTGATGTCCTCGCCGACGACCGCCTTCACGAGGGGCGGCCCGCCGAGAGCCATGTGACTCGTGCCCTTTACCATCGGCACGAAGTCGGCCAGGGCCGGGATGTACGCGGTGCCCGCGGCGCCCGGCCCCATCATGGCGGCGACCATCGGCACCACCCCGGACATGATCGACTCCTCGCGGAACAGCAAGCCCGACCCGGCGAAGGTCGACCCGATCGCCTCCTGGATGCGGGCGCCCGCCGAGTCGATCAGCCAGATCATCGGCATGCGCTTGCCGAGCGCGATCTCGCGCGCTCGGTTGCACTTCACCTCGGCGGTGCGTCCCATCGAGCCGGCCATCACCGTGAAGTCGTAGGCGATCACCGCGGCGGGCCGCCCGGCGATCTGGCCGAATCCGGTGATCACGCCGTCCGCGGGCGTCTCCCGCCCCTTCATCGCGGGGACGACGTTGGCGTGGGTCGCGAGGACGCCGATCTCCTGGAACGAATCGGCGTCGAACAGGCGATCGAGCCGCTCGCGGACGGTGAGCTTGCCCTCCGCGTGCTGCTTGGCCACCGCGTCGGCGCCGCCCATCGCCAGCGCGCGCTGGCGGCGCGCGCGCAGGTCGTCGACGAGGTCCTTCATCCCCACCGGATCAGCCCTTGACCACCGCGACACGGTAGGTGTTGATCCCAGTGTCGGGCGGCGAGCCGCTGATCAGCGTGATCATGGTGGCGGCCTCGCTGCGGTGATGGGTCGCGTGGTTGACCACGTGCTGCAGCAGCGGGCCCAGCGCTACGCGGAACTCCTTGCCCTGGGTGTTCCGGTAGGTCACGACCCGGGAGAGATCGGCTTCGCTCACCGCGCCTACGAAGGCGCGCTGCTCGGTCTCGAGATCGTCCCACTTCTGCCGGAGGTCGGCCATGGAGGCGAAGTCGCCGTCGCCCATCAGCCTGCTCGGCGACGAGCCCTGCCAACGCTTCAGCCAGGAGTGGTCGGCGCCGTAGACGTGGGCGAACATGCCCTTGAGCGTCGGAAAGCTCCAGTGCGCGCCCATGTCGCGGGTGGCCCCGTCGCCCAGCCCGGCCGCGAGGTCGAAGAGGCGACGGTTCGCCCAGTGGTGGTAGTCGTAGAGCTCGCGGATCAGAGCGACGGCCATCGGTGTCTCCTCCGCAACCGGGGCTAGTCGATCACCGCGACGGTGTCTCCCTCCTGCACCGTCTGCCCCTCGCTGACCCGGATCTCGCGCACTTTGCCGGCGCGGGGCGCTTCGACCGGAATCTCCATCTTCATGGATTCGAGCACGATGACCGGATCTCCGGCGGCCACCGCGTCCCCCGGCTTGCTGGTGATCTGGAAGACCACACCGGTGATGTGGGCCTTGACGTCCTCGGACATTGAGCGCTCCTTGTCGTTCCGCGGAGGGATTTCGCGCGGCGCCTCTCGAGGCGGCCGCATTCTCTCACATCCGGGCAAGTCGTGACGGGCCGCGGCCGGTCCGCGCTAGTACGGCAGGCTCTCGCGTCCCATCAGCTCGCGGGCCACCACCATCTTCATGACCTCGGAGGCGCCGTCGCCGATCTCGAGGCCGATCACGTCCCGCATGCGTTGCTCGAAGGGCAGCTCGTCGGTGTAGCCGTAGTGGCCGTGGAGCAGCAGGCACTGGTGGATCGTCTCCACCGACAGGCGTGGGCCCCACCACTTGGCCATGGCCGATTCCTTGGTGTGGGGCTTCCCCTGATCGGCGAGCCAGAGCGCCCGATAGCAGAGCCAGCGGCAGGCCTCCACGTGTGTCGCCGCCTCCGCGATGGCGAACGACACACCCTGGAAGCGCGCCAGCGGCTGGCCGAACGCCTTCCGCTCGCGTACGTAGGTCATGGTCTCCTCGACCGACTGCTGCGCGACGCCCAAACAGGCCAGCGCGATTCCGATGCGGTTGTAGTCGAAGCCCTGCATGACCTGGTAGAAGCCGGTGCCCTCCTCGCCTAGACGATGCGAGCGGGGGATCCGCACGTGGTCGAACGTCAGCACCGCGCGCGCGATCGCACGCGTACCCATGTCGCGCAGCGCGCTCCGCGAAACCCCGGGCAGATCGAGCGGCACCAGGAACGCGGTGATCCCGCGCGCCCGCGCGCCCGGATCCGTGCGCGCGAACACGATGGCGGCGTGCGCGGCCATGCCCAGGCTGATCCCGGATTTCTCCCCGGTGAGCACGTAGCCGTCGCCGTCGCGCTCGGCGCGGCATGCGAGGTTGGCCGCGTCGGAGCCGGCGCCCGGCTCGGTAAGGGCCAGGGCCACCACCACCTCGCCGGCCGCGGTGGGAGGCAGCCATCGCGCCTTGAGCGCCTCGGGCGCGCTGCGGCCCAGGATCTCGCCGGCCAGCCCCGCGAGCTGGATTCCGTAGGTGCAGCTGAAGTCGCCGCGCCCGATCTCCTCCATCGCGATACCGAAGGTCAGGAAGTCGGACTCCTGACCCCCGTAGGCGGCGGGGATCCGAAGACCCAGGAGGCCCAGCTCGCCCATCCGGCGCCACGCCTCCGACGGAAAGCGCCCGCTGCGGTCCCACGCGGCAGAGTGCGGCGCCAGCTCCTTCCGGGCGAACTGGCGGAGGGTCCGGCTGAGGGCGTCCTGCTCAGGCGAGAGCTGCAGATCCATTGCGCGCCCGCTCACATCATGGTGTAGCCGCCGCTCACCGACAGGGTCTGCCCGGTGATGAAGCCGGCGGCGTCGGAGGCCAGGAACAGCACGGCGGGGGCCACGTCCTCGGGTCGCCCGACGCGCCGGAGCGGATACGCCTTGGCGATCCGCGCCTGCATGTCCGGCGCGCTCCAGGCGCGGTTGGCCTCGGCGGCCCACATGCTGCGGTCGCCGAAGTCTTCCTCGGATCCGGGAATCGTCATGCCCGGGCACACCACGTTGAGGCGAATCCCGTGGCGGCCCACCTCGCGGGCCAGACTCTTGCTGAGCGCGATGACGCCGGCCTTGCAGGCCCCATAGACACCCTCGCGGAATTCGCCCATGCGCCCGGCGTCCGAGCCCATGCTCACGATCGCGCCCGCCTTACGCGCGATCATGCCGTCCAGCACCGCGCGCGTGCAGTTGATCATGCCCCACAGGTTGAGCTGGATCTCGCGCTCCCACTCCGTCCGCTCCTTCTCGACGAAGAGGCGGTCGTACGTCCAGCCGACGTTGTTCACGAGGACGTCCACGCGGCCGGCGCGGCCCTCGACCTCGCGCACCATCGCCTGCACCGACTCCCAGCGGGTCACGTCGGTCGGCACGAGGGTGGCGGAGGCGGCGCCGAGCGTCTGGGCCTCGGCCGCGACCTTCGTGCCCTGCCCCTCGTCGATCTCCGCGACGGTGAGGTGAACGCCCTCACGCGCGAACGCGAGGCTGATCGCCCGCCCGATGTTGGAGCCCCCGCCGGTGACGATCACGCTCTTGCCCGCGAGATTGAGATTCATGTCGGCCTCTCCGCGCGCCGGGCCCGCTCGGCCACAAGGTCGCGCAGCTTGTACTTCTGGATCTTGCCGCTCGGCGTGGTGGGGAACTCGGAGACCAGCTCGAGGCGCTCCGGAAATTTCTGGCGGGCCAGCTGGTGACGCTCCAGGAAGCTCACGATCTCGCCCAACGTGATCGTCTGTCCCTCGCGCGGGATCACCACCGCGCACGCCCGCTCTCCCAGCCGGGGATCGGGCGTGGCCACGATCGCGACGCCGGCGACCTTCGGATGAGTGTAGAGCAGGTTCTCGACCTCCACGACCGGGATGTTCTCGCCCCCCCGGATGATGAGGTCCTTCGACCGACCGGTGATCGCCAGGTAGCCGTCGTGATCGAGGGTGCCACGGTCCCCGGTGCGGAACCACCCGTCGGCGGTGTGGGCCTCGGTGGTGAAATGCGGCCGCTGGAAGTAGCCGACGAACAGCGCGGCGCCGCGCGCCAGCAGGTCGCCCTCCACGCCGGGCGGGACGGGGGCGCCGTCGTCGTCGACGATCCGCAGCTCCATCCCGGCCAGCGGAGAGCCGTCGCTGCCGACGATCTTCTCCTCGTCGTCGCGCAGGCCGTTGCAGGTGACCATCCCGTTCTCGGTCATCCCCCACCCCGCCGAGATGACGCAGCCGAGGCGCTCTCGCGCGTCCCGCACGAGCGCGCGAGGGATCGGCGCCCCCGCCGAGATGAACAGGCGCAGCGCGGAGCGGTCGCGGGCGGTCTTCAGATCGGTCAGATCGCGCAGGAATGGGGTGGCGCCCATCGAGAACGTCACGCCCTCGGACTCGATCAGGCGGGCCGCTTCTTCCACGTTCCAGACGTCCATCCAGACGGCAGTGGCGCCCAGCAGCAGGTTCAGGCAGTGACCGAAGAGAAAGCCGGTCTGATGGCCGACGGTGGAGGCCATCAGCAGCACCTCGCGCTCGCTCATCTCGAGCCGTTCGATCGCCAGATGGAGCGTGGATAGCGTGGTGTTCTGGGTGTGCATGACGCCCTTGGGCTCGCCGGTGGTGCCCGACGTGAACACCACCTCGTGAACCGCGTTGGGACGCGTGCCCGGGAACTCACGCCGGCCCGCGCGCGTCTCCCACGGCTCGTCGGTGAGGGCGCGCAGCGGCTTGGTGCCGGCCGGCCCTTCGCCGCGAGCCACGAACACGTGCTCGAGGCGCGGCAATTCCGGGCGCAGGCCGGCCAGCATGCCCGCGTGGTCGAAGCCGCGGAACGTGGCGGGCACCACCGCCACCTGCGACTCGAGCAGCCTCAGCATGAAGCGCAACTCGCTGGCCCGGTAGGCCGGCGGGATCGGATTGATCACCGCGCCCAGCCGCAGCGCGGCCAGGAACACCACGATCGCCTCGCTCCAGTTCGGCATCTGGCAGGAGATCACGCCGCCCGCCTCAACGCCGTGGGACCGCAGCCCGTGGGCTACGCGATCCGCCGCCCGGGCGAGCTCGCCCCAGGACAGGCGACCGCGACCGTCGACCAGCGCGGTCTGGCCCGGCCGCTCGCGGGCCCAGCGGTCGAGATAGGCCAGCAGGCTCTCGTTGCGCCAGAGTCCCGCCGCGGTCATCGCTCGCGTCCGCGCGTCGGTGAGGTTCGTCTCCATCGCGCCTGCCGCCCGGAGCGAGACGCCTCAGCGGAAGGCGCCCTGCTCCACCATCTGCGTGTGCACGGCGCCCGCGTGGAACGCGGGGCTGTCCATCACCCGCTGCTGGAAGGGAATCACCGTCTTCACGCCCTCGACCACGAACGCGGCGAGCGCCCCGCGCATCCGCTCGATCGCCTCGTCCCGAGTGGCGCCGGTGGCGATGAGCTTGGCCAGGAGCGGATCGTAGTGCACCGAGACCTCCACGCCCTCGGCCACCCCGCATTCGACGCGCACGCCCGGTCCGGCGGGCAGCGCCAGCCGGGAGATGCGTCCAGGCGACGGCACGAAATTGCGGGCCGGATCCTCGGCATAGACGCGGCACTCGATGCTCGATCCCCGCTGCGGCACCTGCTCCTGCGTCCACGGCAGCGGCTCTCCGGACGCCACGCGCAATTGCGCCTGCACCAGATCGAGACCCGTCACCTCCTCGGTCACCGGGTGCTCGACTTGCAGGCGCGTGTTCATCTCGAGAAAGTAGAACTCCTCTCCGTGAACGATGAACTCCATCGTCCCCGCGTTCACGTAGCCGACCGCGCGCGCACCCGCCACCGCCGCTTCGGTCAGCCGGACCTTGAGCGCGGGTGACAGGTTGGGAGCCGGGCTCTCCTCGACGAGCTTCTGATGCCGACGCTGGATCGAGCACTCGCGCTCGTGCAGGTGGACGACCCGACCGCTCGTGTCGCCGAAGACCTGGACCTCGACGTGCCGCGGGCTCTCCAGGTAGCGCTCCACGAACAGTGCACCCGAGCCGAAGGCGGATTGCGCCCTCCGCTGCGCCGCGATGAATGCGGCGGCCAGCCCGGCCTCGTCCGGCACGCGCATCATACCGATGCCGCCTCCGCCCGCGGCCGCCTTGACCATGACCGGATACCCGACGCGGGCGGCGACCTCGCGAGCCGCATCCACGGAGTCCACCGGCCCGGCGCTGCCCGGCACCACCGGCACGCCCGCCGCCGCCATCAGGGTGCGCGCCGCGACCTTGTCGCCCATCTGCTGGATCACTTTCCACGACGGGCCGATGAAGACGAGCCCGGCGGTCTCGCAGGCCTGAGCGAACCGCCAGTTCTCCGAGAGGAACCCGTAGCCCGGGTGGACGGCCTCCGCCTTCGTGCGACGGGCCGCGTCGAGCAGCCGCTCGATGTCGAGATAGCTCTCCCGCGCGGGCGCCGGCCCGATCGCCACCGCCTCGTCGGCATCGGCCACGTGCGGCCAGCTCGCGTCGGCCTCGGAGTAGACCGCGATCGAGTGGACGCCCAGCGCGCGGCAGCCGCGGATGACGCGGCGGGCGATCTCCCCCCGGTTGGCGATCAGGACGCGTGTGAGCACGTCACTCAGGCGGGCTGGGCGGCGGAGGCGGAGACGGTCTCGAGCGCGGCGATGCGCCAGCCGGCGCTTCCGGGCACCCAGCGCATCAGCAGGGTAAGCGGCGCGCCGGCGCCGTCCACGCGGAGCTTCGCCAGTCGGTGGGCGCCGACGCGGGCGAACGCCACGACACGATGCCGGCCGCCCCGCGCCTCGCCGAGCCGCGCCGTCACCTCGGGGTCCGGCACCGCTTCGGGGGTGAGCCATTGCCGCACGGCGGCCTCATCGCCGGCGACCAGCGCGTCACCGAACGCCACGAGGGCCGCGGCCAGCTCCGGAGCGATCCGCCACTCGGTGGTCGAGCGCTCGAGCCGGACGAACTCGGACGCGTCGTCGCTGAGTGGCGACGGTGCGGTATCGCCGGACGCGCGCGTGACCGGCCCCGTCCCGGTGACTCCGCCCGCGCCTTGCAGCAGCGCCCAGAGCCGCGCCTCGCACGCGCGCGCCCGCTCCTCGTGCTCGGGCGACCGCAGCAGGTGACGGAGGATGGTCTCGCCCGCGGTGACGTGGCGTCGCTCGTCCTGGATGCAGCGCGCGAGGATGCGGCAGGTCGGCGGCTCGTACACCGCGTTGGCCCGGGCGAGGTGTGCCTCGTAGGTCGCGAGCAGATGCGGCTTCAAAACCCGGTAGACGGCCACCACGCGCTCGATGGTCTGCCCGGGCGCCTCGGCTTCTTCCAGCGCGTCCATGAATGCCACCAGCCGCTCGCTCGCCGGCTCGGAGACCTGGGCGGCGGCGCGCAGCTCGGGGAGACGCTTGCCCCAGGCGTCGGCGTGCTGGGCGTTGTCCCAGACATGCCGTCCCATGAGCAGCTTGGCGGATATCTCCGGCGTCAGCGCGATCCAGCCCCCGAGGATCCGGGTCATCCGCTCGACCGCGTAGCGGTAGTGGCGGACGGTCCGCGCCGAATCGTCGACCTCCAGATGGCCGGCCAGCGGGTGGGACACGGCGCCGCGACCTAGTAGACGGGCGACCGCTGGGTGGTGTGAATCAGCCGCGCGATCTCCTCGTCGGTGAACCCGCCCTCGCGACGCGCTTCGGTGGCGATCGAGATCGGCACCACCTCGTGCGGGCCCTCGCGGCGGATCCCTCCCAGGTTGAAGCGCTCGTCGATCGTCTCCTGAAACTCGATGGCCCGGCGGCGGCGCTCGGGATCGCCCTCGGTGAGCCGGGTGAGCCACTTCGAACCCATGCGGACGTGGGTGATCTCGTCGGCGAGCACGTAATCCACCGCGCGCTCCAGGATCGGATCGCCCATCTTGCGCGCGATGTGCACCAGCTGGTTGAACACGTCGCAGGCCAGGCCCTCGAGCCCGCGGTTTACTCCAGCCACGCGCGCCGCCGCGTCTTCCGCGCAGGCGCAGCGCCACAGGATCGTCGTCTCCGGGAACTCGCCGATGTAGCCCTCCAGATGCTCGAGCAGGCGGACGTAGATCTCGACGTGCCGCGACTCGTCCCACACCTGGCGCGCCATGTCCATGGTGAACTCCCACGGCGCGTCGGGAAAATCGTAGACGGTACGACCGGCACCCTCCATGGCCTGCAGCTCGCCCACCATGATCCCGTGCACCCGTTCCTTGATCGAGTCGCGCGAGAGCAGGTCGGGGAACGGCGGCAGCCCCTGGTCGACCTTCAGCTGCGCGACTTCCCGGGCTCGCATGCGTACGAGACGATCCTCACGGGCCAGCTTGTCGTAGGCGATCGGACGTTCCATGAGTCTCTCCGAGCGACGAAATGAATCGCTATTCAGTGAGTCTAGCCGAACGCCGGAGCGAAGGCAACGCGAGCGCGACTCGTCACGCGTTCCGACCGAAGGGCCGCGGACCACGCCGGGGCTTCTGCAGCAGGCTCGCCGGCCGGAGCGAATCCTCGCCGAAGCGTGCGGTCACCCGATCCATCGCCCTCGCCAGGCGCTCCCGGCGCGCGGTGTCCGGTTCCAGCAGCGAGAGTTGGCCGGCCGCGGCGGGGCCGAGCCCCGACACCGAGAGCCCGATGAGGCGCACCGCCTGTCGGAGCGGGATCCGATCGAGCAGCGTGCGGGCCCGACGATAGATGGCGAGCCCGTCCTGCGTCGGGTCGTCGGTGTGGCGGCGCGTCAGGGTCGAGAAATCGGCGAAGCGGAGCTTGAGCGTCACGCAGCGGCCGGAGTAGCCCTCGTCGCGTAGCTCGCGGGCCACCCGCTCGGCCTGCTCGCGCAGTGTCGCGGCCAGGCGCTCGACGTCACGGTGATCCTGCCCGAAGGTCTCCTCGGCGCCCATGGACTTGGGCGCCGCGAACGGCTCCACCACCCGATCGTCGCGGCCGAAGGCCAGGTCTTGTAGCGCGCGGCCTCCGGAGCCGAATCGCGCCTCCAGATACTCCAGAGGCAGCGAGGCGAGCTGTCCGATGGTGCTGATGCCCATCTCCTCCAGCGAGGCGCCGGTGACGCGGCCGACTCCCCACAGCCGAGAGACCGGGAGCGGAGCGAGGAAGTCAGCCTCGGCGCCGGGCTCCACCACCACGAGCCCGTCCGGCTTCCGGAGATCGGAGGCGACCTTGGCCACGAACTTGTTCGCCGCGACGCCGACGGATGCGGTCAGCGAGAGCGCGACCGCGATGCGCGCTTTGATGGCGCGCGCGACCGCCGGGCCGTTGCCGTAGAGCCCCTCGGTGCCGGTCACGTCGAGGAAGGCCTCGTCGATCGACAGCGGCTCCAGCAGGGGCGTGAACGCGGCGAGGATCTCCATGACCTGGCGGGAGACGGCCGCGTACTTGGCCATGTCCACCGGGAGGAACGTGCCGTGGGGACACAGGCGCGCGGCGCGGCCGATGGGCATCGCCGAGTGCACCCCGAATCGCCGGGCCTCGTACGAGGCGGCCGATACCACGCCCCGGCCCGACGGGTCCGCGCCCACGATGACCGGCCGTCCCCGCAGCTCCGACCGGTCCCGCTGCTCCACGGACGCGTAGAACGCGTCCATGTCGACGTGGAGGATGGTCCGCGTCACTGCCTGCTTCAGGGGAGGGAGATCAGCGGGTGGCTGTGCGCCCGCGCCACTTGTCGATGGACTTCTTGGAGAAGAGCCACTTGCCCTCGTGCTCGACGGCCGGGATGCGGCGCTCGATCGCCATCTGGGTCACGACCTTCTCGTCCATCGCGAGGTACCGGGAGGCTTCCTTCACGTCCATGGTGTCCTTGGGCAGCACGTCGATTGACCCCCCTTGTGAAGAACAGCTCAGTGAGTGCGTGCGTCCGCCGCGTCGGCCACCTTCTTCAGCCGCTCGATCTCCGCCTCCAGCGAATGGATCCGGTCGGCCATCTGCTCGAGCGTGCGGGCCAGCGGGTCGGGGAGATCGGTCTGGTTGAGATCGATACCGCCGGTCACTCGCTCGCCGTTCCGGAACGTGATGCGACCGGGCACGCCGACCACGACACAGTTCTCCGGCACCTCGCGCACCACCACCGAGCCGGCACCGATGCGGCTACCCGCTCCGATAGTGAAGCCGCCGAGCACCGCGGCGCCCGCCCCGATCATCACGTTGTCGCCGATAGTGGGATGGCGCTTCTCGCGCTTGGCGCTGGTGCCCCCGAGGGTGACCCCCTGCAGGATGCTGACGTTCTCCCCGATCTCGGCGGTCTCACCGATGACGATCCCCATGCCGTGATCGATGAAGAGACCGGGGCCCAGGACCGCCGCGGGATGGATCTCGATGCCGGTCAGGAATCGTCCCACGTGGGAGAGCCAGCGGCCAGTGAGCTCCCAGCCCGCGCGCCAGAACCAGTTGGCCACGCGGTGGATCCAGATCGCGTGCACGCCCGGCGTGCAGAAGACGACCTCCAGGGCCGACCGTGCGGCCGGATCGCGCTCCAGCACCGTCCTCACGTCCCGCCGCATCTGCTCAAGCATCTCGCTCGCTCCTTGTGTCCGTCCGGCTCAGCGCGTCCCGCGCCGCGGCCCGCAGCCCCAGCGTCGCGACCTCGGCCGCGTGACGGCGCGCCTCGGGCAGTCCGCCAACTGCTGCCTCCACCTCACCCGCCGAGAGCTCCAGCAGGTCGAGCAAGCTCGCGCCGGCCACCACCTCGGTCGCCGCGCTGGCCGCCGCGATGGTCGGCCCACATCCGTAGGCCTGGAACCGGGCCTCCACCACCCGTCCCGCCATGACGCGCAGGTGGAAGCGGACCAGATCCATGCACTCCTTGAACTCGCCCTCCCCCACCCCGTCCGGATGCCGCATCATGCCTGCATTCCGCGGGTTCCGGAAGTGATCGATGAGGGTCGGGCTGTATCGCACCGGAGGCTCGTTCCCGGCGCCCGGGCTCAGGCCCGCGCCGGCATGGCGCTCCGGAGCTTCGCTACCAGTGGCTCGGTCGACTCGATCACGTAGTCGATGTCCTCCGCGGTCGTGCTTCGTCCCAGCGAATGCCGCACCGCGCCCATCGCCCAGTCGAGCGGCACGCCCATGGCCACCAGCACGTACGACGGCTCCACGTTGCCGGAGGTACAGGCCGACCCCGCCGATACGCCGATGCCCTTCAGATCCAACCCGAGCACGATGGATTCGGATTCCACGTGGCGGAAGCACACGTTGCAGGTGCCTGGGACCCGCTGGGTCGGATGGCCGTTCAGCCGCACCTCGGGCACCCGGCGGCTCAGGCCCTCCCAGAGGCGCTCCCGAAGGGTAGTCAGCCGCTGGGCCTCTTCGGCCATGTCGCGCGCGCGGATCTCGATGGCCTTGCCGAAGCCCACGATGCTGGCCACGTTCTCGGTCCCGGCCCGGCGCCGGCGCTCGTGCTCGCCGCCGTGCTGCACCGATACCATCTTGGTGCCTTTCTTGATGTACAACCCCGCTACTCCCTTGGGTCCGTAGATCTTGTGGCCGGAGAAGGAGATCAGGTCGATGTTGAAGGCGTCGAGGTCGATCGGCACCTTGCCGAAGGTCTGCACCGCGTCCATGTGGAACGGGATGTTGTGCTCTCGCGCGATGGCCCCCAGCTCGCGCGCGGGCTGGATGGTGCCGATCTCGGAGTTGGCGTGCATGATCGAGATCAGGATGGTGTCGGGCCGGATGGCCCGGCGCAGGGCGTCGGGGTCCACCATCCCGAAGCCGTCGACGTCCAGGTAGGTCGCCGCGAAGCCCATCGTCTCGAGGTTCTGCACCGCGCGCAGCACCGCGTGGTGCTCGATCTTGCTGGTGATGATGTGCCCGGAACGACGGGCCATCGCCACGCCCTTGACCGCCATGTTGTCGGACTCGGTGCCGCCGGAGGTGAAGACGATCTCTTCCTTGCCGACCCGCAGGAAGTGGGCGATCTGCTCGCGCGCGGTCTCCAGCCCCTCGCGGGCGGCACGGCCGAAGCCGTGCACGCTCGACGGATTGCCGAAGCGCTCGCTGAAGTACGGCAGCATCGCGTCCACCACCTCCGGATGCACCGGCGTGGACGCGTTGTGATCCAGATAGACTTGACGGTTCATTGACGCTCCCCTTTCACGATGTTACGCTTCGCCCGCATGGCTCTCGCCAGTCGGAAGCTGGGCCTGATGGTCTCCACCGCGCCCGACCACCCGAATCTCGACACCGCGCTCGGACTGTCTCGCGCGGCGCTCGACGCGGGCGGGGACGTGTACCTGTACCTGATCGACGACGCGGTGGCCGCGGTGGAGGACGCCCGCCTGCAGGCCCTGGTCGATCGGGGCCTGAGGCTCTTCGTGTGCGCCTACGGCTGCCAGAAGCGGCGCCTGCCCCTGTCGCATCGCGCCACCAACTGCGGCCTGGTCGTGCTCACCGACGTGATCAACGGCACCGACCGCTTCATCGCACTCAACTAGAGCGCGCGCGGCCGTGAGCGGAAGCCAGCCCACCCTCGTCGTGATCTCGGAGGACCCGCGCATCTCGCATCGGGCCAACGAGGCCATGCGCATCGCGCTCGGCATCGTGGCCGGCGACAACGAGGTGCGCGTAGTGCTCAGCGGTCCGGCGGTCCACCTCCTCGACGAGGACACCGACGACCTGATCGACGGCGACGACATCGCCAAGTTCCGCGCCTCGCTCAAGAAGCTCGGCGTGCCCTTCCACGTGGAGGGCGCCCTGCCCACCGACCCGGACTGGAACGCGGACGGCCACCCGGTGGTCGCGGTGAGCCGGGAGGAGGTCGCGGCGCTGGTGCCCCGGGCGACGCGGTTCCTCGTGTTCTGATGGCCGGCTTCCTCCACCTGGTCAAGGGCGACTCGGCCTCGCTCGCCGCCTCGGTCATCGAGGCCAACCGGCGGGAGCCGAACGCCCGTGTTACGGTGGTCCTGCTCGACGGCGCCGCCGCGCCCTCCCTGCCCGCGGACGTGACGGTGCACCGGCTCGCCGACGGCGAACTCGACTACGCGGGGCTGCTCGACTTGATCTTCGCTCACGATCACGTGGTGACCTGGTAGCTCAGCGGTCCTGGTACTCCTCGTGCCATTTCATCTGGATGGCCTCGAGGAGCCCTTCGTTCGAGTTCTTGGCCTCGTCGCTGAACCCGGGAAGCGCGACCACCCACTTGTGCATGTCGGTGAATCGCACCGTGAGCGGGTCCACGTCCGGGTGCGCCTCCATCAGAGCCAGCGCGATGTCCTCGGCGTCCGTCCACTTCATGTCGGCCCCTTTACTTGGGTATCTCCACCACCACGTCGCCTTTGACCACCGCCTGACAGCCCAGCCGCGAGTGCAGGGTGAGCCCCTCCGCGGTGTCGAGACGATCCTCCTCGTCCTGCTCCATGGGCGAGAGGTTCTCCTCTCCTTCCCGCACCACCACGTGACAGGTCGTGCACGCGCAGCTGCCGCCGCAGTTGTGCTCGAGATGGATGTCGTTGGCCAGGGCGATGTCGAGCAGCGAGCCCGGCCGCCCGTGGTCGGCGAGCGGATACTTGCTGTCGTCGACCTCGACGGTCTTGTTCAGCGGCAGGAACGTCACCTTGTGCACCGCCATTATGAATTCTCCGAATTATCCAGCAGCCGGTCCGCTCGCCGTGAAGTGACCGCGTCCTTGATGGCCACCTCCATCATCCGGTCCGCGAGCGGTGCGGTGGCCTCGTTGAGCTCGAGCGTGAGATCGCGGATGCGGTCGCGATCGGTACCGGCCCGCGCGGCCTGCAGCGCGGCGAGGGCGGCCTCGATGGTGGCCCGCTCCTCCGCGGTGGCGATGCCGCCGGCCTGGCGGAGCGCGCGCTCGACATGGTTGATCACGGTGTCGGCCTCGGTGCGCGTCTCGATGAGGAGCCGCGCCTCGACGTCGGCCTCCGCGTGGGTGAACGAGTCCTCCACCATCTGCTCCACCTGGGCCTCGGTCAGGCCGTAGGTGGGCTTGACCTCGATGCTGGCCGCCTTGCCGGTCCGCAGCTCGCGGGCCTGCACCTGTAGGATGCCGTTGGCGTCGATCAGGAACGTGACCTCGATCTTGGGCATCCCGGCCGGCATCGGATCCACCGCGGCCAGGTCGAAGCGGGCCAGCGAGCGATTGTCCTTGGCCAGCTCGCGCTCGCCCTGGAGCACGTGCATATCGATCGTGGTCTGCCCGTCCACCGACGTCGTGAAATACTCCTTGGCCAGCGTCGGGATGGTGGTGTTGCGCGGGATCAGCACGCTCACGATGCCGCCCAGGGTTTCGATGCCGAGAGAGAGCGGCGTCACGTCCAGCAGCAGCATATCGGTGATGCCGCCGGCCAGGATCTGCGCCTGCACCGCCGCGCCGAGGGCGACCACCTCGTCCGCGTTCAGGCGGCTGTGCGGAGTCCGGCCGAACAACTCCTCGACCCGCCGCCGCACCAAGGGCATCCGCGTCGAGCCCCCGACGAGCACTACCTGGTCGACCTGAGCTGCCTCCAGCCCGGCGTCGGCCAGCGCCTGGCGGCACGGACCGAGCGTGGTGGCCACGAGCGGCTCGACCAGCGCCTCGAGGTCGGCCCGGGTGATGTCCCGGCGGTAGGTGAACCGCTCGAACGGGATCGTGAGCACGGTGCGCTCGTCGAAGGACAGCCGGCACTTGGCGGCCTCCGCACCGAGGCGGATCTCCTGGAGGGCCTCCGCGTCGCGCGAGAGGTCGGCCCCGTGACGGCTCCGGATGTCGGCGAGGATCCAGTCCACCATCGCCTGGTCGAAGTCGTCGCCCCCCAGATGGGTGTTGCCGTTGGTCGCCAGCACCTCGAAGACACCCTCCTTCACTCGGAGGATCGAGATGTCGAAGGTGCCGCCTCCCAGGTCGTAGACCGCGATCAGTCCTTCCGCCATCCGCTGGAGCCCGTAGGCGAGCGAGGCCGCGGTGGGCTCGTTGACGATGCGCAGGACGTCGAGGCCGGCGATGCGTCCGGCGTCCTTGGTGGCCTGCCGTTGCGCGTCGTTGAAGTACGCGGGCACCGTGATCACCGCCTGCTCCACCGGCTCACCGAAGTGAGCTTCCGCGCGCTGCTTGAGCGCTCGCAGCACGTGGGCCGAGACCTCCGGGGGCGTCACCTCGCGGTCGTTGATGCGGATCGACACCACCTCCGCGTGCGGCGTCACCGCGAACGGCAGCCGGGGCAGCTCGTCCTTTACGTCCTCGTAGCCGCGGCCCATGAGCCGTTTCACCGAGTACACCGTCCGGGCGGCGTTGCGGGCGAGTTGGCGGCGAGCCGCCTCGCCGACCACCACCCCGTTGGGCGTCCAAGCCACGATCGAAGGCAGCAGGGCGCGGCCCTCCGTGTCCGGGATCACCCGCGGGATACCGCCCTCCACGTGGGCGACCAGACTGTTGGTGGTGCCCAGATCAATGCCGACGATGCGAGACATGGCTCTCCTCGCGCTCTCCCAGCGCGGCGGTCAAATCGTCGATGACGGTGCGCAGGTACGCCCGGGTGGCGAGGCGCTCCTTGAACCACTCGAGCAGCGGCTTGCGATCGCCGCCGGCGTCCATCAGCCGATCCCACTCCCCCGCCCGGCCCACGATGGCGTCGGCCTCGGCCGCGTAACGCTCCTCGAGCCGCGCGCGCTCCTCGCGCAGGCGCTCGGCCGCCGCGGTGCTCATGCCCTCGGCCTTGGCCTCCTCGAGCGCTTCCTGGACCTCCAGCATTTCCTGGAGCAGCTCCCGGGGCGCCCGAGGCTTGTCGGTCGCGCCCTCGCGCACCTCGCGCCCCTCCTCGAGTGCGATCAGGTACTCCACTCGCGGGAGCGGATCGCGCAGCGCTCGGTACGCACGATTGACCTGGGCCGACCGGGCGAGCGTCTCCGCCTGCTGCTCTGCCGCCGCCCCCTGGTGAAAGTCGGGGTGATGCTGACGCGACAGCTCGTAGAAGCGCCGCTGCAGCGCCTCCCCGTCCACCGTCAGCTTGCGGGGCAGTCCGAACACCGTGAAGTAGTCGCTCACCGATCGTCCCTGAAAAGAAGAACGGGCCCGTCAGGGCCCGTTGTCGCTCGTTCCGATCCGGGCCCTAGGCCGAGAACGAAGTGCCGCACCCACAGCTCGATTTCGCGTTGGGATTGACGAAGGTGAAGCCCCCCGTCAGCCCCTGCATCACGTAGTCGAGCGTGGTGCCGTTGAGGTACAGGTAGCTCTTCTTGTCACACACGACCTGGACCCCGTCGATGTCGAACTTCTTGTCGTGGGGCCCGATCTCGTTGTCGAACTCCAGTGAATAGGACAGACCCGAGCAGCCTCCTCCCTTGACGCCCATGCGGAGAAAGACGTTCTCCAGCTTCTGGGCCTCGATGAGGCTCTTGACCTGCTTCACCGCGTTGTCGGTCATCGCCAGCGCCATGGACGTCGCTCTCCCTTTCTCCTTACGACGCGTCCCGCCCCGAGGGGGCTTCGCTCTTGATCCACTTCTCGCGGTAGTCCTGGAGCGCGGCCTTGATCGCGTCCTCTGCCAGCACCGAGCAGTGGATCTTCACGGGCGGGAGCTTCAGCTCGTTCACGATCTCGGTGTTTTTGATCTTGGACGCCTCGTCCACCGTCCGGCCCTTCAACCACTCGGTGGCCAGGCTGGACGAAGCGATGGCGCTGCCGCAGCCGAAGGTCTTGAACTTGGCGTCCTCGATGACCCCGGTTTCGACGTTGACCTTGATCTGCAGCTTCATGACGTCGCCGCATTCGGGCGCGCCCACCAGTCCCGTCCCGACCCCGGGGGTGTCCTTGGTGAAGGAGCCCACGTTGCGCGGGTTGTTGTAATGGTCGACCACCTTATCGCTGTAGGCCATGTCCGCACGTCCTCCTGAATGATTGCCTGAGGGCTATCGCCCGTTATTCCGCCTTCCAATGAATCGACTTGAGGTCCACGCCTTCCTTCGCGAGCTCGTAGAGCGGCGACATCTCCCGCAGGCGCTGGATGACCTCCACCGTCTTGGTCGCCACGAAGTCCACTTCTTCTTCGCTGGTGAACCGGTGCAGCCCGAAGCGGATCGACGAATGGGCCAGCTCCGAGTCCACCCCGAGGGCGGAGATGACATAGGAGGGCTCGAGCGTCGCCGAGGTGCAGGCCGAGCCCGAAGCCAGCGCGGCTTCGCGGTTGAGCCCCATCAGCACCGACTCGCCTTCCACGTAGGCGAAGGAGATGTTCAAGTTGTGGGGCAGCCGGAGGGTGGGATGGCCATTGACATACGCCTCGTCCACCTTCGAGAGGATCTGCTCCTGCAGCCGGTCCCGCAGTGCTGCCAGCCGCTTCGACTCGTCGGCCATCTCCTCGCGGGCGATCTCCGCCGCCTTGCCGAAGCCGACCGCGAGGGGCACCGGCACCGTGCCCGAGCGCATGCCGCGCTCGTGACCACCGCCGTCCACCATCGGGGCCAGGCGCACGCGCGGGTTCTTCCGCCGCACGTAGAGCGCGCCGACGCCCTTCGGGCCGTAGAGCATGTGGGCCGTAGCCGAGAGCAGATCGACGCCCATGACCTCGACGTCCACCGGGACCTTGCCGACCGCTTGGGTGGCGTCGGTGTGGAAGATGATCCCCTTCTCCTTGGCCAGCTTGCCCAGCTCGGCGATCGGCTGGATCGTCCCGATCTCGTTGTTGGCGAACATCACCGAGATGAGGATGGTTTTGGGGGTCAGTGCCGCGCGAACCGCCTCGACGTCCAGCAAGCCGTCGCGGCCCACCGGCAGGTAGGTCACCTCGAAGCCCTGCCGCTCGAGCCGCTTGCACACGTCGAGCGTGGCCCGCTGCTCGATGGTGGTGGTGACAATGTGATTGCCCTTCTCCCGGTACATCTCGGCCACGCCCTTCAAGGCCAGGTTGATCGCCTCGGTGCCCCCAGACGTGAACACCACTTCCTTCGGATCGCGCGCGCCGATCAACCGCGCGATCTGCTCGCGAGCCTTGTCCACCCCGCCCTCCGCCTCCCATCCGAAGGGATGGTTGCGGCTCGCGGGATGGCCGAACTTCTCCGTGAAGTACGGGATCATCGCCTCGAGCACCCGGGGATCCACCGGGGTCGTGGACTGACTGTCCATGAAGATAGGTAGCTTCAACGCCATTGCCCTTTCTCTCCTAGTGAATGCTCGCCAGCGGCGTCACCGGAACCGTGGGTTCCGGGGCCAGCTCCGCGAGCGTCATGCCGTCGAGCACCCGGGTGATCCCGGCCTGGATCTTCTGCACCGGCCCGCGCAGGTTGCACCGCGCGAACTGCGGGCAGTCGTCGTGAGACGTCATGCAGCTGACCACGCTCAGCGGCCCTTCCAGGGCCCGAACCACCTGGCCGACCGTGATCTTCGACGCCGGCCGGGTCAGCACGTAGCCGCCCTTGGGCCCGTTGTGGCTCGCGATCAGCTTCTTCTTCGCCAGGCGCTGGAGGATCTTGGCCAGCCGCTCGGGCGGGATGTGGAACTCCTCGGCAATTCGCTTCGCGCTCACCGCTCCATCGTCGCCGTGGGAGGCGATGAAGTGGATCGCCATCAATCCGTAGTCCGCCCGCTTTGTGAATCTCAGCACATCGATCCCCTGTACTCAGGCCGACCCGTTAGCCGCTCCTGCCATGACCTACAGATATACGACCCTACGGGTCTCCGACTCCTACGGTCGGAGTTTGCCAGCCCGGGTGGCTCTTGTCAAGGCGGAGGGGGATCGAATCCGCCTGGTGGAGTCTGGTCTTACGGTGGTCTGACCGGGTGGCCGGGGCGACCTACATGCGGGGGCCTACATCCAGGAGTCGCGCAGTTCCTTGGCGGCGTCCTCGGGTGGGGTGTCGTTGACGTGGATCCCTCCGACGCCGTTGGAGCGGTCGGGCGTAGTACAGACCTCGATGTGCCAGTGATAGTCGTCCGCGATCGTGGCCCACTCACCCGGCAGGATCTTGGCCGCCAGGTTCGGCGCGGTGTAGAGGGTCATCTCGAAGGCGGGATCGCCCAGCTTGCCGGCCAGAGTCCGGAACAGGCCGCCCAGAATGCTGCCCAGATCGGATACCACCTCGCCGGTCAGCGACCCTTCGTATAGGCAACTGTGCTGCCGGGGAAGGATCCACGTCTCGAACGGCGATCGGGCCGCGTAGGGCGAGAGCGCGAGGAAGTGGTCGGTGAGCCGGACCACTCGATCGCCGGCGGCGATCTCCTGACGGATCATGTCGCAGTACACGCAGCGCCGCTTGTACTCGTAGTGCTCCCGACACTCCCGCAGCTTGCGGCGAACCTCGTCGAAGATGATCGGGATCGCGGTGAGCCGGGAGTACGGGTGGGTGATCTGCGAGCCGGGTGCGCGGTGCCGCCGGGTCACCAGGATGTCGCGAATGCTCTGGTCTTGCTTGAGGTCGCGGATGCGCTCGCCGTACATCCAGAGCACCTGTGCCCACTGCCCGTCACCGAGGGTCGCCGCAGTATCGTCGTGGCTCGGGCTCTCCACGATCAGCTCGGTGGCCCCGCGTGGAGAGATCCGGTCGTAGAGTCCCACGCCCTCGCGCACCAGCTCCTGCTCGATGCGGAAGTACGGATCCGCCTCCGGGATCACGCGCACCGTCCAACCCGGTCCGTTCGGACGTGCGCCTTCCTTGCGATACGCGAAGATCTCCGGCGGGGTAAGAGACTCGTTGCCCGGACAGAACGGACACACCGAGGACGCGGGCCGCTTGCGGCCGGGCCGCACGAGCACCCAGCGGCCGCGGGTCGGATCTTTTCGCAGATCGCTCATGATTGGTTCACGATAGAAAATGCACTCCGGTTAGTCAAGGATGCCCCCGGCGTTGCGGCGGCCGCGCGCGCCGTAGACGATGCGCGCTAGGGAATGCTGACGGTGGTGCCGTCTCCGCTGGTGGTGATCGTGAACGTCCCGGTCACCGTGTTCGGCGTGTACGTGTAGGCGACCCACCCACCCGGCGCCGCAGGAACGCTCGCGACGAACGGACCAGCATGAAGGCCCTGGGCGTTGGTGGCAACGACGGTGAGCTGCGTGAGCGCCGTCGGGATCTGCCCCATGTGAGTGCCGTAGACGCTGACCGCAGAGGCCAGCGTGCGCGAATCGGCCTGGGCCTTCGCCAGGCGGCTGCGCGCCTGGACGTTCGTGTAGAGAGGAATCGCGAGGGTTGCGAGCACGCCGATGACGGCCACGACGACCATCAGCTCGACGAGCGTGAATCCACGCTCGTGGCGCTTCCCCTTCCGGATCGCCCGCGCCACCCAGTACATGCCCACAATCGCAGCAAGACCGGGGCCACAAGCAGGTGCCTCTCATACCTTTGATTTCATTGATGGTTGGCCGATGTCCCCTGACGCACTCAGTCAAGTGACGTGACTGAATCCGGCGGAGCCGCTCAACTTTGGCCCACCGGCCAGCGCCCCGGATCGATCGATATCGACCCGAGGTGAAGACGGGCTCGCTTAGTTGGGATGCTGCTGCTTCAGCTTCTTCAGGTGTAGCTTGGCGACGTCCACCCAGTCCTTCTCGGACGGCAGGCTGCTGGCCAGCCCGATGTATCGCTCCCACAACGAGATGGATTCCTTTGGATCCACCTTCTCGTACACCAGCGCCAGATTGTAGAGCGCACCCGTGTTCTTGGCGTCCGCGTCGACGACCTTGCGATACTCCTCAATGGCCTCCTTGTAGAGACCCTTGTCCTCGTAGACCTCGGCCAGACCCGTCCGCGCCTCCAGATAGGTGGGATCGAGCTCGATCGCCTTCTTGTAGGCGGTCACCGACTCGTAGTAGAGACCCTTCTCGGAGTAGTAGATCTTCCCGAGGCTCACGTGCACCTTGGCGTTCATCGGGTTGAACTCGAGCCCCTTCCGGTACGCGGCCACCGCCGGGTCGATATCACCCTTCGCGGCCAGCGCGTCGCCGAGCCCCACGTGTGCATCGGCGAAGAACGGACGCAGCTCGATGGCCTTTGCGTAGGCCTTGATCGCCTCCTCGAAGAGCCGACGCGGCGCCGTCAGGTACAGATCTCCGAGCGCCTTGTACGGCTCGGGGTAGGCGGGATCGAGCTGGGCCGAGGCCCGGAACTGGGCGGCCGCCTTCCATCGGTTGCCCAGGTTCTGGTGGACCACGCCGAGCGCGTACTGAGCGGCCACGAACTGAGGATCGGCCTCGATGGCGCGGCTCAGAAACTCCACCGCTGCCTCGTTGCCGTCCTGCGTCCCGCGATAGCCGGCCTGCCGTCCCCGCACGTACAGCTCGTAGGCCTTGAGCTGCGCGGTGGGCGCCGCCCACTTCTGGGCGCGAGCCTGCTCGGCGTCCGTGGCGGGCGCGTTGAGAGCCTTGAGGTAGGCGGCGGGCAGCGGGCGCAGACGGTCGAGGAGCTGACCTTCCGCCACCGTGAAGGTATCGAGCGCTCCCTTGTCGACCTTTTCCCCGCGCAGTTCGAGGAAGCGCGGCTGCACGATGAGGTCCGTCCCGGTGCGCTTTACCTCGCCGTAGAGCGCCACGTCCGCGGCGAGTTTCCTGGCCGCGCCGAGCGTGGCCGCCTCGTCCCAGGCCTCGGGCTGCGGCAGTTGACGGAGACGGTCGCGATCGATCTGCACGAGACCCGGCACGTTGACGAGGGCGAGCATGAGCGACTGGGCGATCCCTTCACCGATCCACTGCTCTTCCCGCGTGAGGTCGGCGCCCTCGAACGGCACGATCAGGACGTTGCGCGGCTTCGGGGCCGCCTCCGGGCTCGCCGCTCCGGCGAGCGTGAGCAGCAGTGCGGTGACGACGACCTTCCTAGCTCCGGTCAGCGTTCTCATGCCCTGCCCCTCCTTTGCGCCGTCCCACGCGGGCCCACAGCCGGCCCAGGCCGACCGGCCCGATGCGCCGCAGCGCGATCTCCGGGATCAGCAGCACGGCCACCGCGCCGACCAGCCACGGCCAGATGTCCACGCTAAGCCGTGACTTGTGCCGGTTCTGGAGGAACGCATCCTTCGGGTCCGCGAGCATTCCGCCGCCCGTCAGCTCGGTCAGCTCGCGCAGGAACGTCTCGTCGACGCCGAGGTCGCGGAACTCCTTCCCGTACGGAACGACCAGCCCGGCCAGCTGGGACCCCACCATCTGATCGGCGCGCCGCTGCGCCATGCCCACCAGGTAGACACCCTCTTGTCCGGCGGGGAACCGGCCGCGGTAGCGGCCGGGGCCGATCTGCTCGAGATCGATCACGGTCCGGGTCTTGTCGGGCGACACCACCCCGACCTGCGAGTCGAGGAAGTTGATGAACTCGCCCTTGGGATCGATGGCGTCCACGAGCACCTCGCCGTCGTTGTCGGTCCGCGAGACCGTGGCCACGGTATCGCTCCGCGTGCCCGTCCGCAACGCCCACCGCGTCACCTGGGACCAGAACTTGTTGAAGCCGCCCCAGCGGACCCAGAGCACGCCCCACTTGGCCTTGGCGTCGGAGGTGAACGCCACCGAGCGGCCGAGCCCGTAGCGCCAGGTAGCGAGCAGCGGATCCTCCTGGTGTGTCATCAGCACGAGGTCCGCATTGGCCTTCATGCTGGTGGCCACGTAGCCGCCGAGCGGCGGGGCCTCCTTCCAGTCGATCTCCTGGATGGCCTCGTGGGCCGGGCTCGCCACCGTGGGCTTGAACGGCTGCTCCACCAGCGAGGCCTTCGAGGCGAGCTGGGTCTCGAGGGTGAAGATGCGCGGGATGGTCGAGTCGTCTTCGGTGTAGTAGAAGCGGCCGCGTCCCCACTTGGCCACGTCCACCATCAGGGGCACGTCCGCGTCCTTCCCGATGGCCACCGTGGAGACGGTGATCTTGTCCTTGGCCATGCGGCGCAGCAGGCCCGCGAAATCGCCGCGGGTCATCTGGCCGTCCGAGAGGAAGATGACGTGCTTGAGGAGGGCCGGCCGATCGAAGAGGACCTGGTACGACTCCTTCAGGGCCGGGTAGCCGTCGGTTCCGCCACCCGCCTTGATGGTGGCGATGGCGTGATGGATGCTCTGCTTGTCGCGCGCGGGCCGGAGCGGCGAGTCCCAGATGAACTCGGTGTCCCAGCTCATGACCCCGACCTCGTTGCGCTCGTCCAGCAGGTCCACCACCAGATGCGCCGCTTCCTTGGCGATGTCGAGCTTGGTCACCTTCTCGTCAGTGGTCATCGCCATGGAGCCCGATCGGTCGATGGAGAGCACCACCGCCAGGCTCGGGATCTCGATCTTCTGCTTCACCTCCATGGTCACCGGCAGGGCTTCCTCGATCGGGGTGCGGTAGTAGCCACCGAGGCCGAAGCTCTCCTCCCCGCCCAGCATGATGAGCCCACCCCCCTGCTCGCGGACGTAGTCGCGGATGTTCTCCATCTGCTTCTTCGTCATCTTGAGCGACGAGACGTTGGACAGGATGACCCCGTCGTATTTCTGCAGCCCGGCCATATCTTTCGGGATCTTGTCGGCCTCGACCACCGTGACGTCGACGTGCTGCGAGCGCAGCGCCGCCGAGAGGGCCTGAGCCTGCGTACGGTCCTTCTCGGCGAGCAGCACCTGCGGGCGTCCGCGCACGACCAGGGTGCCGATCGCGCGGTTGTTCTCTTCGATCGTGTCGCCGTCGACGTCGAGGGCGGCCTGGTACACGTGGATGCCGCTCTGCTCGAGCGACTGGCGATACGTGTACACGTTCTTGCCCGGCGACAGCCGGACGACCTGTGACCCGAGGAACTCGCCGTTGCGGTAGAGCGAGAGCCGGCCCTGGGCCTCGGCCTGGCTCCAGGCCACCACCTTGGCCTGGAACGGCTCGCCGAACTTCACCTCCTGGGGCAGCACCATGGACTCGACGACCACTTCCTGCGTGAAGGTCAGCGGGGCTGGCACGTAATAGATGTCGGCGCCCGCGTCCTTGGCAGCCTGCGCCACCGCGAGGGCATTGCCCTGGTTCTGGCGTCCGTCGGTGAGCAGCACGAAGCGATTGGCCTGACCGGCCGGCGCGGTGGCCAGCCCCAGTTGGAGCGCCTGGGCGAGATTGGTCCCGCGCCCGGGCACCTGCGCCTGCGGGCGCTCAATCTTCGTGATCGGCCGCAAGGGCTGGTCCACCACCGCTTCCTCACCGAAGACCACGAGCCCGGCTTGGTCGCCCGGTTGCATAGCGCCGACCGCCTGGGACGCGAACCGATACGCGCTCTCGCGTGCGGCGAGGCTCACGCTGTCCGAGGCGTCCAGGAGGAACGTGACGTTGAGCCGGTCGGCCCAGCGCGGCACCGTCGGCCGCGCGAGCGACAGCAGCAGCACCGCGAGCAGCAGGCACCGGAGTCCGAGCGCCCAGCGATCGCCCAGGCCGCGCGGCAGCCCGAGCCGGCCTCCGGTCTGCCGCCGCCAGTAGAGGAACCCCTCCAGCGCGAACAGCAGAAGGGCCAACGCGACGAACAACGGCCATAGCTCGCGCTGGATCAGGACCGGCGGCGACTCGGGCCGTGCGCCCTCGACGTAGGTGGGCAGCGGCTGCGGCGTGAGGTCCGACTCGTCGGCGTTCATGAGGTTCACGGCGACGCGGGTCTCGCCGCGGGCGGTGACGACCGCGTAGACGCCGACCTCGTCGGTCTCCGTGAAGCTGGCCATGCCCCGATTGACCTGGGCGCGGACGCTTCGACCCGACGGCGTCCGCACGGTGGCGGTGGTCACGCCGTGTTCCACCGGGAGCAGGATCGGCTGACCAGCCTGCAGCTGCAGGCTGCTCTGATCGAGCCCGGCCGGGTGCAGCCATCGCAGGCCCTTGGAGAGCATGAGCGGGAAGGCCACCCGCAGCGGGAAATCGCTGCGGAACAGATCGAACCCGAAGAAGAGCGCCTTGCGGTCGCGCTCCTCGAGAGCGTAGATCAGGGGGCCGCCGACCGCCTCCACCAGGGTCTTGCCCGCGGCGAGGGGCCGGACGCGCATGGCGTCCTCCATCGTCACCTTCGCCAGGTCGACCTGCCGCATGATCGGATGCGTGCGGTCCCAGTCCATGATGGTGGGCGAATCGAGCCGGCCGAGCACCTCGATCGGCACGTCCGTGGGCACCGTGTTCACGAGCACGAAGCGGCCGTTGCCGAGCTTCTGTGGGCTCACGCTGTCTACCACGACGACGTCGAAGCCTTCCATCCCGCCCTGGTAGGCGTCCGGCTTGCGTACTTCGAGCTTCACCTGCGGATCGGTCTGCAGCACCTTCTCCAGGAACAGGTTCCCCGGGCTCACGAGCAGGACCGCGATGGTGCGGGGCGGCGGGATCACCGCGTAGGCGACGTTGTCCGCGTCGAGATCGTCGGAGACGTCGAGACGCAGCTTCAGCACGCCGCCGCGCTGCTCGCTGAACGGCACCACGATGGCCCGCCGCACCTGAGGCCCCAGCGTGAGCGTGCGCTCGCTCAGGACCTCGTCGTCCAGGGTGAGGCGCAGTGACAAGCTCTGCTGCTCGCTCGAGAAGTTGCCGACCGAGAAGAAGGCCTGCGAGTTGTAGGCGCCGAAGTAGTTCCGCCGGACCGCGAGGCTCGTGATGCCCACGTTGTGGGAACGGCGGCCGGTGCCGGTCCAGCGCACCCGTACGTCGTTGCCCTGGGCGCGCGCGGCGTCGGGATGCGCGCCATCGGTGAACACGTGGATCTCGGCCCGCGGATCGGGCCCCACCAGGGCCCGGGCGGTGCGCAGCCCTTCGGCGAGGCGGTTGGGCAGATCGTGGGCCTCCATCGAGCGGATGGCCGAGGCCACGCGATCGTGCTCGCGCGTGAACGGCACCAGCACCTTGGGCTGCACGCCCGCGTCGATCACCATGACTTCGGCGCCCTCACCGAGCTGCCCCAGCAAGCCCAGCGCGGCCCGCTGCGCCTGGATGAAGCGCGACCCTGGCACATCGGTCGCCTTCATGGAAGCGGAGCTGTCGATCACGATCGCGACCCGCTTCGCCCCCTGTCCCATCACGTTCACCGCGGGCCGGGCCAGCGCCACCGTGAGGGCCAGCAGGGCGAGGATTTGCAGGATGAGGAGCGGGTCGCGCTGCAGGCGCTGGAAGAACGTCGAGGCTTCTCGGTCGCGGAGCGAGGGATCCCACAGCAGCAGGCTCGAGACCCGCATCTGCCGGCGCCGCACCTTCAGGAAATAGAGGAGGAGCAGCGGCACCGCCAGCGTGGCCATCAAGAGGGCGAGTGGACTCAGGAAGTTCATGCGAGGAGGAGCCCCTTCAGCTGGCGGAGCATGAACTCCTCCACCGGCGTGTCGGTCACCACCCGGTGGTAGGTGATCTCGTTGCCGCGGCAGAACTGCTCGGCCCGATCGAGGAAGTCGCGCAGCCGCGCCTGGTAGGCGCGCAGCGCCTCGCCGTCGAGCGTCAGGTCCCGCAGCTCGTCGGTCTCGGCGTCGAGCAGCCGCAGGTCACCGCCGAAGCCCGGGTTCATCTCTTCGGGCGCGAGAACGTGGACGACGTGCACATCGAAGCGCCGCTCCAGCAGGGCTTTGAGTCCGCGCTCGTATCCGGTCGGGTCCATCAGGTCCGAGATCAGCACCGCGAGTCCCGCTTCACGCGACCGGAGCGCATAGGCGGCGAGCCCGTCGTTGAGCGAGGTGGCCCCGCCCGCCCGCAGCCGTCCGACGAAGTCCATGAGGGGCAGCACCTGGCTCCGGCCCCGGGCGGGGCTGAAGCCCTCGGCCATGCGCTCCCGCACCACGCCGACTCCGACGCGCTCGAGGCCCACCAGGCCCACGAAGCCCAGCCCCGCGGCCAGCTTGGCCGCGTGCTCGAGCTTGGACGGCTCCCCAAAGCCCATCGAAGCGGACGCGTCGAGCAGGAGGTGGAGGCAGAGATCCTCCTCGTCGACGAACAGCTTGAGGTACAGCCGATCGAGGCGGGCGTAGACGTTCCAGTCCACGTAGCGCAGGTCGTCGCCGACGCCGTACTGACGGTAGTCGGAGAACTCGACGCTGATGCCCTTCCGCGGGCTGCGCCGCTCACCCTTCACCCGGCCGCGGAAGGAGCGGCGTGAGAGCAGGCTCAGGCGCTCGAGCTGGACGAGGAAATCCGCGGACAGCAGCTCCTGCCCGGTGCGGACCGTGGTCACGGCGCTATTTCTCTTCCAGTGACTGGAAGTACTCCTTGACCTGCCCCTGGAAGTCGCGCGGCACCTGCTCGCGCGCGATGGATTCCTCCATCATCTTCCGGTACTGCCCGAGCACGCCCATGTACTGCATGCGCGACGGCATCTGGGCGCCGCGCCCGAGCATGTTGGTATCGATGCCCTGCTTGCGTCCCGGGCGCGACTCGCCTTCCACGCCGACGTCGAACGGATTGCCGTGGAGCCTCGAGGTGGGATCACCTTTCGGCGAGCCGCTCTTGCCGCGCCCCGGGAGCAGGCCCTCACCTTCGGGGAAATCGCCCTCGTCGCCCGGCCCGCCAGCCTGCTGACCCGAGCCCTTGTCGCCGCGCCGGCCCCCGCGCCGGTCGCTTTCGCGCCCGCCCTTGAGGGACTTGCCGTCGCGGCCGCGCTCCTCCATCGAGCGCATCTTGTTCAGCGCTCGCTCCATCGCCTCCATGGCCTTGTCGCTCTGACCGCCCTCGAGCGCCTCCATGCCCTCGTAGACGTCGCCCGACCAGTTCCCCGGCTGACCCTGCCCGCCGTTCTTCCGGCCGAGTCGCTCCATCTCGCTCAGCAGCTCGCGTAGCTTCTCGGGCGATACCTTCTTATTGGGGTCGAGCCCGCCCCGCAGGGCCTTGGCCTTCTGGAAGACCATGCGGGTCTGGTTCTGAGTGAAGTCGCTCTGGAGGTCCGGGATGCGGTCCAGTTGCTCGAGCATGCGCAGCCGGTCGTCGCCCTTCTTCAGGAAGGAGTTGAAATCGGGGGCGCGGCCACCGAGCGAGGTGTCCTTGAAGACCGCCGCGAGATCACCCGGCTGGCTCTGGCCGCCACCGCCGAGCCGCGGGGCGAGATTGCGCTCCTGCACGTCGGCGCGCTGCACCGGATCGCGCCGCGTCGGCTGCTTGCGATCCGCTTCCTGCATCTCTCCGCTGCGGTCGGGCGGCGCCTTCTCCTCGTCGTCTTCGCGGGAGACCGAGAAGCTGGGGAGGCGCCCCTCCGGCAACGGGATCGGTGGCGCCGCCGCGAGCGCCAGACCGATCACCAAGGGCACCGGGACGAGCTTGGCCTCGCGCGGCATGCGGCGGGCGATGATGCGCCGGGCACCGAGCTGCTCGACGCGGGCCGAGGCGTCGGCCACGAGCGCGTCGACGATCGGCGTGCGGTCGGGACGGCTCGACCACTCGAGTGCGGTGCTGACCCGATCCGCCAGGCCGTACCCGCGATCGGCCAGCCGGGCTGCCTCGGACTGCGGCAGGCGCATGAAGAAGCCGCGCAGCGCACCCGCGGTCGCTCCACCGATGAGAAGGATGGCGGCCGCGAGATAGCTCCAGAGCCCGAAGGACTCCTTCACCACGAGCGGCACCACCGCCGCCACCGCACCCCAGAACAGCCCGCGCAGGCCGTAGAACTCGGCTCGCCGTAGCCGGATCTGCCGGCCAACGTCCGCGACCAGCCGCTCGATCACCGTGGGACCGGGCATGAATGACTCCTCTCGCTACCTGAGAAAGACCTCTTTCCCGGATCCGCTCATGCTCTCCGCGTTCTCGACGATCTGACCGATCAGCTCATCCACGTCGATCCCCTCCGCCTCGCCCTCGAAGTTCAGGATGAGCCGGTGACGCAGGGCGGGCAGAGCGGTGGCCCGGAGGTCCTCCACGCTGACGTTGAAGCGGCCATCCGAGATCGCGCGCACCTTCGCCCCCAGCACCAGGGCCTGAGCGCCGCGCGGGCTCGCCCCGTAGCGGATGAAGCGCCGCGTAGCCTCCGGCGCCCGCTCCCACTGCGGATGCGTGCCGAGGACGATGAACGACGCGAGATCGCGCACGTGGCTGGCGATCGGGATCTCCCGCACCAGCTCACGCATTCCGAGCACCTGCGCACCGGTCAGGACCCGACGCACCTCGACCTGCCGCACGTGCGTCGTGCGATCGATGATCTCGGTCAGCTCCTCCAGCGCGGGATACCGGACGCGCAGCTTGAACAGGAACCGGTCGAGCTGAGCCTCGGGCAGCGGATACGTGCCCTCCATCTCGATCGGGTTCTGGGTCGCGAGCACGAAGAACGGCGACGGCAGTGGATGGGCCGCACCCGACACGGTGACCGCGCCTTCCTGCATGCCCTCGAGCAGGGCCGACTGGGTCTTCGGGGTGGCGCGGTTCACCTCGTCGGCGAGGAGGATGTGGCCGAAGATGGGACCGCGCTGGAACTGGAAGTGCTTCCGGGCCTGGGCGTCCTCCACGATGATATTGGTGCCGATGATGTCGCCCGGCATCAGGTCGGGGGTGAACTGGATCCTGGAGAAGGTCAGCTCGAGGCTCTCGGCGAGCGTCTTGATGAGCAGGGTCTTGCCGAGTCCGGGGACGCCTTCGAGCAGTACGTGGCCGCCCGCGAAGAGTCCGACCAGGACCTGGCTGACGACGTCAGCGTGGCCGACGATGATCTTTCCGACTTCGGCCCGCAGCGCCTGGTAGGAGCTGACGAACTCCGTGACCCGCTGCTCCTGAGGCTGGTTCGACACGGGAGGCTGCGCCATGAACGGCTCCTTTCCCGCCTTGGAATTGACTCATCATAGGGGGGCCGTCTACCCCCGTCAACTAGTTGCCCGTCGATCCGCTCGTCGGGCGCGCGCGCTGCCGAAACCTTCATTCGAACTGCGTGTAACGACAGCAAGGACGCGCAAGGGAATGGGCCTTCGACGAGTGGCGGAGCAAGGACCGTGCCCGCGCGCCGCGCGTGGTCTCAGCGAAAGGCGGGCGTCAGGCGCGTGTACGCGGCGAGGTAGCCGTCGATCTCGCGGTCGGCGCCATAGCGGGCGCTCACGCGCTCGCGTCCAGCCTCGCCGAGCCGGGCTCGGAGGTCCGGATCCTTGAGCAGGCGGTCCGCCTTGGCGGACAGCTCGTCCGGCGAGTCGAAGAGAAAGCCGGTGACCCCGTCCTCCACGAGCGATCGGTTGCCAGGGATATTGCTTGCGAGGACCGCCCGACCGAAAGACAGCGCCTCGAGCACGGAATTGGGCATCCCGCCTTCCGAGAGCGAGCAGTTGAGCACCACGTCGGCCAGCTCCAGCAGGGCGGGCATCCGGTTGTGCGGAACCGCGCCCAGATGGCGCGCCCACGGATGCGCGGCCAGCGAGCGCACGAACGCCTCGCCATCCGTCGGGTCCAGCAGGGGCCCGACGTACAACAGCTCGAGGCCGGGGTGCTCCGGCCGGATCCGATCGAGGGGCTCGAGCGGCAGGGAGGGCTGCTTCACCTTCCGGAGTCCGGCGGGAAAGAGGACGATCGGACCGGGAGCGCGCTGCAACGCGGCGGCGACCGGCCAGTGCCCGGTAGCCGGCTCGAAGGACACGCTCTGCGGCACCACAACGATCCGTGCCGCGATCTCGGGCATTGCGGCCAGGATCGCGGTGGCCATCGACTCGTCGAACACGCTCACCGCGTTCGCGCCCTCGAGCACGCGCCGCACGACCGGCTCAGTATCGGGCTCGGTGAGATCGTGGTTCACGTCGGTGCCGGTCACCGTCACCAGGAGCGGGACCGACCCTCGCCGGGCCACACGCAGGGCGGCGGGGCCGGCGCGGAACGCGTGAAAGGCGTGGATCAGCGCCGGTCCGTACTGAGTGATCTGATGTTCGACCGCGCCCTCGGGCACCGTCGAGAGATCCCAGACGCGCACCTCCGCGTCCCGCTGTCGGAGACCGCGCGTGACCCGCTCGACCGTGATGGCATTTCCGCGAACCGATGGAGACGCAAACGGGCTGACGACGGCCACTCGCGCGGGCATGTGTGCGTCGAGCCTACACTGAGCCCGCGCGTCAAGGCAATCCGCGTGCACGGTGCGAGCGCTAAAGACGGACTTGCCGCCGGCCATTCGTATGTTAAGGTTTGGCTACACCACACGTTGCCTCATGGGCGAGGGGGGATCGGGATGGGCGGGTCGGCGCGAGAGATCGGGTGTCCGGAATGCGTGGAGCTCCTCGCCGACTACATCGACGGGTCGCTACCGCCGGACCAGACCGAGCTCCTCGAGTGGCATCTCGACGGCTGCCCGCCCTGCGTAGCCTTCGTCAACACGTACCGAGGCACGGTGGACGCCGCCCGCCGTCTCCGCGAGCATCCGGAGACCACGCTCCCGCCCGAGCTACGCCAGAAGCTGATCGCCTTCCTGAAGCGCTCCGACGCCGCCGGCTAGTCCTTCGCTCCGACGCGATCGATCCTAGACGATCGCGAGCCGCGCCTCCGCGGTGACCGTACCGACCTCCCACACCGCCTCACCCGCTTTCGCGAACGCCTCGGAGACCTCCGGCGCGCGCTGAGCCTCTACTGCGAACAGCAGCCCGCCCGACGTCTCGGACTCGCACAGCAGCTTGACGAGCGCCTCGGGCACCCCGGACCCGACGTGGAATCGCCCGCGGGCTCCGAAGGCCTCATCGAGATGGCTCCGGTTCCGTCCCATCCCGCCGCTGAACACGCCGGCCTGCGCCAGCGGCAGCGCCCCCGTCAGGACCGGCAGATCGCCCGCGCGGAACTCGATCCCGGCGCCTGACGCCTCTACCATCTCCCCCGCATGCCCGAGCAGGCCGAATCCGGTGATGTCGGTAGCACCGTTCGCCGCCGTCTGCTGGGCGACCTCGGCCGCCACCCGGTTGAGACGCAGCATGCTCGCGACGGCGCCCTCCAGCGTCTGCGCGTCGGTCTTGTCGTTCTTGGCCGCGGTCGTGATCACGCCGGTGCCGAGCGGCTTGGAGAGGAACACACGCTGCCCCGGGCGCAGGCCGCCCTTGATCAGGATGCGGCGCGGATCCACGCGGCCGGTCACGCAGAGGCCGTACTTGGGCTCGGCATCCACCACCGTATGGCCGCCCGCGATGATGCCACCCGCCTCGCGCACCTTGTCGGCGCCGCCGCGAAAGACCGCGGCGATGATGTCCTTCGGCAGATCTCGCGGGAAGCCGGCCACGTTGAGGGCGAAGAGGACTTGACCGCCCATGGCGTAGACGTCGGACATCGAGTTGGCGGCGGCGATCGCGCCGAAGCAATACGGTTCGTCGACGATGGGCGGGAAGAAGTCGACGGTCTCCACGATCGCCACGTCATCGGTCACGCGGTAGACCGCGGCATCGTCGCTCCGGCCGAGCCCGACGAGCAGGTCGGCGTGCTCTTCGTGCCGCAGGTCACCGAGCACGTCCTGGAGATCTCCAGGACCCATTTTGGACGCTCAGCCCGCGCAGGCCGCGTAGGCGGTGAGACGGATCTGCTTGCCGGTCCGGGGATCGATCAGTCGGGTGTCCATCGCGGTTCCGGAAGGGACGTCGACTGCGGGTGGGACGTCAGACCGCCTCGGCCTCGACGAAGGCGCGGAATGCCTCGGCCAGCGGCGAGCGGCTGCGCTCCCGATTGGTGACCAGGTAGAAAGCGCGGTTGATCTTCAGGTTCTTCACCCGTAGGCACCACAGGGTCCCGACCCGGCACTCCTCCTCGACGGCCCGCCGCGACAGCAGCGACACCCCGACCGAGGCCTTGACCGCCTGCTTGATCGCCTGCGTCGACCCCATCTCGCCCACCACCCGGAGGCCCGCGAGATCCACGCCGGCCGTGTCGAGGGCGCTCTCTAGGGCCGCGCGCGTGCCGGAGCCGCGCTCGCGGAGCAGGAGGGGTTCGGCCCGCAGCTCCTCGACCGTCACTTGCTTGCGTCCGTGCCACGGATGCGCCGCGCTGACGATCACCACGATGTCGTCGGGGAAGAGCTCGCGGTACTCGATGCTCCGATGCGCCGAGCGCGCGCCCACCACCCCGAGCTCCGCGCGCCCCTCGGCGACCCACTCGGTCACCGCCTGACTGCCGCCGATCAGCAAGGTGATTGCGATGTCGGGGAACTTCTCCTTGAAGCGGCCGATGAGCGCCGGGAGGATGTACTCGCCTGGAATCGTGCTCGCGCCGACCAGCAGATCGCCGCTCATCCGGCCCTGGAAGCTCTCCATCGCCTGTCGCGCCTCGCGCGACAGCGCGAGCATGCGTTGCGCGTAGGAGAGCAGCAAGGCTCCACCCCGGGTCACCGCGGCTCCGCGGCCGAGGCGGTCGAGCAGGCGGATCCCCAGCTCATCCTCGAGGGTGCGGATGTGCTCCGAGACGGTCGGCTGGGTCAGGAACAGCGCTTCGGCGGCGCGGGAAAACGAGCCCAGCTCTGCGACCTTGACGAAGATCTCGAGCTGGCGCAGATCCACGCCGCTGAGTATAGAAGCCCGGCAGTGCGCTGTCCAGCCGGCGGGCTCGCGCGGGGGAAACAAAAAGGGCCCCGAAGGGCCCCGATCATGCCGTGCCGCTCAAGCGATCAGTGACAGCCGCATCCGCCTCCGCAGCACCCGCCCCCACCGCCCATGGGCGCGGGAGTCGAGCCGGACGCGCGAGCACCGACCTTCACCCCGACGACGGACAGACGACGACTAACCCGATCGCTCTGACACGACGGGCAGGCCACCACGGTCGGCGCCTGGACGAACTTCTCGAACTCGGCCCCACAGGCGAGGCATCCGTACTCGTAGATCGGCATCGTTCCCCAGCTCTCCCTGACGTCAGCCGGCGGGTCTACTGCCCGCCGCGCTGCACGTAGCTCTTGACGAACTCCTCGGCGTTCTCCTCGAGAATGTCGTCGATCTCGTCGAGCAGGTTGTCGAGCTCTTCCTTGATCTTCTTGCCCTTCTTGCTCAGCTCGGCACTGCCCGCCCCGCCTTCCTCGCCCCCGCCTTCGGAAGGCTTGGTTGGCCTCGTCTCCTTCTTCTTCTGCTCAGCCATGGCACGTCACCTCCTGGCCCCGGTCAGCGAGGCCGGCGTCAGGACCTAGACCGTGGGGAGGACGATCCCCTGCTGGCCCTGGTACTTCCCCTGCCTGTCTGCATATGACGTCTCGCAGGCCTCGTCCGATTCGAAGAACAGGACCTGCGCGATGCCCTCGTTGGCGTAGATCTTCGCGGGCAGCGGCGTGGTGTTGCTGATCTCCAGCGTGACGTAGCCCTCCCACTCCGGCTCGAAGGGCGTCACGTTGGTGATGATGCCGCACCGCGCGTAGGTGGACTTGCCCACGCAGATGGTGAGGACGTTGCGCGGGATCTTGAAGTACTCCACGGAGCGACCCAGGGCGAAGGAATTGGGCGGGATCAGCGCCACGTCACCCTGGTAGTCCACGAAGGATCGCGGATCGAAACTTTTTGGATCCACGATGGTGGTGTTGATGTTGGTGAAGATCTTGAACTCGTCCGCGATCCGGATGTCGTAGCCGTAGGACGACAGGCCGTACGAGATCGACCCCTTGCGCACCTGCCGATCCTCGAAGGGCTTGATCATCCCCTTCTCGACGGCCATCCGCCTGATCCAGCGGTCGCTCTTGATCACGGATACACCTTGGATCGATCGTACTGCCTGCCTCGAGCGAGAGTCAAGTCTCGGACACCTGTTCCCACGTCGCGCCGACCGGATCGACGGGTAACGCGATCGCCCGGCCGCCGATTCCGGCGGCCCGGAGGGCGCGCTCCATCGCTTCGGCCACCGCCCCGCCGTCGCGCTGCCGCACCGCGGCCAGCATCGAGGGCCCCGCTCCGCTCAGGACGCAGCCGAGCGCGCCGGCCCGGCGACCCGCGGTCGCGATCGCCTCCATCCATGGGAACAGGCGCTGGCGATAGGGCTGGTGCAGCCGGTCCTGCATGGCCCGGTCGAGCAGGTCGGCGCGGCCGCCCGCGAGGGCTGCGAGCAGCAGGCTCACCCGCTGCACGTTGAAGACCGCGTCCGCGCGCGCGAGCGTGTCGGGCAGGACCGCCCGGGCTTCGCGGGTGGAGCTCTCGGTCTCGGGGAGGAGCACCACCCACTCGATCTCGCTCGGGGCCCGAAGACTCACCGCGGTGACCCGCACGCCATCGGCGCAGGACACCGTGAGCCCGCCGAGCAGCGCGGCGGCCACGTTGTCGGGATGGCCCTCGGCCCGGGCGGCGACGGTCAACAGGGCCTCTCGATCGAGTGGCTCGCCCATCAGCGCATTGGCGGCGAGCAGTCCCCCCACCCAGGCGGCGGCGCTCGAGCCGAGGCCGCGGCTGAGCGGGATCCGGTTGATGCAGCGGAGGCGGGCGCCGTGAAAGGGTCGGCCGGCGACCTCGTGCGCGAGGGCCACCGCGCGCGCCACGAGATTCTTCGCGCCATCGTCGAGCCGGCCGCGGCCCTCGCCATCGATCGAGACCGTCACGTCGGCGGCGGCCTCGGCGATGACCTCGTTGTGAAGCGCCAGCGCGAGGCCGAGCGCGTCGAATCCCGGCCCGAGATTGGCCGAAGTGGCCGGCACACGAACCCGGACGCGCATGGCGGGAGAATACCCGCTTTCCGAGGACGCGCCTAGATGCATCCGGAGGTAGAATGCGTGCACGGGCGCCCTCATGCCGAGGACCAACATCGAGCCGCAGTTCACGGTCGAGCACCTGTCCGTCCTAGACGCCGACGGCAACCTGGATTCCGCCGTCGAGCCCCCGATTCCCCCCGACGAGCTCAAGCGGCTCTACCGGTCGATGGTGCTGGCGCGCCGCTTCGACGAGCGCATGCTGCGGCTCCAGCGCCAGGGGCGCATCGGCACCTTCGCGCCCATCAAAGGTCAGGAGGCCGCGCAGCTCGGGAGCGTGGCAACCTTGCGCCGGACCGACTGGATGGTCCCCTCGTTCCGCGAGACCGCGTCGATGCTCTGGCGCGGGTGGCCGATGGAGAAGATGCTGCTCTTCTTCGCCGGGTATCTCGAAGGCGGCCAGCCCACGGCGGACCAGCACGACCTGCCGGTGTGTATCCCGGTCAGCACCCAGCTTCCGCACGCGGTGGGCCTGGCCTACGCGGCGCAGTACCGCGGCGACGACGCGGTGGTGATGGTGTACTGCGGTGACGGTGCGACCTCGGAGGGCGACTTCCACGAGGCGATGAACTTCGCCGGCGTGTGGCACGTGCCGGTCGTGTTCGTGATCCAGAACAACCAGTGGGCCATCTCGATCCCGCTCAAGAAACAGACGAACTCCCGCACGATCGCCCAGAAGGCCCTGGCCTACGGCTTCCCCGGCATCCAGGTGGACGGCAACGACGTGCTGGCGGTGTACGCGGCCAGCCAGGAGGCGGTGAGCCGCGCGCGGCAGGGCAACGGCCCGACCCTGGTCGAGTGCGTGACCTATCGTCTTGGCGTGCACACGACCTCGGACGATCCGACCAAGTACCGGTCGGCCGAGGAGGTCGCGTCGTGGGAGCGGAAGGATCCGCTCACCCGCTTCAGCGCATACCTGCAGAAGCGCGGTCTCCTCGAGCCCGGCCTCGAGGAGCAGGTCGACCGGGAGATCGCCGCCGCGGTCCGCTCGTTCGAGGCGACCGCCGGCGCCGATCCCTTGACGATGTTCGACCATGCCTATGCGGAGCGATTGCCCGCGCTGGAAGCGCAGCGGACTGCGATGCAGGCCCGGTTCGAGCACGCAGCGGGCGAGCGCCCGGCCGGAGCGGCTCCCGACCCGCCGTCCCACGAGAGCGCGGCTACCGGGGGCGACGACGCGGCTCCCGCCAGTCCGCCCATGCGCGGCCAGAGGCGGCCATGGCGAAGCTGAACATGGTCAAAGCGCTGAACCTGGCGCTGCTCCAGGAGATGGAGCGCGATCCCGACGTGCTCATCATCGGCGAGGACGTGGGGGTCGACGGCGGCGTGTTCCGGGTCACCGAGGATCTGCACCGGAAGTTCGGCAGCACGCGGGTCGTGGACAGTCCCCTGGCCGAGGCCGGCATCATCGGAGCCTCGGTGGGCATGGCTCTCTACGGGCTCAAGCCGATCTGCGAGATCCAGTTCTCGGGGTTCGCCTTCCAATGCTTCCATCAGATCGAGAACCACGCCGCCCGCTACCGGATGCGCACGCAGGGGCGCTTCGGCTGCCAGATGGTTGTGCGGATGCCGTATGGCGGCGGTGTCCGGGCGCTGGAGCACCACTCGGAGAGCGAGGAGCAGTTCTACGCACACATCCCCGGCCTCAAGATGGTGATCCCGTCTGGGCCCCGCAACGCCCGGGCGCTCCTGGCCTCGGCGATCCGCGATCCCGATCCGGTCATCTTCTTCGAGGCCAAGGCCCTCTATCACGCGGCCAAGGAGGACGTGCCCGACGAGATCGAGACGATGGAGATCGGTCGGGCGCGGATCGACCGTCCGGGTCACGATCTGACCGTCGTGGCCTACGGAGCGATGGTCCGCGTGGCCCGCGAGGCCGCCGACCGGCTTCACGAGGAAGACGGCGTCGAGACCGAGATCGTCGATCTGCTCACGATCTCTCCGCCCGACCGCGAGACCCTGGCCGCGTCGGTCCGCAAGACCGGACGGGCGGTCATCGTGCACGAGGCCCCCAAGAGCTTTGGCCCGGGCGCGGAGATCGCCACGTCGATCATGGAGGGCGCGTTCCTGTCGCTCGAGGCGCCGATCCTCCGGGTCACCGCCCACGACGTGCCGTTCGTGGGCTTTGCCCGCGAGCGCGCCAACCTGCCCGACGTTCCCCGGCTGCTGGCCGCCTGCCGCGAGACCCTGAAGTTCTAATCTTCTTATGTCCAGGCCCTTTGCACTGCCTGACCTCGGGGAGGGCTTGACCGAGGCGGAGATCGTCGCCGTCCTCGTGCGCGAAGGCGATGTCATCGCCGAGGACGCGCCGCTGCTCGAAGTCGAGACTGACAAGGCCCAGGTGGAGATCCCATCCCCGATGGGCGGCCGGGTCGAGAAGATCCACGTGTCGCCGGGCCAGACCGTGAAGGTCGGCACCGTACTGGTGACGTTCGCCGATGACGGCGCCCCGGCCCGACCCGCCGCGACGCCCTCCGGCCACGCAGCGGCTCCGAAGCCCGCGGCCGCGCCATCCCGGAGCCCGGCACCGGCTCAACTGCCCGCGGCCCCGGTTTCCGCCGCGGGTCCCGTGGCCGCCACCCCGGCCACGCGCCGACTCGCCCGCGAGCTTGGCGTCGCGCTCCAGGGCGTGCGCGGCACCGGTCCCGGCGGTCGGATCCTGGACGATGATGTGCGCGCCGCTGCAGGCGGTCGCCCCGGCCAGCCTGCCGTCGCGGCGCGGGCGGATCGTGCGAAACCGGCTACGCCCGGTGGACCGGCAAAACCGCTGGCCAGTGTCGGCCTCGAGCCGCCGCCCCTGCCGCGCTTCGAACAGTGGGGACCCGTCGAGCGCGCGCCCCTGTCGCATCTCCGGCGAACCATCGCGGAGCGCATGACGTTGTCCGCCACGCTGATCCCGCACGTCACGCACTTCGACCGCGCGGACATCACGGACCTGGACGCGATCATCACCCGCAACCTCGAGGCCGCGCGCGCCCAGGGTGTCACGCTGACGCTGACCGGTTTCCTGCTCAAGGCGGCTGCGCTGGCGTTGCGGAACCATCCCCAGTTCAACGCGAGCCTCGACCCGGCCGCCGGCGAGATGATCCTCAAGCGCTATTACCACCTCGGCGTGGCGGTGGCGACCGAGCGCGGCCTCATCGTGCCGGTGCTGCGCGACGTCGATCGAAAGCCACTGCTGGAGGTGGCCCGCGAGCTCGGCGCGCTCGCCCAGCGGGTTCGCGAGGGCAAGGCCACGCTGGAGGATCTGCGCGGGGGCACCTTCACCATCACCAACATCGGCGCGCTCGGCGGCACCGCCGCGATCCCGATCATCAACTATCCGGAAGTCGCCATCCTCGGCGTAGCCCGGGCCCGGCAGGAGCCGGTGGTGCGCGGAGCCCAGATCGTACCCCGGTTGATCCTGCCGCTGACGCTGACCTTCGATCACCGCATCGCCGACGGGGCGGACGGCGCGCGCCTCGCCACCGACATCGTGCAGCGGCTCGAGGCGCCCGAGCGCCTGCTCTGGGAGTGGTAGCCGATGGTCATGGGTGATCTGGTGGACGAGGTCGAGGTGGCCGTGCTGGGCGGCGGACCGGGCGGCTACTCGGCTGCGTTCCGCTGCGCCGACCTGGGCCTCGAGACGGTGGTGATCGATGCGGCGAGCCGCCTCGGCGGCGCCTGCCTCTTCGAAGGCTGCATCCCCAGCAAGGCGCTCCTGCACGTGGCCGCGGTGCTGAACGAGGCGGAGCGCGCGAAGGAGTTCGGCGTCGACTTCGGCGAGCCGCGCGTCTCCCTCGACCCACTCCGGAAGTGGAAACAGGAGCGTGTGGTCGGCAAGCTCGCTCGCGGCCTCGCCTCGGTGGCCCGCGCGAAGAAGGTGGAGGTGGTGGGCGGGCGCGGCGTCTTCGAGGACTCGACCACACTTCGCATCGAGGGTGGCGACGCCTTGCGGAAGGTCCGCTTCAAGCACGCCATCGTGGCCACCGGCTCGCAGCCGAGCGGGCTCCCCGGCGTGAGGCTCGCAAGCGAGCGCGTGATGGACTCGACGGCCGCCCTCGACCTGCCCGACATCCCGGAGCGCCTCCTAGTCATCGGCGGCGGCTACATCGGCCTCGAGATGGGCACGGTCTACGCCACCCTGGGCAGCCAGGTGACCCTCGTCGAGATGACCGACGGCCTCCTGCCCGGTGTTGACCGCGACCTCGTCCAGCCGCTCCAGCGACGGGTGGAGAAGCTCTTCACCGCGCTCCACCTGAAGACGAAGGTCACCGCCCTGCGCGAGGCGGGCGCTGGGATCGAGGCGGACCTGGAGGGCCAGGGCGCCCAGCGCTTCGACCGCGTGCTGATCGCGGTTGGGCGGCGCGCGCAGAGCGCCGGGCTGGGCCTCGAGACCACCCGCGTGCGCCTGGCCGATCGGACGGGGTTCATCCAGGTGGACGATCGCTGCCGCACTGACGACCCCCACATCTACGCGGTGGGCGACGTCACCGGAGAGCCGATGCTCGCCCATCGAGCGATGCGCCAGGGCAAGGTGGCCGCCGAAGCCCTGGCCGGTCAACCCTCCGCGTTCGACAACGTGGCGATCCCGGCCGTCGTCTTCACAGATCCCGAGATCGCCTGGTGTGGGCTCAGCGAAGCTCAGGCCAAGGCGCAGGGCATCGAGCCCAAGGTCTCGAAATTTCAGTGGGCCGCGTCCGGCCGCGCCGCGACGATCGGCCGCTCGGACGGGCTTACCAAGCTGGTCGCGGATGCCCGGTCCGGCCGCGTCATCGGCATGGGCATCGTCGGTCCCGGCGCGGGCGAGCTGATCGCGGAGGCCACGCTGGCGGTCGAGACGGCCGCCCTCGTCGAGGACGTGGCGGCCACCATCCACGCGCACCCGACCTTGTCCGAGACTCTGATGGAGGCGGCCGAGAACCTTCTCGGCTAGGGCACCGCCGTGCCCGAGTCGATGCAGGTAGCGGTCGGCGACTCGTCCGTGACCGCGCTCGTGTACCCGCCTCCGCATGCGGCGCAGGCGATTGCCACCGTGGTCCTCGCCCACGGAGCTGGACTGCCTCAGACCAGCGCCTTCATGGTGGACTTCGCGCAGGCGCTGGCCCGCCGCGGCTGCCACGCAGTCACGTTCAACTTCCCGTACACCGAGCAGCGACGGCGGCTGCCGGATCGGGCGCCGGTGCTCGAGGCCTGCTTCCGTGACGTGGTCACCGCGGTCCGGACTCGGACGGAGCTGGCGGAACCCAGGTTGGTGATCGGCGGCAAGTCGATGGGCGGCCGCATGGCCACTCACCTGGCCGCTCAGGGGCTCGCGGATCTGGCCGGCGTCGTGGTGCTGGGGTATCCGTTGCATCCGCCGGGTAGGCCGGACCAGCTGCGCGTCGAGCACCTGGCGCGCATCCGTCAGCCCCTACTGGTGGTGCAGGGCGAGCGCGATGCCTTCGGCACGCCCGAGGAGCTGCGGCCCTTCCTCGCGCCGCTCGAGGCAGCGACGATCCACGTGGTCGAGGGCGGCGATCACTCGTTCAAGGTGGCCCGGCGCGGTCCACTCCGGCAGGACGAGGTGTTCGAGCGGGTCCAGGACCTGATCGCTCGCTGGATCGCCAGCCTGCCGTGACGGGCCGACCGCGGAGAGCCTGGAGCCAACGCGCTCAGCGCAGGTCGATCTCGACTCCGCCGACCAGCCCGGCCAGGCCGTTGTAGAGCCAGGCTGCGATCAGGGTCGTCACGAAGCCCGCCACGCCGTAGAGCACCGGGAAGAACACGACCGCGGCCATGCCGAAGACGGGGTTGCCCGGGTCGCGACCCGGGACACCTCCCATCGTCACCGCGAACAGCGAGACGAAGGCGCCCATGATCAGCCCGAGGATGACGTAGAGCAGGCCGACGACCTTTGCGCAGGACAGGGGACCGACCCGGTTGACGATCATGCCTGACCTCCTGCTGGGGTTAGAGGCGCTTCAGCAGCCACTCGGGAGTGAGGCTGATGGCCCAGGAGTTCAGCAACACGTAGTAGTTGGTGGCGACGAGGATGCCTACCACCACGAGCAGCACGCCGGCGGCACGCTCGACGGTCGGGATGAACGGGCGGTAGCGCTTGAAGAAGCGCAGGAACGCGCCCAGCGCTATCGAGGAGAGGAGGAACGGCAGCCCGAGACCGGCGGAATAGGAGAGCAGCAGAGTGATCCCCTGCCCGATCGTCTTGTCATTGCTGGCGAGGGTCAGGATGGAGCCGAGGATCGGTCCCACGCAGGGCGTCCAGCCGATCGCGAAGGTCAAGCCGACCAGGAAGGAGCCGATCAGCCCGGCCGGCTTGCTCCGGATCTGCATCTGCTGCGTCCGCCCGAAGATCCCGATGCGGAGCACCCCCGCGATGTAGAGCCCGAAGACGATGATCAGGACGCCGCCGCCGATCCGGATCCAGTCCCGGTAGTCGAGCAGGAACTGGCCCGCGGCGCTGAAGGACGCGCCCAAGCTCACGAAGACCACGCTGAAGCCGACGATGAAGGCCACCGAGTGCAGGAGCACGCGCGTGCGCGCCCCCGCGCTGACCTCGTGAGTGAGCCGGTCGACCGACATCCCGGTGATGAACGAGAGATACGACGGGAACAGCGGCAGCACGCAGGGCGAGAGGAACGAAAACAACCCCGCCGAGAAGGCCACCAGGACGCCGAGGGACTCGCTCATTTCAGCAGCGACTCGATCACCGCGTGGGCCGCCTTGCCGTCCCACTCACGCGCCCCGTTGGCGAACAGCACCCGCTTGCCCTGCTTGTCGATGAGGAAGGTCGACGGCACCGCCCACACCCCGTAGGTCTCGCGCACCGCCATCTTGGGATCGAGTCCGACCGGGAACGTGATCGCGAACTTCTTCACGAACGGGTTCACCACGCTCGCGCCCTGCGCGTCGAGCGAGATGGCCAGCACCACCAGGCCGCGATCCTTGTAGGCGCGATGCAGACGCTCCATGCTGGGCATCTCCTCCCGGCACGGCTCGCACCACGTGGCCCAGAAGTTGAGGAACACGACCTTGCCGCGGAGGTCCGCGAGCCGTATCGTCTGATCGTCGGGCGTGCGCACCTGGAACTCGGGCGCGTCCTTGACCGGCTTGGGGCGGATCAGCGAGAGCGCCGCCACCGGATCCTCGGCGGACATCCCCTCACGGCTCGGGAGCCAGGCCCACGCCAGCGCGGCCGCGAGGATCAGCAGCGCCACGACGAGGCGATATTTCACCGAGGCAGTATACACCGCGCCCCCGCCGACCCACCGCGTCGGGCCCGGTCCGGGAGCCGCGGATTCCGTGATACGGTGGTCCACTCATGGCGGCAAGCGCATCCCAGGTTGTCACGATCGTCGCCGATGACCTGACCGGGGCCTGCGACACCGGCTGCCTGTTCGCGGGAGCCGGGCCGGTCGGGGTGATCGCCGAGCCCGATCTGTCGTCCTCGGACCGGCCGGTGATCACCGTCGATACCGAGAGCCGGATTCTGCCCCCCGACGCGGCCGGCGCCGCGGTGCGCGCGAGCGCAGAGCGGCTGCGCAAGCGGCTCGCGACCGGGCACGTCTTCAAGAAGATCGACTCCACGATGCGCGGCTCGGTGGCTGCCGAGCTGGCCGTGCTCCTCGAGCACGGCTTCTCCGGCGCGCTCGTCTGTCCGGCCTTCCCCGCTCAGCAACGTGTGGTTCGCGATGGTCGTCTCCTGGTCGACTCCGTCCCGGTTCACGAGTCTCCGATCGGCCGCGATCCCGCGTTTCGCGCCGCCACCTCGGACATGGTGGGCCTGCTCGCGGGCGTGCGTCCCGTCGCCCGGCTCCGCCTGGACCACGTCCGCGCCGGCCGCGAGAAGGTCGCGCACCTGCTCGAGCAGCACCGAGGCGCGGTGGTCGCGGCCGACGCGGAGACCGACGCCGATCTGGTGGGCCTCGCCGAGGCCGCACTGACCGTCTCCCGCACGCTCGTCGCGGGATCGGCGGGTCTCGGGCGGGCCCTGAGCCGCGCACTCGGCGGTGGCGTGCCCATCGTGCCGCTGCCGCACGGGCACGCATGGCTCATCGTGGTCGGCAGCCTGCATCCCACCAGCCGTGCCTACGTCGAAGGCGCGGCCCTGTCGGTGCCGGTGGTGGTCGCCGGCTCGCAGAGCCATACCGATCCCGCTCCGGCCATCGCGGCGCTGGCGAGCGGCCGCCCCGCGGTGGTGGCGAGCGTGACGACACCGGTGTCCCGGGAGGACATCTTGCGGAGCCTCGCGCAAACCGCGACCGAGATCCTCGAGGCCGCCGCGCCTGATCTCGTGGCGGTCACCGGCGGCGACACTGCGTACGCGTTGATCCG
>DATFWA010000295.1:0-21885 GCA_035259825.1 Candidatus Methylomirabilota bacterium | reverse complement strand
CCCCCCGCCGCTGGCTAGCCTACTTCGTGTAGATGTCCTTCATGCGGCTGACGTAGCCGCTCGCCGCCTGCTCGATCTCCTTCGCCGCGTGGTCGGCCGAGGCCTGCATCCGCTCCATGTTGCGCGTCACGATCTGCACGTTCGTCTCAGCCAGCTTCGCCGCGCGCTGGGCCGAATCGGCGAGGGCCTGGAAGCCCTTCCGATACCACACGAAGGGGTCGCGCCGCAGATCCTCGATGCTCTCGGGCTGCGGCATGCCGGGCATCTGGACGCCACGCGCCGTTTCCATTGCCGCGGCCTGGAGCTCCCCGATCGCGCGCAGGCCTTCCCGCGCCGCCGTCGAGGACAGGTCGATCAGCTCGCTGACCACCCGCTCGTTGGCCTGAGCGAAGGCCGAGACGGCCTCCATCACCTTGCCCTGCACTCCCTGGAACTGACAGCCGTTGTTGGTCGTCGTCATCGCATCGCTCCTTCTGCTCCGAACCGTTTGAGGACTTGAGAGCTTCATCCGACGCAGCCCAAGATAACACGTCGCGTCATGTCGTCAAGCTAAAAAATGACTCTACGCGTTATGCGACTCTAACTAAGTGATTCGCTGGACTACTTTCGCGGTCCTGCCTTCCGTAGTAGGCTGCGGGACGTGGACGCCCGCGCTCCCGAGACCCGGCGTCCGCCGCGTCAGCGGCGCCTCGCCGGCATCGTGCTGCTGGTTGCAGTCGTGCTCGCCGCGGCGGCGATTCCATTCCGGGCGACCTGGTGGGGCGGCTGGATCCTGGCCATCGCGGAGGCCGGCATCGTCGGCGGTCTCGCCGATTGGTTCGCGGTCACCGCGCTCTTCCGCCGGCCACTCGGGCTCGCGATCCCCCACACTGCGATCATCCCGGCCAACTGGGAGCTCATGGCCGAGCGAGTCGGGGTCATGGTCGGCGACCGCGTGCTCACCAAGGACTATGTGACGCAGGAGATCACCCGCTTCGATCTGGCCGACCTGCTCGCGCGCGGAGCTTCGCAGATCAAGCAGGACGATCTCGAGTCGGCGGTTCGATCGGTCGCGCGCTGGGCCGCCGGACAGATCTCACCCGAGGCCACCAACGACGTCGCGTCCTGGCTGACCCGGCTCGCCCGGTCACACCCGATTGCGCCGCTGCTGGCCACGGCGCTCGAGGTTGCCCGCAAGCAGGGGTGGGACCAGCGCCTGATCGAGACCATGGCCACTGCGCTGATCGACGCGCTCGACCGGCCGGGCTTCCGCACCGCGGTCGGCGACCTGGTTGACGAGGTGCTGGCCGGCTACCGCGCGCGTATGAGCCTCTATCCGCGGCTCCTGATGGGACTCGCCAGCACCTTCGGGCTCATCGACCGGGAGCGGCTCGTCGCGGCCCTGCGGCAGGCTCTGCAGAAGATCGCGGACGACCCCGAGGATCCATTGCGTGTGCGTCTCGCCGAGACGTTGAGCGCGCTTCCCGGGCGACTGCGCGCGGAGCCCGCGCTGGCCGCGCGCATCGAAGCCGCGAAAGACGAGCTGCTCGAGAGCCCGGCGGTGGCCCGGCTCCTCGACGACGTGGCCGCGGGGCTGCGCCGGTCCATCGTGGCCGACCTGGGCGCCGAGTCCTCCGAGGTCGTCGCCTGGATCACCGCCCGCCTGGAGAGCGCCCGGATCGCCCTCGCGGAGGAAGAGCCGGTGCGGCGAACCCTGGACCGGTGGCTGAAGGAGCGGATCACCGAGGTCCTCGAACGGTATCACGACCGCATCGCGCGCTTCATAGAGCGCGGCGTCCACGCGCTGGGTCCCGAGGGAGCGGTGCGCCTCATCGAGGAGCACGCGGGAGACGACCTGCAGTACATCCGGGTCAACGGCACCGTGGTGGGCGGGCTCGCGGGTGGCGGCCTCTACGCGATCCACCTCCTGCTCGGACTGCTCTGATTCGCGCGGCTAGCCGGCGGCCCAGACGTCCACGAGATAGCGGCCCTCGCCGGTGAGCCCGTCGAGCCAGTCCTCGGCGGCCCGCTCGTCCGAGCCCGTCTCCTCACGGTGCACCGAAACGAAGGCTCTCCGCACGTCGGGAGCCATCCGGCTCGCATCGCCGCAGACGTAGATCACCGCCCCCTCTTGCACCAGCTTCCAGATCAGGGTGCGCTGCTGCCGGATCTGATCCTGCACGTAGGTCTTCTGCCCGCCCGCGACCCGGGAGAAGCACGCGAACACCTGGGCTACGCCCTGCTCCGCGAACACGCGCAGCTCGTCTTCGTAGATGAAGTCCTGCCGGGGATGACGGCAGCCGAAGAAGAGCACGGCCGGGCCGACCCCGCGCCCCCGCGCCCGTAGCACCGCCCGCTCCTGCAGGAAGCCGCGGAATGGCGCGAAGCCGGTGCCGGGGCCGACCATGAGGATCGGCGTCGCGGGATTCTCGGGCAGGCGGAAGGCCGACTTCGTGTCTTTGACGAAGGCGTGGACCAGATCGTTCTCGGCCCGACGGAGGAGATGGCCGGAGCACACGCCCTGGAACATACCGCGCCCGGACCGGGCCGGGCCTTCGACCACCGCCACCGTGATGCTGCAGCGGCGCGCCTGCTGCAGCGGCGACGACGAGATCGAGTAGTAGCGTGGTCGCAGCGGCGGCAGCATCTCGAGGTAGCGGCCGAACGAAACCTGGCAGGCCGGGAACTCCTCGAGCAGATCGATCAGCGATTTGCGTCGTCCCAGCACCTCGTCGCGATAGCGAGCCTCGTCATCCGCGAGTGCGAGCAGCCTGGGCCGCGTCCGGGGACACTCGGTCTGGGCGGCCAGGATCTGGATCTGTCGACGCGTGGCCGGGTCCTGCAGCTCGACGTAGTCGCCAAGGAGGCGGCCCACCTCGATCGGCCGATTCACCGGCAGGAACGTCTTGCGGCCGCCGGCCAGCCCCAGGCGTACCGAAGCGGCCGGGTCCAGACCGAAGCGCGCCGCGACCCTCGCGATCGCCTCGTCTCCGTTGCGAGGCAGCACGCCCAGGTGATCGCCCGCCCGGTACGTCACGCCATCAGGCAGGTCGAGCTCGATGTGCCGGGTGGAGCGCGGTGACGGATCGGCCCCGACCTTGGTGTGCAGCTCGCGGTTGACCGCGACGCGCATCGCGCGGGCCCCGAGCGACTCCACGAACGGACTCGGCTCCGCCCCGTCCGTCGCCTCGACGGTGAGATGGGCCTCGTCGGCCGCGGCCGGCGGCGCCAGGTCGACGCCGAGGGCCCGGGCGAGCGTGCCGTGCAGCGGACCGTGCCACGCTTGGAACTGCCCGTCGAAGTCCTCGCGAGCATCGCCTTCGCCGCGGGCGTAGACGCGCTCGGCGCCGAGGGCGGCGAGCCGCTCGTCGATCATGCGCGGGACCGCTTGGAACGTGGCCGCCCAGTCGCGGTTGCCGCAGCCGAACACGGTGTAGCGGACACTCGCGAGTGAGAGCGTGTCGGGATCGGCGGTGCGCAGCCACTCGCAGAAGCGAGCCGCGTTGTCGGGTGGGGTGCCATTGTAGGACGCCGATGCGATGACCACGGCACCCTCGGTGGGCAGGCGGCCGGCGTAGGCATCGAGCGGTGCGGTGATGACGTCGAAGCCGCCGGCATCGCCGCCTTCCGCCACTCGGCGAGCCACTTCCTCGGCGGTGCCGAGATTGGAGCCATAGAGCACCAGGAGTTTGGCGCCGTGGCGCGGCGCCGTCGCGGCCGCCGGGGCCAGCTCAACCGGTTCCGCCGCAGGCCGGGTGACGCGCCCTGCTCCTCTCCCGCGGTCTCCGGCCGGGAGGTCGCGATCGGTACGACGTCTCACCCTGATTCGGAACCCGTCCAGCTTGACGGTCAGCGTCTCCTTGAGTCGGAGCCGGTAGCGCGTGTGATCGATCAGCTTGAAGCGCTGCAGGATCATGCCCAGAACCAGCGTCGCTTCCTGAAGGGCGAACTGCCGCCCGATGCAGGCCCGCTGGCCGTTGCCGAACGGCTTGTAGGCGTTGGCTGGACGCTGCGACTCCGCCGCGCGCGTGAAGTGATCCGGGTCGAAGATATCGGCCCGATCGCCCCACACCGCCGGATCGCGGTGCAGCATGGGGCTCAGCACCACGATCTGGTACGGCTTCTTCATCCGATACTGACCGCCGATCGTGGTGTCTTTCAGCGGCGAGAGCGCGAACACCGGCGCGGTAGGCCAGAGCCGGAGCGACTCCTTCAGCACCTGGCCGATGTACGTGAGTTGGTTGACCTGGGCGTAGGTGGGCGTGACCGTCGGGTCGGGACCGAGCACGCGGTCGACCTCTTCGTAGGCCCGCGCGAGCACCTCCGGGTTCTGGAGCAGGAAATAGGTCGCGAAGGAGAGGAGTCCGCTGGTGGTCTCGTGCCCCGCGATGAGGAACGTGATCACCTGGTAGCGGATGTTGAGGTCGTCGAGGCGCTCACCACTCTTGCGATCCATCCCGGACAGCATGCTGCCGAGGAGGTCCGGCCGCGCCGGAGCGCCGTCGTCGTTCTCGCGGCGCTCGCGGATGATGTGGTCCACCATCTCGTTCATGTAGCGAATGTCGGCCCGAAGCTGTCGCGCCCGGTCCTTCATGATCAGGCTCTCGAGCGGCAGGCCGCGGGTCTCCATCGAGGCGCCGAGCGCCCCGATCATGGCGCCCACGAACGGATGGTTGGTGTCGCGGTAGAACGAGTTGAAGCGGTACCCGAAGCCGCAGAGGCCGATGGTGTCGAGGGTGAGCGACGTCATGTCGTGGGTGACGTCCACCTCGTCGTCCGCGTTCAGTCGCTCCCACTTCAGCGCGAGCTGCTCCGCGATGTCCACCATCATCGGGTGGTAGCCCTGCATCGCCTTTTGTCCGAAGCTGGGCAGCAGGATGTTGTGGGCCCGCGACCAGTTGGGCTCCTGGGTGTAGGCGGTGAAGAGCCCGTCCCCCGCGAACGCGCGAAGCCGTCGCAGTGCCCCCTTCACGCTCTTGTCGAAGCGGGTCTCGTCGCACAGCTCGTCGACCAGGGAGAAGCCGGAGACCACCACCACCGGCTTGCCCATCATGTCGAGCCAGTAGATGGGGCCGTACTCCCGGGCCAGCCGCATCATGTCCTGGATCGGGGTGGTGGTCCCGAGGGCCAGGAGGTTGCCCAGCAGCAGCGTGCGGGGAGGCTGCGGGATCGGATCGAGGAGATTCTTCGAAGCCATCGCCGGCTAGTCGACCTGGTCGGTCAGCCCGGTGACGTCGTAGGCCATCACCACGAGATCGCGGGTGCGCCCCGCGTGATCGACCACGAAATCCTGCAGCAGCGCCTCCGGGCGGAAGCCGAGTCGCTCGAACGTGGCCATCGCGCCCTTCTGGTCCGGGGTCATCTGGGCCACGATCTTGCGCAGGCCGCGCCCCCGCGCCAGCGCGAAGATCTCTCCGGCCAGCGCTCGCCCGAGGCCTCGTGAACGGAACGGCAGGCCGACCTGCGTCCGGATCTCGCCCAGGTGCCGCTGCCAGCCCACCCGGTTCTGCACCAGCGTGGCGTAGCCCGCGATCTCGCCGCCCACCTCCCCGATGACGGTGGTGGCCAGACCCGCCTCGAGATTCTTCACCCAGTGGGCCACCGCCTCGGGGTCGGTGATGTCCATCCGGAGGAAGAGGAGATCGTCCTCGGGGAGGCTCCGGGCGAACGCGGCGATCGCCACCGCATCGCCGTGGGTCATCAGCCGCAATGCGATGGGCGTGCCGTCCTTGAGCTGCACGGTTCGGCGAAGGTCACGGGCGGACGGCTGCGGGGTGCTCATGAGGAACGTAGTATAGGAGCCGTGGACGTTCAGGTCGAGACCCGTCGGGGCAGGCTCCGCGGCGTCCGGGAGCGCGGGCTCGCGGTGTTCCGGGGCATCCCGTTCGCGGCGCCGCCGGTCGGGCCGCTCCGATTCATGCCGCCCGAGCCGCCGCCTCGATGGGCCGGCGTGCGTGACGCCAGCCGATTCGGCCACGCTGCGCCTCAGAACGCGGCCATCGCCGGCCCTCTGCTGAGCCTCGGCATCGGCCGAACCGGAGAGGATTGCCTCTACCTGAACGTGTGGACGCCGGGAATCGACCGGGCGCGCCGGCCGGTGCTGGTGTGGATCCACGGCGGGGCCTTCGTGCTGGGCGCGGGATCCCAGACGCTCTACGACGGCTCCGCGCTGGCCCGACGCGGTGACGTGGTGGTCGTCACCCTCAACTACCGCATGGGCACACTCGGCTTCCTCCGGCTGCGGGAGCGCTTCGGCGATCGGCTCCCCGCCACCGGTAACGAAGGGCTCCTCGATCAGATAGCGGCGCTGCAGTGGGTGCGCGACGAGATCGAGACCTTCGGCGGGGACCCGGCCAACGTGACTATCTTCGGCGAGTCGGCCGGCGCGATGAGCTGCGCTACCCTGCTCGGCTTGCCGCGCGCCCGCGGCCTCTTCCACCGGGCGATTCTCCAGTCGGGCGCGGCCAATTTCCGCTGGCCCCCCGACGTCGCGGCCGCTCTTGCCGATCTCGTCCTCGACGAGCTAGGCCTGGACTCGCCCGAGGCGCTGCGCGCGGCGCACGTCTCGCGTCTGCTCGACGCGCAGCGCCGGCTGTTCATGGACATGCTGATGAGTGACCGCTACGTGCTCGGCTCGCTCTCCCCGGCCGGACAGCGGGTCGCCGGCGCGCTGTTCCTGGGGCTGGCCCTCGCCCGGCGGCGCTTCGGCTCGGTGACCGCGCCGCTGTCGGAGCGGCTCGTCACCCTGCTGCGTCGGCGGCGCCGCGAGGGGACGCCGTCCCCCCGCGCGGGCACGCTCCAGGCGCTCCGCACACGCGGCCTCCCCTTCCAGCCGGTGGTGGACGGGGCTGTCGTGCCGCGCGATCCGCTCGACGCGATCCGCGACGGCGCCGCCCGCGACGTCCCGTTGCTGATCGGCACCAATCTGGACGAGACCAAGCTGTTCCTGCCGCTGGATCCGGAGGCGGCGACCCTCGACGAGGCGGCCCTGCTCGTCCGTTGCCGGGACGCGATCCGGAGCAAGGACGCGGAGAGCGACGACGCGGCCCGGGAGGCGATCGAGGTGTACCGCTCCGCCCGCGCCGCGCGCGGCGAGCGGATCGAGCCGGGCGAGCTGTGGTTCGCCATCGAATCGGACCGGACGATGCGCCATCCCGCGATGGCGCTAGCCGGTCTCCAGTCCGCGCACCAGCGGCACACCCACGCATATCTGTTCACGTGGCCGTCGCCGGCGCTGGGCGGCATGCTGGGCGCCTGCCACGCGCTCGACCTGCCGTTCGTCTTCGGCACGCTCGAGCATCCGATGTTCCGCCCCTTCGCGGGCAAAGGCGCGGAGGCGCGCGCGCTCGCGGAGCGAATCCAGGATGCCTGGATCGCGTTCGCGCGGACGGGGCGACCGGACCACCCGGGCCTCCCGGAGTGGCCGGCCTACGAGACGTCGAGCCGCCGCACCATGATCCTGGATCGACAGTGCCGCGTGGAGTCGGGGCCACGGGAGGCGGAGCGCGCTTTCTGGGACCGGCTGCCGAAGGACTAGCGGCTGCCCTCAGGCCGCCGAGTGGCCGCCGTCCAGGAACAAGGTCTGGCCGGTCATGAAGTCCGAGGCGGAGGATGCCAGATATACGACCAGCGGCCCGACCTCGTCGAGCCGTCCGGTGCGCCGCGCGGGCACGTCGCGTAGCAGGCGGTCACGGGTCCGCGGGTCGTCGAAGGCCTCCGCGTTCATGTCGGTGACGAACCAGCCCGGCGCCAGGGCGTTCACCTGAATCGAGTGCCGCGCCCACTCCGCGGCCAGGGCGCGAGTGAAACCCATCACACCGGACTTCGAGGCGGCGTAGGCGCTGTAGCCGGGCAGTCCCACCTGCCCCAGCACCGACGAGATGTTGATGATCTTTCCCGCCTTCTGGGCGATCAAGTGCGCGGCCGCCGCGCGGCAGCCGTTGAACACGCCGACCAGATTGACGTCGAGGGTGGCGCGAAAGTCGTCAGGAGACATCTGGGCCACCGGAGCGACGCGGGCGATGCCCGAATTGTTCACCACGATGTGCAGACCGCCCAGTGTTCCGATCGTGCGCTGCACGAGGGCGTCGACCTGCGCGTACGCGGTCACGTCGGTCTCGACCACGAGGGTCCGCCGCCCGGTCTCCGCCACCTGACGGGCGGTCTCCTCGAGGTCCGGCTTGGAGCGCGCGGCCACCGCCACGTCGGCGCCGGCCCGGGCCAGCGCCACCGCCATCGCCCGCCCGAGCCCTCGGCTGGCGCCGGTCACGATGGCGACGCGCCCGTCGAGACGCGAGGCGGCGTCGAGATCGCTACCGGTAGAGGGAATCGAGTGTCTCCCGATACTTCTCGGTGATGACCTTCCGCTTCACCTTGAGCGTCGGAGTCAGGAGCCCGTTCTCCACCGTGAAGTCGGCCGGTAGGATCGAGAACTTCTTGATCTTGGCATAGGACTGCAGCTCGTCGTTGCGCTCCTCGACGATGCGGTTCACCCGCTCCATCACCTTCGGGTTCCTGGCGAGCGAGGCCGGCTCCGTATCCAGGATGCCCTCCGTCTTGGCGAACTTGGTCAACTCCTCCGGATTGAGGGTGATCAGCGCCACCGGATACGGCCGCTTGTCGCCGTGCACCATCGCCTGGCTAATGAACGGATCGCCCTTGAGCAGGTTCTCGATGTTCTGCGGCGCGATGTTCATGCCGCCCGCGGTCACGATGAGATCCTTCTTCCGGTCGGTGATGTAGAGGAAGCCGTCACCGTCGACGCGGCCGATGTCGCCGGTGGCGAACCAGCCGTCGGGCAGGAACACCTCCGCGGTCGCCTCCGGCTTCTTGAAATAGCCCTTGGCGATGTTGGCTCCGCGGCCGAGGATCTCCCCGTCGGGCGCGATCTTGATCTCGATACCCGGCTGGGCCTGCCCCACCGAGCCGAATCGGAAGTTGTCGAGGCGGTTGAAGGTCAGCGACGGGCAGGTCTCGGTGAGGCCGTAACCTTCGAGGATCAGGATACCGGCGGCGTGGAAGAACTCGGCGATCTCCTTCGAGAGCGGCGCGCCGCCCGATACCGCGAAACGAAGGCGCCCGCCGAGGGCCTCGTGCAGCTTCGAGAACACCAGCTTGTGGGCGAGCCGGTGCTTGAAGGCCAGGCCGGGCGGCACCGGCCGCCGGGCCTGCTGGAGCTTCGACGCCTCGCGTCCGACTCCCACCGCCCAGTGGAAGATCTTCCGCTTGACCGGCGAGCCCGTCTCCGCCTTGGCGATGACCCCCGCGTAGACCTTCTCGAACACGCGCGGGACGCTGCAGATGAAATGGGGCTTCACCTCGGGCAGGTTGTCGCGCAGCTTGTCGATGTTCTCGGCGAAGGCGGTGGTGAGGCCCCGATGCACGCCGATGAACGATTCGAGGCGCGCGAACGAATGGGCCAGCGGCAGGAACAGCAGGTGGGTGTCGCGGTCCTGGATCCCCGCCATCTTCGAGGCCGAGTCCAGCGTGGCCATGTGGTTACCGTGAGTCTGCACCACGCCCTTCGGAGGTCCGGTGGTGCCCGAGGTGTACACGATGGTGGCGATGTCCTCGGGCCGCACCTCGGCGACGCGTCCGGCCAGGTCGCTCTTCAGCCGCTCGACATTGTCTCGCCCGAGGCGTCTCAACCCGTCCCAGGTCATGATGTGCGACGAGGGCTCCCCCTGGTATCCGTGGATGACCACGATCTGCTCGAGGCCGTCCATCTTCCCCTGCATCTCGAGCACCTTCGCGAGCTGGCCCGCGTCCTCCACGAACAGGGTCTTCACTCCCGCGTCGTTGACGATGTACTGGATCAGATCGGGCGGATAGGTCGGGTAGATGGGAATGGTGCGGCAGCCGGCCGAGAACGCGGCAAAGTCGGCCTGCACCCACTCGGCGCGGCTCGCGGAGAGGATGCCGACCGCATCCTCTTTCTTCCGGCCGAGGGCGAGCAGCCCGGTCGCGAGATCCCGAACGATCTCTCCAACCTCGCGCCAGGTGCGCGTCTTCCAGGCGCCCGCCTCCTTGGACTGCTGCGCCGGGCGATCGCCGTCGCGCTCGACCCGGTTCCAGAACATGCTCGCCAGCGTCACGTTGGCCATGGTCGCCTCCTCACACCTGGGTGCGGAGCTCCTTGCGCAAGACCTTCCCGATGGGACTCTTGGGTAGCGACGACACGAATCGGACCTGCTTCGGGCACTTGAAGCGGGCCAGCCGACTCTCGCAGAAGGCAATGATCTCCTCCGCCGAGGCCGGTGGGGCGTCCTTGAGCACCACGAACGCGAGCACGTCCTCGCCCATCAGCGGGTCTTTCATGCCGACGACCGCCGCCTCGGCGATGGCGGGGTGCGCGTAGAGCACCTCCTCGACCTCGCGTGGGTAGATGTTGAATCCACCGCGGATGATCAGGTCCTTCTTGCGCTCCACGATGAACAGGAAGCCATCCTCGTCGAGCCGCCCCATGTCTCCGGTATGCAGCCATCCGGCCCGCACGGTGCGCGCGGTCTCCTCGGGGTTGCGATAGTAGCCGATCATTACGTTGGGCCCCTTCACGCAGACCTCGCCCACCCCGCCGACCGACAGCGGACGATCGGCATCGTCCTGGATCGAGATGGTTACTCCGGGGATGGCCTGCCCCACCGAGCCGATCTTCCGAGCGCCCGAGAGCCGATGGGCCGAGACCACCGGCGAGGCCTCGGTCAAGCCGTAGCCTTCTAGGATCTTGCCGCCGAACTTTCGCTCGAAGGGCTCAACCACCTCGACGGGCAAGGGCGACGCGCCCGATCCCCATACGCGCATGGACCGCGTGTCGAATCCTTCCGCGCCGGGATAGTTGAGCAGGTAGAGCAGCATCGTCGGCACCGCGGCCATCGACACCGCCTTGAAGTCCTGGATGGTCTGCAACACCAGGTCGGGGTTGAACCAGCGTAGCAGGACTCCGCGCGTGCCCAGAATGTGCCCGGCGTTCATCACGGTGAGTCCGTAGGAGTGCGACAGAGGCAGGACCGTCACGGCCCATTCCTCGCGCGGCAACTCGTGCAGCGACGCGATCGCACGGGCATTGGACTCGAGATTGGCGTGAGTGAGCGCCACGCCCTTCGGCATTCCGGTCGTGCCCGAGGTGTACAGGATGACCGCGAGATCGTCCGGACCGCGATTCGCAGCGGTGAAGCGGTCCGACTCCCCCGCCAACTCCGCCTCCAGCGAGCGCACGCGTCCATCGCCGCCGCCGTCGACAGAGAGCACGTGCTGGAGCGTCGGCATCACTCCGATCTGGCCTTCGACCTTCGAGAGCAGATCGGTGGACGTGATCACGATCTTCGCTTCGGAGTCGGCCAGGACGTGGGCGACCTCCCTCTCGCCGAGTAGGAAGATCAACGGCACGATGACCCCGCCGCATTTCAGGATGGCGCCGTAGCTCTGCATCACCTCCGGGCAGTTCGGCAGCAGGACCACCACGCGGTCGCCGGGCGCCACTCCGAGGCGACGCAGGGCGTGGGCCAGCCGCGAGGCGGCCCGCTCTTGATCCACGTTGGTGTACTGCCGGCCTTCGAATGCGAGCGCGGGGTACTCCCCGAACCTGTCGAGGGCCTCGTCCGCCAGACGGCTCAGTGACATGGGAGACTAGCGGTTCGCAATGAGTTTCAAGAGGTTACCCCGTATATCATGTGCCGGGTAACGCGACGCAATAAAACTGTTGCCTCATGTTACGCATCGCGTTATGATCCGTCCGTCCGATCGAGACCGATTCCCCGCGAACAGAACGAAGGAGAGTCAACGATGACGAATCTGATGCCGCCCAGCGAGCTTCTTTCGCAGTTCACCGGCCGTGCCGTGGAGGCGTTCTCCCTCTGGGCCGATGCCAACCAGAAGATCCTCCGGGAGCTGGTCGAGCTATCCGCCACCACCGCGAAGGAGGGCGTCCGGCTCTACGCCGAGATCCAGTCCTCGGCGGTCGAGGCGGTCAAGGAAGGCCAGTCCTACCTCCTGCGTCGTCAGACCGAGTTGCAGAATGCGCCTCGCGATCCGGTGACGTTCTACCAGAAGGGCGTGGTCGAATCGGTGGAGGGCACCCAACACGGCTTCCGCCTGCTCGAGACCACTGCGCAGGCCATGACACGGTCGGCGGAGCGCCTCCAGATGAAGGCGGAGCAGACCGGCACCGAGATTCAGGCCACCGTGTCCCAGCTCGCGGGGAAGATGAAGTCCCTCTACGCCCCGATCGCCTAGTCGATCAGCCAGGCGCGGGTTCGGCGCGGTCGGGCCGGCCCGCGCTACTTCTCTCGCTTCTTCTCCAGCCGCTCCTCGAGGGCTCGGAGCTGCTCCCGCAGCACGGAAACTTCTTCCCGGAGGGCATCGGCTTCCGCGGGTTCCGCGCGCTTCTCGGTTTTCACGGGCTCGCCGGCCGGAGTCGATGCCAGCCAGCCGGCGCGGGAGGCCCATTCCCGGAGGACACGGTCTGCCTCGCGCTGGCTCGTCATCAACCCCTCCAGGCTGGAGCGCAGGGACTTCTGGACGAAATCCTGCCAGGCTTCCCCGTGCTTGATCAGCTGGTGCAGGAACGCAGTGGGAAGGGTGGCGCGATGACTGCGCTCGTTCTCCAGGATGATCTGGGCGAGGGTCACCGAGGTCAGATCCTCCCCGGTTGAGACGTCGACGACGGAGATCTCACGGCCCGCCCGGATGAGCTCCTCGAGCTCTTCGAGCGTGACGTAGCGACTCTCCTGCGTGTCGTAGAGCTTGCGATTCGAGTATCGCTTGATGACGTACGCCATGGCGGAATTCAGTCTAGCACCGCGCATGTACCCTCACAAGGCGAGCCCCGGCGAGGCTCACGGCGCGAAGTGCGAGCGGGAACTACTTCGACAGCGGGCGAGCGGGGATGACCGGCGTCGCGGCGGCCAGCGCCGAGAGGCCGAGCATGCTCATGATGCTGGCTCCCTGGGCCATCCAGGCGAGCGGCTGGAGCATCCAGAGCGTGAGCGGTCCCATCGCGTCGACGGGCCGGACGTAGCTGATCGCGGTGCGCGACGGCATCACCACCGCCTCGCCCGTCAGGACGTCCTCGGCGCGCTGGTTGGAGCACACGGTGCGAAGGCGGATCCGGTTCTTCTCCCGGTTCACCTCGACCACCTCGACGCGGGCCGAGATCGAGTCACCGCACTTCACCGGCTTCAGGAACTTCAGCTCCTGGGAGATGTAGATCGCGCCAGGGCCGGGCAGCTGGGTTCCGATGACCGCGGAGACGAGTCCGGCGGTCCAGATGCCGGGCGCGATCGGCTCCTTGAAGATGGTGCCGGCGGCATACTCGCGGTCGGAGTGCACCGGGTTGTAGTCGCCGACCGCGTCCACGAATCCCGCGATGTCGTCGTCGGTGACCCGCCGGGTGATCTGGGCGCTGTCGCCGACCGCGATCGAATCGATGGTGAGTCCGATCATGCGCGCTCCGGTCGGCCGGGAGTTCCCTCGAGCCGGTGCAGGACACGATCGAGCTTGTCCTCAAGCGTGTTGATCTTCTCCTCGACCTGGGCGAGGTGGCGGGCCAGCGCGGTGACCTGGGTGCGCGACGGCATGCCGAGCCCGGACAGCGAGACCTCGATCTGCTGCTCGGCCGCCTTCTTGGCGGGGCCGGACACGTTGAGGAAGCCCTCCAGCTGCTTGCCCATGGCCTTGGCGAACGCGTCGGTCCCCATCGCCTGTTCGAGCACGCGAGACCACGCGGCGATCCACTGATCGAGGAACTGCTTCCACTGCGTCATGAGGTCGGGCGACGGCGCCGCCCCCTGGGTCATGACCTTGGACCAGGCGGCCATGCCCTGATCCATGAAGGGCCGCCAGAAGGACTGCGGGTCCATGGTCGGCGCCGCCCCCGATCCCTGCCCCATCATCCGGAGCCACGCCTGCGTGCCCTCTTCCACCTGGCGCTTCCACATGTCGACCAGCTGTTGACTCGGATTGTCGGCCATGACCGTGCTCCTCGGCCCCGCCCTACGAACGCGCGGCCAGCCAGGACGCCACCTTCGGCCAGCAGTGCACCGAGGCGCCGCGTCCGGCGATCAGCGAGATGTGCCCACCCGGTAGCTCCACGTACTCCTTGTCGCGCGTGCTCACCACGTCGATGAGTGGCTTCACGCATGCGGGCGGGGCGATGTTGTCCTCCTTGGCACCCACCGCGAGCACCGGACACCGGATCTCGCGTAGGTCCACGCGCCGCCCGCCCATCACCAGCTCGCCCTTGATCAGCTTGTTCTGCTGGTAGAAGTCGCGGACCCACTGGCGGAAGAACTCCCCGGGGAACGGCAGATACTCGTTCGCCCACTTGTTGAGCGCGTTGAAGCCGGAGACGTAGTCCGGATTCCAGAGGTTCCACCAGAGATTCAGGTTGGTGCTCACGTCCATGGTGGGCTTGAGAAGCTTGAAGCCCATCTTGACCATCTCGGCCGGGATGGTCCCGAGTGTGTCGACGTACTTGTCCACGTCGAACACGTCCGGGGCGAGCCACTTGCCGAACAGCCCGACGTGGGCGAAGTCGATGGGACCCGCCATGTTGATGTAGTTCTTGAGCGGAAACTCCGGGTGCGTCGTCACGAAGCTGGCCGAGAGCGGGGCTCCCATGCAGTAGCCGAGCACCGACATCTCGTCCGCGCCCGACGACTCGAGTGCCTTCCGGGCCAGCCGGGGCAGGATCCGGGTCACCGCGTCCTCGACGGTGAGACCGTTGTCCTCTTCGCCGAACACGCCCCAGTCGACCAGATAGAAGTCGAACCCTTGCTGGGTCATATGCTCGATGAACGACCCCTTGGGCATGAGGTCGAAGATGTACGGACGGCTGATCCCGAGGTTGGGCACGAACAGCAGCGGAGTCCGGATGTTGCGTCGGGAGTCGTAGCGCCAGAGCCGTGACTTGTTCGTGCGGTAGATCTCCTGGCGCGGAGTGGGCCCGACCCTGGGCTCCTTCGGGTTCATCACCATCTCGCTGAAGTGCTTCATGCGGAGAAGGTTGCGGTTGGCTTCTTCCCTCATCCGCGCCATGAGCTCCGGCGACATCGCCGCCAGCTCACCCATCATCGTGAAGAGCTCGTCTTTCATAGACTCCCATCGTACCGCCCGTGACGCTACGCGTCAACTTTTGAGACACGCGCCGCGGCGGCCCGCTCCGCACGAGAAGGCCGGAGCGGACGGCGGCGGTGTCACGAAGACTAGACCTGGAAGAGGCTCCCCACCTTCATGGCAAGCCCCATATCGCCCTTGAGCTTCAGCTTTCCAGACATGAAGGCCATCTGGCCCGAGAGCTTGCCGCCGGTCATGTCGAGCCAGTCCTGCGAGGACATGGTCAGGGTCAGGTTCGGGTTGGCGGCAGCGCCCGGGCTCACATTGCAGGCGCCGTCCTTGATCACCGCGTTCCAGATTCCTCCCTGGTCCCCGGTGATGTCGTACTGGATCGTGGCGTTGACTCCCGCCGCCTTGTCGGCGCGGAAGCGAGAGGTCATGTTGTCGAAGGTCTCCTTCACTGTCGGCATGGACACGTCTCCTTTCCGATGTCGAGCGCGATGCTAGAAGGTGAAGAGGTCCATCCCACCGGTGACGGTGAGCACGGCCCCCGTGATATAGCGCGCGCGCTCCGAGCAAAGGAACGCGACGGCGCTGGCAATGTCCTCGGGCTGTCCCTCCCGCTGCATGGCCACCCGCTTGACCATGCGGTCGTACAACGGCGACAAGTTTGCGTTCGGTCCCACGATGCCGGGGGCGATCACGTTCGACGTCACATTGTACCGCGCGCCCTCGAGCGCCACCGACTTGGCGAATCCGATGACGCCCATCTTGCTCGTGGAGTAGGCGGTCTGCCCGAAGCCGCCCATGAGGCCCGCGATCGAGGCCATGCAGATCACCCGCCCCCACCGACGCTCGCGCATGCCGGGGAACACGAGCTTGGTCACATTGTAGGTACCGGTCAGGTTGATGCGAAGGTTCAGATCCCAGTCGTCGTCCGCGGTGTCTTTCAGCTGCCCCATCGTGTAGATCCAGCCCGCGTTGTTCACGCAGATGTCGATGGGACCCACCTCGCCTTCCGCGCGCCGGAGCACGTCGGCCAGCGCTGCCCGCTCGGTGATGTCGGCGCCATACCCGCGCGCCCGACCGCCCGCGTCGGTGATCTCCTTCGCAGTCTCGGCGGCGCCTTCGCCGTTGAGGTCGAGCACGATGACCTGGCAGCCCTCGGCGGCCAGCGCGAGGCAGTCCTGCTTGCCGAGGCTTCGCGCTCCCCCGGTGACGAGCGCGGTCTTCCCGGCGATGCCGAGATCCACCTAGCGGCCCTTGAAGTCGGCGGGACGCTTCTGGAAGAAGGCCTGGATACCCTCGGAGGCGTCCTCGGTCCGCAGCGACTGCAGGAACGCGCGCACCTCGATCTCGATCGCGGTGTCGATGGGGGCGTGGATGCCGTCGTCGACCGCCTCGATGATGAGCCGGGTCGCCACCGGCGGACGCTTGGCCAGCTCGCGGGCCAGCGCCCGGGCGTCGTCGAGAGTCTGGCCCTCCTTGGAGAGTCGGTTCGCGAGTCCGAGGCGGTAGCACTCCGCGGCCGGGATCTGGGTGCCGAGGATCAGGTGCTCCAGGGCGAGCCCACGGCCGATCAGGCGCGGGTAGCGCTGGGTGCCGCCGAAGCCCGGCGTGATGCCCAGGTTGGATTCGGTTTGCCCCATTCGCGCGGTCTCCTTGAGGATGCGGATGTGGCAACCCATCGCGATCTCGCAGCCGCCCCCGAGGGCGTGGCCGTTGATCGCGGCCACCACCGGCTTCGGGAAGCGCTCGATCCGGCGCACCACGCTGTTGCCGAAGCGAATGAACGTGCCCACGTCGGCGCCCTGGAAGGCGGAGCCGAGATCGGCCCCAGCGCAGAAGATCTTGTCGCCCGCTCCGGTGATGATCACGCTGCGGACCGCGTCATCGTGCTCGAGATCGGAGAGGGCCGCGTTCAGCTCCCGCATCAGGGTCTCGCTGATCGCGTTGGCGGGCGGCCGATTGAGGGTGATGATCGCGAAGCGCTCCTCGCGGGTCAAGATGAGGGTTTCGTACGCCATCGGGCGACTCTCCTCTCGATGAGGCTAGGGGCGCGGCGCCACGCCCTGCAGGAACAGATCGGCGACCGCCGGCGCGGTCTCGGTGAGGCGATAGCCACGCTTTCCGAGCACCCAGGACGTCGCCATCTGGTCCATGCTGCCGAACAGCATCTTGGTGGCGACCTTGACCGGCAGGTCCGACTTGAAATGGCCCTGACCGACGCCCTCCTCGAGCACGGAGCCGATCAGCGCGAAGTACTCGCCCACCTCCTGGCTGGAGGCGCCCCGGAAGAATTTCTGGCCCTGACGGAGCTCGATCTGCACGACCTCGGCGAGGTCCGGGTCCTCCTCCAGCATGTGGAAATGCAGGTGCACGAGGCGCCGCACCTTCGCCACCGCGTCGGGCTCGTCGGCGATCGAGCGACGCATCGAGGCGACGAAGCTCGCCATCTTCTCCCGGAAGAGCGTGATGAGGATGTCTTCCTTGGTCTTGAAGTAGAGATAGATGGTGCCGGCGGCGATGCCGGCCTCGCGCGCGACGTCCGAGACGCGGGAGTTGAAGTAGCCCTTGCGGGCGAAGACCCGAACCGCGGCCTCGATGATCTGCTGGGGCTTGTCTGGATCACGCATGGCAGGCAGTGAATCGCCGTTCATACTATGCGCGGCCTTCCGCACTGTCAAACGGAACTTGACCGTGAGCCGCGCGGCTGACAGTTCGCGACGTATTCCTGGAGGCGAGTGAACTCCTTGCCGTCGAGGTTCATGAAGACGAGCACCGCGCCGCCCTCGTAGGCTTCCCACACCAGCGCGGGCAGCCGCAGCCGGTCCAGCCCGGCGCGCGCCGGCAGCTCGATCACCACCACGTCGCCCTCGACGAGCTGCTGATCGGTAGCCACGCGGCCCCCCGATGCGCTCAGATCCACCGTGTGGCCACTCGCGCTGCCAGCCGAGCCACCTTCCACCCGGATCGGCAGGCTCACCGGCACGCGTGGGAATCGACGCCGCAAGTCGCCGCGGGAGACGAACGGGGTGACCCGTCCCGCCGGCGAGTCCGACATCTTGAGGAACGCGATCCCGACGCTCTCGCCGTCGCGGCGCACGACGGTGCCGACCATCTCGAGCCGGCCCGCGTCGCCCGGCATCGTCACCCGCACCGTGACGATGCTGTTCACAGCGGCCTGGGTCTCGGATCGCACCTTCATCCCGGACAGGCTCAGGTTGACCACCTCCCCCGAGACGACACGTCCGTCGGTGGTCTCCACGGTGGCCGGCCAGGCCGCCGCCGCTCTCGGAAAGGATCGTCGATCGTGGCCGCTCACTCGTTCCTCCTGATGGTGGTGGCACCCGCCGTCGAGCGCTCAACCGGCTCGCAGGCCGCCCTCGACCCTGACGCCTCCGGGGGCTCGCTGTCAACTCCGACTCCGCGGCACGCCGGATGCCTTGACGGGCTCTGGACCGGCGCGTACGATCCCGCACCATGACGATCAAGTACCGGATCGGCATCATGCCCGGACCGTGGCCTCCCGGTCGCAGCGGCGCGGAGTTCCTGTGGACGCTGTGCGAAATCCTCGAGCGAAGCGACGTCGATTCGATCTGGCTCTCCGACCGGCTCTCCTCTTCCGCTCCCGTTCCGGAGGTCATGACCACGCTCGCCGCCATCGGGGCGCGCACCACCCGGCTGAAGTTCGGCCCAAGCGTCGTCGTCCTGCCCTATCGGACACCGGTGGTCGCGGCGAAGGAAATGGCCACGGTGGACTGGCTCTCGCAGGGGCGGCTCTTCCCCGCAGTCGGAGTCGGGGTCGAGCTGCCTCGCGAATTCGAGGCCTCGGGGGTCGCGTTCGCCCAGCGAGGGCGCCGGACCGACGAGGCGATCCGCGTGATCCGGATGCTCTGGACACAGGACGAGGTGACCTTCCAGGGCGAGTTCTACAAGCTCGACCGTATCTCGATCTTCCCGAAACCCTGGCAGACTCCGCCGCCCATCTGGATCGGCGGCAAGAGCGAGGCGGCCATGCGGCGCACCGCGCGGCTCGGGGACGGCTGGATCCCGTCCTTCATCACGCCGGAGGAGATGCGCGCGGGCATCCAGAAGGTGCAGGAGATGGCGGCGGCCGAGGGCCGGCAAGTACCCGAGGACCACTTCGGCACCCTGATCAACTACGCGATCGCCGACACCGAAGACGCGGCGCACGCGATGGCCCAGCCGTTCATTCCTCGCGGCCGCGTGGACGACGCCACGATGCGCCAGTGCACCGCCTTCGGTCCAGTGGGCCATCTGCTGGAGAAGGTCGAGGAGTACGTCAAGGTCGGGGCGTCCAAGTTCATCCTGCGGCCTCTCTGTCCCGCCAACCGCATGCTCGACCAGCTAAGCTTCGTGGCCGAGTACGTCTGCCCGGAGTATCACCGTCGCTGAGCGAAACCGTCCGGGCTAGGTCCCGGGCGCAGAGACCCGTATACTGCCGGCATGCGCCGCCTGCGGTTTCTCGCCGTCGCGATGCTGCTCGCGCTCTCCGGATGCTCGCTGATCACGCTCGACCTCCAGCCCCGGATCAGACCACTCGAGGAGGAGACGGTCGAGGGCAAGGGCACGAGCAAGATCCTCCTGCTCGATCTCTCCGGCGTCCTCTCCGAGGACGTGACGAGCTTCTCGATCGGTGCCCCGCCTCCCCGCGTGCCCCTCCTCGCGCGCGTGCGTGAGGAGCTGCAGAAGGCGGAGGAGGACGAGCGCGTCCGCGCCCTGATCGTGCGAATCAACAGCCCGGGCGGCACCATCACCGCCTCCGACGTGCTCTACCACGAGCTGCTCACCTTCAAGAATCGCAAGAAGGTGCCGGTGATCGCCGCCATCATGGACGTGGGCGCCTCCGGCGGCTACTACGCGGCCCTGGCCGCCGACACCATCGTGGTCAATCCCACCACCATCACCGGGAGCATCGGCGTGGTGATGGTGACGGTGAACGCGCAGGGCCTGCTCGAGAAAATCGGAGTGGCCCCCCTGGCCATCAAGTCCGGGCCCATGAAGGACGCCGGCTCCCCGTTTCGCTCGCTGACCGAGCCCGAGCGGGCCGTGTTCCAGAGCATCATCGACGACATGTACGGCCGCTTCCTGAACCTCATCGTCCAGTCGCGCAAGCTGCCCGAGGACCGCGTGCGAGCCGCCGCCGACGGCCGGGTCTACACTGCCGAGCAGGCGCTGCGTCTCGGACTGGTGGACCGGATCGGTTATCTGGAGGACGTGGTGTCGCTGGCGAAGGAAAAGGCGGGATTGAGCGAGGCGAGGGTGATCATGTACCACCGGCCGAAGGAGTACCGCACCAACATCTATTCCGCGACGCCCACTGCCTCGACCGCCGAGAGCACGCTGGCCCAATTCGCGGCCGCGCTGGGCGGAGGCGGGCCGCGCTTCCTCTATCTCTGGTGGCCCTGATCGCGCGCTAGGCCTGAGCGAGGAACTCCTGCGCGGAGATGCCGTGACGCCGCATCTTGGCGTGGAGCGTGGTGTAGTTGGTGCGGAGCAGTCGGGCGGCCCGGCTCTTGTTTCCCTGCGTGAGCCGGAGCGCGTGGCGGATGGCCTCCACCTCGGCGCGCGTCACCGCATGGGTGACGATCTGGCGTAGCGCGAATCCGCTGGAGCGGACGGACGTGGCGGCCGGTTCGATGGCCGCGACCTCGACACTGCTCATGCCTGCCCTCCGTGGATAGTCATTGCGTTCTTCACCGCGAGATCAGGGCAAGGGCAATGCCAGAGGTGGCTTTCCATTCCGTGACGAATGAATCTCCACACTTGCGACGCGGCCGGCCGGGCGACCGACGATCCGTGAAGCGGCCGGGCTAGCGGCGGCCCCCACAACTATGGCGGGCTCACCATAGCGGCCGCGCGACAACGGTCAGCGCGGAATGAAGTCCAGGGCGGAGATGCCGTACCGCTTCATCTTGGCGTGTAGCGTCGTGTAGTCGGTCCGCAGAATGCGAGCCGCCTGGCTCTTGTTGCCCTTCGTCGTCTCCAGCGCATGCCGGATCGCCTCGCGCTCGGCCCGGGTCGCAGCCAGCTCGGCCGCCTCGCGGAGCGACAGTTCCTCTCCCGCCGGCCCTGAGGCGCCACGAGCCGGGCCGGAGATCATCGCGCCCAGCGCGGGAAGGTGCTCGGCGGTCACCACGTCGGACGCGAGCAACGCCGCCTTGCGGATCACGTTCCGCAGCTCGCGCACGTTGCCGGGCCAGTCGTGGCGAAGCAAGGCGTCCATCGCGTTGTCGGACACTCGGCGTACCGGCCGGCGCAGCTCCATGCTGACTTCGTCGAGAAAGCGCTGCGCGAGATGCGCGATGTCCTCGCGCCGGCTCCGGAGCTGCGGAAGCGTGATCGTGAACTCGCTGATCCGGTAGTAGAGATCGGGGCGGAAGCGTCCGGCCTTCACCCCGTCCTGCAGGGACGAATTGGTGGCCGCGATGATCCGGGCCTCGACCGCCACCGGCCGCGTCCCGCCGAGGGGAAGGACCTCCCGCTGCTCCAGCGCGCGCAGCAGCTTGGCCTGCGTGGCGACCGGGATGTTGCCCACCTCGTCCAGGAACAAGGTGCCGCCCCGCGCGAGCTGAAAGTGACCCTCACGCTTCGCCTGGGCCCCGGTGAAGGCGCCGCGCTCGTGACCGAACAGCTCCGACTCCACCAGCGTCTCCGGGATCGCGCCGCAGTCCACCGCCACGAAGGGAGCCTGACGACGCGGGCTCTGCTGATGGATCGCCCGGGCGACCAGCTCCTTGCCGGTCCCGGTCTCGCCCTGCACGAGCACGGTGAAGCTGGACCCGGCCACGCGTGCCACCTGCTGGATCACCTGCCCGATCGCCGCGCTGG
>DATFWA010000294.1:0-6909 GCA_035259825.1 Candidatus Methylomirabilota bacterium | reverse complement strand
ATCGGATGCGCGGCAACCATCGCGCCGCCCTGGACGACGTTGAGCCCGACGCCGCCCACGCCAAACACCGCCATGCTCGCGCCCGCGGACACCGCCGCGGTGTTGAGCACCGCGCCCACCCCGGTCATGACCGAGCAGCCGATGAGCGCGGCGCGATCCAGCGGCATCGCGGGATCGATGCGTATCGCGCAGGACTCGTGCACCACCGTCCGCGAGGCGTAGGTCGCCACGTGGCCGTAGTGATAGACCGGTGAGCCTCCCAGGCTCATTCTGGTCGTCCCGTCGGGCAGCACCCCCTTGCCGGGCTGACGGCGCTCGCACAGGTTGGGGCGGCCGATCACGCAGTAGTGGCAGCGGCCGCAGGTGGGCGCCCACGAGAGAATGACGTGGTCGCCGACCGCCAGCTCGGTCACGCCGGGGCCGAGCGCCTCCACCACGCCCGCACCCTCGTCGCCCAGCACGATCGGCAGCGGTACGCCCTTCCAGGATCCGTCGGCGGCGTGGAGGCAGCTGTGGCAGACGCCGCTCGCGGCCATGCGCACCAGCACCTCACCTTGCCGCGGCGCCTCGAGGGCCACGTCCTCCACCCGCTGCGGCTTGCCCTGCTCGAAGAGAACGGCTGCGCGCATGAAGGCCTCCGTGGACTCAGCGGCCGTAGCGGATCCGCGGGTCGAGATAGCCGTACAGCAGATCCACCGCCAGGTTGATGGTCATGAACAGCACCGCGATGAACAGGATGGTGGACTGGGTGAGCGGATAGTCGCGCTGGTAGATCGACCAGAGCACGAGGCGGCCGATGCCGGGCAGGGTGAAGACCTCCTCCACCACCACGGTGCCGCCCAGCAGGATGCCGATCTGCAGCCCGGCCACCGTCACCACTGGGATCAGCGCGTTGCGGAGCGCGTGTTTCAGGATGACGATGCGTGAGGCCAATCCCTTCGCCGACGCGGTGCGAATGTACTCGGAGCCGAGCACGTCGAGCATGCACGAGCGGGTGGTGCGGGCGATGTTGGCGGCGCTCGCGGTACCGAGGCAGAGCGCGGGCAGCAGCATGATGACGAGGTTGCGCCGCGGGTCGGTCCAGAAGTCCACCCACATCACCGGCGGCATCCAGCGCAGGTAGAGCGAGAAGAAGAGGATCAGCATGGTGCCCTGCCAGAACACCGGCACCGAGAGCCCGAGCAGCGTGCCCACCCGGGTCACGTTGTCCGCCACTCGATCGCGCCGGATCGCCGAGACGATGCCGGCGGCGACGCCCAGCACCAGCGCGAAGGCGGTGGAGAAGAAGGTCAGCTCCAGCGTGACGGGCAGCCGTTCCAGAATCAGGGAGAGCACCGGCTTGCCCGTCCGCCACGAGGTGCCCAGGTCGCCCTGGGCGAGCTGGCCGATCCAGCGCCCGTACTGCACGTACCACGGCTGATCCAAGCCGAAGAAGCGCTTGAGCTCGGCCACCATGGCCGGGCTGACGACGGCGTCGGCGCCGATCATCTGCTCGACCACGGTGCCCGGGATCAGGCGAAGCATCAGGAAGATCAGCACGGTGAGGCCGATGAGCGTGAGGCCCATCGAGTACAGGCGGACGAGCAGATAGCGGGTCAAGCTAGGTCTTGTCGAGCCAGGCGGAGTCCAGGCCGTAGAGCAGGGTCGTGGGGTGCTGCTTGAAGCCCTTCACGCTCGACTGGGTGAAGTCGATGGTGTCGGCGGAGAAGAGCCAGAGGTGCGGCACGTTCTCCAGGATCATGATCTGGACCCGGTCGTAGATTTCCTTCCGCTTCTTCTGATCCATGGTGCGACGGCCGTCCTCGAGCAGCGCATCCAGCTCGGGCACGCTCCAGCTGTTCCAGTTCTGCCCCTTGGTCGAGTGCAGCGCGCGGAAGAACGCGGTGTCGGGATCGGCATAGCCGGGCGTCGTGTTCATGGTCATGTCGAAGTCGTGGGCCAGCCAGCGCTTGATCCAGATCGCGTACTCCACGTTCTCGATCTCCATGGTGATGCCAATGCGCTTGAGCTGGTTGGCGATGACCGGCGCGCCCGACACCATGGTCGGGAAGGTGGGGATGACCATGCACTTCACGGTGAAGCCGCCGCTCTGCCCGGCCTCGGCCATCAGCTTCTTGGCCTTCTCCACGTCGGGCTTGTAGTACTTCATCCACGCCTCTTCCGGGAGCTGCCACTGCCGCATCGGCGCGGTGGCCGGCGCGGTGAGCCGGCCGAAGCCAGCCGCGGCCACGCGCAGCACCTGGCTGCGGTCCACCGCCCAGCTGATGGCCTGGCGCACCCGTACGTCCTTGAGCGGGCCGCGGGTGGCCGTGATGTTGAGGTAGTCGTAGCCGAGCCGCGAGGAGCGGTAGCCGGTGAGGCTCTTCTCCTCCTTCAGGAGATTGAAATTCTTGTTGTCCTCGATGAAGGCGTGCTGGATCTGGCCGGTCCGTAGCGCGGCCACGATGTTGGCCTCGTCGGGGATGGTGCGCACGATGAGCTCGTCGACGTAGGGCTGGCCCTTCTTGAAGTAACCGGGGTGCTTCTTGAGCACGAGCTGCTGTTCGACCTTCCAGTCCTCCAGCATGAAGGGCCCGGTCCCCAGCGCGGCCTTGTTGAGGTCGCCGTGCTTCTTGATGCCGGCCTCGCTGATGATGAAGCCCCAGAACCCGCCAAGGGCAGCGAGCAGGCCCGCGAACGGCTCCTTGGTGGTGAACTTCACCGCGTACTTGCCCGCCGGCTCGACCTTGTCCACCGCGATGAAGTCGGACTTGCCCGGGCTCTTCTCGAAGAGGCGGTCGAAGGTGAACTTCACGTCGGCCGAGGTCATCTCCTGGCCGTCGTGGAACTTCACGCCCTCGCGGAGCTTGAAGTTCCACGAGAGGCCGTCCTTGCTCGTCTCCCACGACTCGGCCAGTTCGCCTCGGGGCGTCATCGTCTCGTCGAAGCGCACCAGCTGGCTGTACATCAGCGGCGAGCGGCGGCTGCGCGACAGCGCGGGCACCAGCTGGGGATCGAGCCCGGTCGCCTCGGTGGCCTGCGCCGAGATGAGGGTGCCGCCCGGCTTCGGGGTCTGGGCCGCGGCGGGTCGGCCGACCGCGAGGGCCCCGAGGGTGAGGCCGCCCGCCTTCAGGATCTGGCGACGGGAAAGCCGAAGCGCGTCCGAGGTGTGGTCGATCGTCATGGGTTCCTCCTGTGAGCGGGGGCTACTGGGCACTGGGATCGAGGACATCGCGCAGCCCGTCGCCGAGCAGATTGAAGGCGAGGACGGTGATCATGATCGCGATGCCGGGGAAGACCGAGATCCACGGCGCGGTCTCGAGATAGGTCCGTCCCTCGTTCAGCATGTTGCCCCAGGACGGGGTGGGGGGCTGGGCGGACAGGCCCAGATAGCTGAGCGACGCCTCGATGAGGATCGCCTGCGACAGCGCCACCGTGCCCTGGACCACGAACGGCGAGACCACGTTGGGCAGCACGTGCTTGAGTGCGACCACCCAGCGGGTGGCGCCGAGCGCGCGGATGGCCTCCACGTATTCCTTCTCGCGCTCGGCGAGCACCGGCCCGCGCATGACCCGCGCGAAGAGCGGCACGTACACGATGGCGATCGCGATGACCGCGCTGTTGACGCCGGGGCCGCGCATGGCCGCGATGCCGACCGAGAGCAGCAGTCCGGGGATGCTGAAGAAGACGTCGAGGACGCGGTTGATCAGGTTGTCCCACGTCCCGCCGAGATACCCCGCGGTCAGCCCGAGGACGCCGCCCAGCGCCATCGCCACGCTGATCGAGGTGAGCGCGACGTAGAGCGAGATGCGAGAGCCATAGATCACGCGGCTCAGCACGTCACGGCCGAACCGGTCGGTGCCGAAGAGGGCCTTCGGGCCGGGTCGTGCCTCGACCAGGTCGAAGTTCTGCTCGTCGGGATCCTGCGGCGCGATGGAGCCGGCGAAGATCGCCACCGCCACGATGAGCGCCACGCACAGCGCGCCCGCGACGACCACGACGCTGTGGGTGACCCGGCGGACCTGGCGGCTCCATCGAAGTCGGTGCGGCGCGACCACCGTCGTGCCGAGCACCCCTTCGGACCTGACTTCCACGGGGGAACACTAGGATGGACGCCCGGAGGTGTCAAGCACCGGGCGGTCCATCCCGGGAGCGAAACGGCGGAGCGACTACGCGCGGCGGGGCCGCGAGGGCGCGAAGCGCTCCAGGATCGCCTTGATGATCACCGCGGCCGCCGCGGAGCCGGCCGAGGCGAGCAGCCGCTGGCCGACCGTCGGCTCGGTGGCGACCCGCTCGGGACGGTCGATCATGCGGCCGACCGCCTCGCGCAGCCGGCCGCCGCGCGCGATCAGGCTGTTGTAGCGGCGCGCGCGCCATCGCGCGTACACGAGCGAGCCGACGATCACCGCGCCGGTGGCGAGGATGCCGGTGGCCACGCCCATGGTGTGGCGGCGGAGCTGCAGCCTCACGTCGGTCAATTCCTGGCGCCGGCGATTCAGCTCGCCCACGAGCGAGCTGAGCTCGCCGCGGTGCCCGCTGATCTCTCGCTCGATCGTGCGCGGGTCGCGGGGGCCCGGCGTGTCGATCTGGGTCACGCCACCTGTGCCTTGAGCCATTCCCAGTCCTCCTTGAGCGATTTCCGCGTGAGGGTGAGCGCGGCACGAGGACGCCGGCTCCAGCCCACGACGGCGGTGACGATGCCGACCGCGAGCACCACCGCGGCCACGATCAGCGCGGCGAGCCAGCCGGCCATGATCTGCGCGAGGGCCAGGGCCGCCGCCACCAGCAGCAGGGTAACGCCCATGAGCACCACCACGCCGCCCACCGCGAGCGCGATCGCCGCGTTGCGCCCGGCGCGCACGTCGCTGGCCAGCTCGGTGCGCGCCAGCTCCGCTTCCTTCTGGGCCAGCTCCACGAACTGGACGCCGATCTCTCCCACCAGGGCCCGGATGCTCGGCCGGCCGTTCCGCGCATCCGCCCGCGCGCGCGCCTCGTATCGCTGCATGGTCTCCTCCTTGTGCACGAGGCCCGCGAGCAGCTGGGGCTGGGCGTCCAGCGCCCGGCCGAGCTGCAGGGCCTTGCGGTATACGATCTGCCAGTCCTCGTAGTCGACGGAAAGCTCCTTGATGCTCCGTGCGAGCTCCCGCAGCCGCACGGTGCTCAGGCCGACCCGCTCCGGTCCTCCCGCGCCCTCCGCGGTCTGCCACAGGAACGCGATCCGCCGCTCGATCTCCTGGGCCCGCTGATCGGAAGTTTGCCACACCGGCAGGTCGCTCACCCCCTCGATGATCAGGCCCTGAGCCGGCGCCAGCGTCTCGGGGCGGCCCCGGATGAGCAGGCCGCTCGGATAGAGCGCGAGCACCAGATCCCGGCCCTCGAAGTAGGCCAGGTCGGCCGGGATGCGGCTCGCGAAGGCGTCGTGGTCCATCGCGCTCAGTACTCGCAGTGGAGCGGTGAGCCACCAGGGCGGCCGGCGGCGGCGAACCGGGCGGCCGTGCTCCTCCATCACCACCGGGATGCGGCGCGTGACCTGACGGTAGGTCTTCTTGTCGGTGAGGAGCGGGACCTGGACGTCCTTTCGGCCGCGGATCGCCGAGATCAGCCGAAGCCCCGGCACCGTGAAGAGCGTGATGAGCAGGGAGACCGAGAGACCGATGGTGATCGGAAACCCCCGGAGGAGACGGGCCGGCCAGCTCCGGCGCGGCTGCTCCGGTGGCTGTCGCGCCGCCATCGCGGTTCCTACTGCGAGGGGCACCACCAGGCCAAGGACGATCCAGACCACTCGGACGGCCCACGAGGGCACCCACGACGGCACCGGAATGAAGGCAAGAAGGAACGTGGCGACCCTCGGGAATGCGATTCCGAGCAGGAGCAGCGGCCACGCTCCGGCGGCCGCGAGCAGCCCCGACAGGAAGATCTTCTCGGTCCCGCTGGCATACCCGAAGATGGCGACGACCGCCCAGTCGAACAGCGCGCTCAAGATCTTGCCGAACGAGCGGCCGATGAAGGCTATCAGCGCCTGGACGATCGCCATGCTCGTGCAGCAAAGCAAGGGGCATGCCCGGGTCCAGGTCTCGCCTCCTCTTGGGGTTCGCCGCCCGTCGCTCCTCGATTTACTGCGTCACAGTTACCGCCGAGGGAAACATTGAGGCCCGATAATCGTTAGAGCTTATGATCGAAGCGATGTCCCGCCGCGTCGTCCCGGATCTCCTGATCGCGATCGCCTGCCTGGTGGTGCTGGCCCCGATCGCCGCCCGCGCCGCGGGCCCGGACACCGTGTTCCTGGAGGATCTGACCTGGACCGAGGTGCGCGACGCGATCCGGGACGGCAAGACCACCATCATCATCCCGGCCGGCGGCACCGAGCAGAACGGGCCGCACATGGCCCTCGGCAAGCACAACGCGCGGGTGAGGATCCTCTCGGAGCGGATCGCGCGCGGCCTCGGCGACGCGCTGGTGGCTCCGGTGATCGCCTACGTGCCGGAGGGCGCGATCGCTCCGCCGACCGGCCACATGCGCTATCCGGGCACGATCACCGCGCCCGACGACGCCTTCCAGAAGGTGCTCGAGTCGGCCGCGCGCAGCTTCCGGGCCCACGGCTTTCGCCACATCGTGCTGCTCGGCGACCACGGTTCGACTCAGGCCGGGCAGAAGGCGGTGGCGGCGCGGCTGAACCGGGAGTGGGCGGCGAGCGGGACGCGGGTGCACGCGATCGACGAGTATTACCGCGCGGCCGAGACCGAAGTGCCGCAGCTGTTCCGCACGCGCGGCTACCGCGACGCCGAGCTGGGCCGCCACGCCGGGCTCACCGACACCTCGTTGATGCTGGCCACCGACGCGCGCCTGGTCCGGATGGATCAGCTGCGGCCCGGGCGCGAGGGCGATGGGGTCGACGGCGATCCCAGCCGCGCCACCGCCGAGCTGGGCCGG
>DATFWA010000293.1:0-4727 GCA_035259825.1 Candidatus Methylomirabilota bacterium | reverse complement strand
CACTTCGCTCCGTCGAAACGCTCGGTCTTCGCCACGCCCCGCTGGAATGCCAGATAGTCTTTCATCGTCATCCGCGGCTGCCAGCTCTTGAGAATGTCGCGCGCGGCCTCGGCGTCTCCCCAGAGCATGTCGATCGCCATCAGCGCGAGCTGCTTGGCGGGCTCCACGTAGGCGAGCTTCGGGTCCACGATGGAGAAGTCGGCTCCGTGGCCGCTCCCGGACGCGCCGCCCATGTACGGATGCAGGGTCGGCATCACGTGCGAGATGTCGCCCATGTCGGTCGAGCCGCTGCGGTGTCCGGATTCGGTGACCTGATCCGCCCCGAGCAGCGCGGTGGCGTTGGCCTTGAACTGCTGGGCCATGCCCATGTGGTTGAACAGCGGCAGGTAGCCGGGAAGCGTCTCGATCTCGACCCGGGCGCCGAGGGCCATGGCCCCCGCCTTCAGCGCGCGGTCCACGCGCCGGTTGGCGTCGAGGATCGCCTCCACCGTCTTGCCCCGCACGTAGGTCTCGATACGCACCTCACCGGGGATCACGTTCACCTGGCTGCCGCCGTGGGTGATGATCGGGTGCACGCGGATCGAGTCCTCGTCGCGGAAGGTCTCCCGCAGGGCGTTGATCGCGGAGAGCCCGATGTTGGCCGCGTAGAGCGCGTTGATCCCCAGGTGCGGGGCACCGCCGGCGTGCGAGGCGCGGCCGACGTAGCGCACCGTCTTCACGATGCAGCCGTTGTTCGACGCGGACACGCCCGCTTTCTTCATTTCCGGCTGCGATGTGGTGTGGATCATCATCGCCAGGTCCACGTCGTCGAAGTGGCCCAGGCGCAGCAGCTCCGGCTTGCCGCCGAGGAATTCGATGCGTCCGGCCCGCGACTGCTCCACTCGCCACTCCACGTCGCCGTACTCCTCGGCGGGCACCGCGAAGAAGACCACGCGTCCGGCCAGGTGCTCGAAGGCGCGCGCTTCCAGCAAACCCATCGCCGCGCCGAGCAGACCGGCCACCTGCGCGTTGTGCCCGCAGGCGTGCGCGGCTCCGGTCTCCGAGTCGGCCACCGGGTGCCCGGCCACCACCAAACCGTCCAGCTCGCCGAGCAGCGCGAAGGTGGGGCCCGGCTTGGCCCCGGTCGCATCGGCGCGGACGCCGGTGACGGCCAGGCCGCTCCGCGGCTTGAGACCCAGCTCGCTGAACGTCTCCTCGGCGAGGCGAGCGGTCTTGAACTCCTTGAAACCGAGCTCGGGGTGCTTCCGGATTCGCTCACCCAGCCCGATGATGCGCTCGGCGTTGCGGTCGATGGCGGCGCAGATGAATTGCTTGAGGCTGTCTTTCTGAATCGTCATTGGGCTGTCTCTCCGCGTGTGCGTTTGGCGATTTTCTAAGCCGTCTTTGGGCTGTCTTTCTGCGCGTGCGTTTGACCTCTTCGCCCTTCGGGCTCATCGCGGCGTCGCCCCCGAGTCATCGAGAGAAGCGGGAGGGCAGGAATGGCGTGATCGAGTCGGGAATCTCGCCGTCGACGATGCAGCGGGCCATCACCGCGGCGGTCACCGGCGCGAGCAGGATGCCGTTGCGGTAGTGGCCGGTGGCCACGAAGAGGGAGTCGAAATCCGGCGCGGGGCCCAGCACCGGCTGGCCGTCGGAGGCCCACGGGCGGAAGCCGAACCAGGAGCGGGTGATCGGCCGGCCGCCGATGCCGGGAACGAGCGCGAGCGCCCGGGCGATGAGCGAGCCCAGCCCGTCGGGAGTGACCGCGCGCTCGAAGCCAACGCGCTCTACGGTGGCGCCGATCAGCAGCTCGCCCGAGGGCCGCGGCACCAGGTAGATGTCGTCGCCGTGGATCGCGTGCGAGAGCAGCGACGGCACGTTGCTCACCGCGAGCATCTGTCCGCGCACCGGTCCCACCGGCAGCTCGAGGCCGGCCGACGCGGCGAGCCGGCCGGACCAGGCCCCCGCCGCGAGCAGAACCACGTCGGCGCGGACCGACTCGCCGTCCATCGTGACGACGCCGCGGGCGCGGCGGTCCTCGACCAGGAGGCGCGAGACCTCGGTGCCTGGGCACACCGTGACCCCGCGCGCCGCGGCGGCGAGCGCGTACGCGGTCACCAGGCGCTGATTGTTGATCCACTGGTCGCCTCGCACGATGAGCGCCGCGCTCAGATCCTTCGCGAGCGCCGGCTCGAGCGCGTGCAGGTCGCCGCCCTCGACGAGGGCGACACCGAACTCGCGGGCGAGCGGCCACGCGAGGCGGGCGCGCGCGGCGTCGATCTCGCGGGGTCCCGCGAGCGGGTACAGCGTGCCGGTGGTCGTGTGCTCGACGTCCACCCCGGTGATGGAGCGTAGCTCGGCCACCACCCCCGGGTAGAGCCGCCAGCTCTCGATCGCGAGGCGGTGGAACGGCCCGGGATCGGGCGTGCTGCCGAGAGGAGAGAGCAGCCCGGCTGCCGCGGCCGAGGCCTCACCACCCGGCGCGCCTCGCTCGAACAGCGTCACCCGGCAGCCGCGTCGGGCCAGCTCGAGCGCGCACGCGCAGCCGATGATGCCGCCGCCGACCACCGCCACCGAGGGCCGGGCGGCCATCAGGCGCTTCCCAGCGCGTCGAGGAATGCCTTGGTGGCGTCGGCCGGCCGCGCGGCCCCGTAGATGGCGCGGATGACCGCGACGCCCGCCGCGCCCGCGGCCACCACCTCCCGCACTCGGTCGGGGGTGATGCCGCCTACCGCGATCACCGGTCGAGACACCGCGCCCGCCACTGCCTCGAGGGCGCCCAGCCCTTGCGGAGCGCCGAAGGCCCGCTTGGACGGCGTGTCGTAGACGGGACCGAAGACCACGAAGTCCGCGCCGGCGGCTTCGGCCTGTCGCGCCTCGGCCAGCGAATGGGTGGAGGCCCCGATCAGGAAGCCCGGCGGAGAGATCGCTCGCAGTGCCGAGACCGGCAGCGAGGTGTGGGTGCGCTGCACCCCGTCGGCGCCGGCGGCCAGCGCCACGTCTGCGCGGTCGTTGATCACGAGTCGCGCGGCGTGGCGCCGGGTGCTCTCGCGCAGCTCCTTCGCCAGCGCCAGCAGGTCACGCACCGCGACGTCCTTCTCCCGGAGCTGCACCGCCCGCAGCCCGGCGCCCAGGCACTCTTCTACGATGTCCGCGGGGGCTCGGCTCGCCGTGGTGCGGTCCGTGATGAGGTAGAGCGAGAAGCCTAGCTGGTCCACTCGGGCACGCCCTCCAGCGGGGAGGACGCGGTCGCGTAGAGCTTCTTGCCGATCCGGCCCGCCTTGAAGGCCAGCCGGCCGGCTTCCACCGCGAGGCGCATCGCGGTGGCCATGGCCACCGGATCCTTGGCCGAGGCGATGGCGGTGTTCATCAGCACGCCGTCGCAGCCCAGCTCCATCGCGATGGCGGCGTCCGACGCCGTGCCCACGCCCGCGTCCACGATGACCGGCACGGTGACCGCTTCGAGGATGAGCTTGATGTTGTACGGATTGCGGATGCCGAGTCCCGAGCCGATGGGCGCGCCCAACGGCATGACCGCGGCCGCGCCGGCGTCCTCCAGCTTCTTGGCCATCACGGGGTCGTCGTTCGTGTAGGGCAGCACCGTGAAGCCCTCTCGCGCCAGGGTGCGGGTGGCTTCCAGCAGACCCAGCACGTCAGGGAACAGCGTCCGGGAATCGCCGATGACCTCGAGCTTGACGAGGGTACCGAGACCCGCCTCCCGCGCCAGGTAGCAGGTCCTGACCGCCTCGTCGGCCGAGTAGCAGCCGGCGGTGTTGGGCAGCAGCACGTACTTCTTCGGGTCGATGTAGTCGAGCAGCGACTCGCCCTGCCCCGGCAGGCTCACCCGGCGCACCGCGACCGTGACGATCTCGGACCCGGAGGCCTCGATGGCCTCCCGCATGTTCTCGAACGACGGATACTTTCCCGTACCCACGATGAGACGGGACTTGAACTCTTTCCCACCCAGCCACAGTGATGTGTCGTACATGGTTCAGTCTCCTCTGGTGCGGCTGACTTCCGTGACCCCTTTATGTATCGCTCGGCTCGCCTGCGGCTGCACCTCGCCAAGCCACTGCGCTGGTCAGCCGCCACCCATGGGGTGGACGATCTCGATCTTGTCGCCGTCCTTGATCCGGGTCTCGGCGAACTGCGACCGCTGGGCGATCTCGCGGTTCAGGGCCACCGCGGTGAACTCGCGGCGGACCTTGAGATGAGTGAGGAGCCCGTCGATCGTGATGCCGGCGGGCAATTCCATCGGCTTGCCGTTCACTGTGACCGTCATGAAAAAAAACCGCACACCTTTCGAGAAAGGGTGCGGTCCAGTGCCGATGCCTCCGCGTCGCGTTCCCTTCGCTGGAATTACCCAGTGCAGGTTCGAGGGGTCCCGGGCCGCACCCGGTTCTCAGGAAACCTCCCCCAGCGACGCGATCCGGATTATACCTCAGCGTCGAGCTGCCGTGCGAGGGCCGCCGGCTCCGTGACGGGAAGCTGGCAGACGTAGTGCCGGCAGACGTAGGCGGTGGGCTGGCCGTTCTGAGCTCGCCGCGCGGATAGGAGTGGCACGCCGGCGGCGGCCGACGAGCCCTCCGGCGCACCGACCACCACTCGGTTAGGCTGATAACGCCCGAACACCGTGTCGACCAGCGGGGCCAGGGCCCGCTCCTGGCCTGCCGGCCAGACCAGCGCGATCTCGGCCACCGGGCCCAGATGAAAGTCGAGCCCAGAGAGGTAGCGGCCGAAGCCGGACG
>DATFWA010000292.1:0-21282 GCA_035259825.1 Candidatus Methylomirabilota bacterium | reverse complement strand
GAGAGCACGTCGTTCTTGTGCCCGGAGAGGAAATGCAGCTCGTTGCGCACGCGCCACAGGAAGGTGAGCGCCTCGTCGGCCGCCTTCTGCTCCCGCTCGGTGATGAGCCGCTTGTCGGCCAGCTCCCGCAGCGTCCGCGTGCCGAACTTGGTGGAGGCCAGCCACATCGCGGTGTGGATGTCGCGCAGCCCTCCCGCCGATTCCTTCACGTTGGGCTCGCCCATGTAGGGCGAGCCGCCGAACTTGCGATAGCGCTGATCGCGCTCGGTGAGCGTGGTCTCCAGGAACTGGTTGAAGTCCTTCTGGTAGACGTTCTCGGCGAGGACTTTCCGGAACCGGTTGAACAGACGGCGGTCGCCCACCAGGAAGCGCGCCTGCTGCATCGAGGTGCGGCTCGGGAAGTCGGTGCGCGCCATCGCCAGGCAGTCCGGCAGGCTCCGCACCGCGTGGCCGACCTGCAGGCCCAGGTCCCAGAGCGCGTAGAGGATGCCCTGGGTGACCCGCTGCACGTACGTGCCCATCTCGCCGTCGTAGATCAGCAGCAGGTCGAGATCGGACAGCGGGTGCAACTCTCCGCGGCCGTAGCCGCCGAGAGCCACCAGGACCACCGGATTCGGAGTGAAGCCCTCGCGCCGGGCGTCGTCCACCGCCAGTCGGTAGAGGGTGGCGAGGAATCCGTCCATGAACGCGGCGTAGGCCTGCACCGACTGTTGGCCGGAGGCACCACCCAGGTGTGCGGCGCGGAGGAAGTCGACGTTGGAGGACAGATGCTGACGCAGCACCTCGAGCCGCAGCCGGCGCCGGCGCTCTCCCAGCTCGGCCGCGTTGCCGTCGAATCCCTTGTCGGCCTGCGCCTCGACGCGGCGGACCTGTCGAAGCAGTTCCGCAGACATGGCGAAACGGTAGCCTGGACCGACAAGAAAGTCAAACTTGGCGCCAACTTGTATCGCAGTAACTCTCGCGGTTAGAATGGCGTCCTATGCGACGGCTATGGCGAAGCGTGCTGGACCGCGTGGCGCCCTACGACGCGGGGAAGTCCCTGGAGGCGCTGGCGCGAGAGCTGGGCATCGAGACGGTGCTGCGTCTGTCGGCGAACGAGAACCCGGTCGGACCATCGCCACGGGTCATCGAGGCCATCCGGCGCGAGGCGCCCCGCGCGCATCTCTACCCCGACGGCGGGTGCACCGAGCTTCGGCAGGCGCTGGGCGCGCGCCTGGGCATCTCGGCCGACTCCATCGTGGTCGGCAACGGCGCCGACGAACTGCTCGCCATGCTCGCGCGGGCCGCGTTCGAGCCGGGCGACGAGGTCCTCGTGCCGCACCCCGCCTTCGAGCCGTATGGCACCGAGGCGACACTCTCCGGCGCCACCGTGGTGTCGAGCCCGCTCAAAGGCTACGACCAGGACCTCGACGACATGCTCCGCCGCGTGACCCCACGGACGACGTGTGTGATCCTCTGCACCCCGCACAACCCGACGGCCACGATCATCCGGAGCGCGCCGCTGGAGCGCTTCCTCGCCGCGCTGGGGGACGACCCGCCCCTCGTCCTCCTCGACGAGGCCTATCGTGACTTCTGCGACGACCCGGAGACCCCGGATGGCGTCGCGCTGCAGCGCCGCTTCCCGACCCTCATCTCGCTACGCACCTTCTCGAAGATCGCGGGGCTGGCGGGTATGCGAGTAGGCTACACGATCGCGCGGCCGGAGCACATCGAGCGGCTGAATCGCGTGCGTGCGCCCTTCAATGTCAACCGGCTCGCCCAGGTCGCCGCGGTGGCCGCGCTCGCCGACCCCGAGCATCTCGAGCGCACCCGGGCGGTGGTGCTCGCCGAGCGCCCCCGACTCCAGGCCGCGCTGGCCCAGCGCGGGGCGCCGTCACCGCCGTCTCAGGCCAACTTCATCCTGCCGAAGGTGGGCGAGCAGGTGGGCGCGGTGCGGGCCGCGCTGCTGAAGGCAGGCATCCTGGTACGGGACGGCGCGGGCGTGGGCTTCCCCGGTCACCTGCGCATCGCGGTCGGCACGGCCGAGCAGAACCGGCGCCTGCTGGCCGTGTGGGATGCCGCGATGGCCCGAAGCTAGCGCCGCTCGGACCCAGGGCGGGAGCGCAGCTGGCGCTCCAGCTGGTCGATGCGCAGCTTGGCGGCGGCGCCCTCGCTGCGGAGCTTCTCCGCTTCGGCGTAGACCTTCTTCAGCTCCGCCGAGAGGCGGTCGGCACGGTCGCGATTCTCGATCCACTTGCCCCACAAGGCTACGCTCAGCACCACTAGCAGCAGGCACGAAGCGATCAGGAGCCAGGGCCGCCGAGGCTTGTGCCGTCGTCCCGCGCGGGCATGCGGCGCGGCGGATGCGGGAAGGGTCGTCCCCTCGGGTTTCATGGCGCGAAGCCTACACCCGCGATCACCCCAGGCCAAAGGTTTGCGCTATGATCCGGATCGTGAGCAGGAGAGCATCCGCAGTGCCGGCGCTCGTCCTCCTCCTGCTGGCCGCGACCGGCTGCAGCCGCTACTACTGGTCGAAAGCCGGCGCCACATCTGAGCAGTTCACCCGCGACAGCCAGGAGTGCGCTCAGCACGCGGCCGGCACGCTCCCGCCGGGCGCCGCGGCGGAGGCGGTGGAGCAGTTCTATCGCGCGTGCCTGAACAGCCGCGGCTACGTGCGGGCCACGCAGTTCGATCCGCCGCCGGCCGGCTCGTACCGAGGTATCGAGGCCACCGAGCAGTTCGCGGCGCTAGCGCGCACTGGGGCGGAGGCGCAGCGGCAGACGTTCGAGCAGCAGCTGACGCAGCTCGACGACATGAAGGAGCGGGGGCGCATCACCCCGGAGGAATACGCCACGATGCGCAGGCGGCTCGTCGAGGGCGCCACGCCGGCCTCGCTCACGCCCGCTCCCGCGGTCGCCGCCGCGCCGGTGGCCACCGTGGAGACCTCGCTGGCCGGACGGTGGTACGGGCGCGGCGGCGCGCTGCTCGATATCCGCCAGGCCGGTCCAACCGATCTCGAATGGGACTGGGAGTATTCCAGCACCACGCGCGGAACCAACCGGGCCTCGGGTACCGGCACGGTCTCGGGCGACCGGGTCTCGCTCGTGGGTCGACAGGCGGCGGCGGCCACCACACCCGTCATCAGCTTCGACCTCACGCGACAGGGCAATGTCCTGCGCGGGGTCTCGCGCGGACACAACAACCTGCCCGTCAACGTCGAGTTCACGCGGACCCCGCCCTGAGACGCCGGGCCGCATTCCGATCTGCTAGAGTGACTGACGTGCAGTCCGGACTGCTCCCGCGCTTCTTCGAGGCCGTGACCCGGCGGGCGTTCGGTGATCTGGCGATCGACGACACGCCGGCCCTGCGCTACCTGACCGACCTCCTGACCCGTTTCGTCCGCTCCGAGGCCCTGCGCGCCATCCGGGACCTGCCGGGCCAGCGTCTGGACTCGGTGACCGATTCGCTGCTGGCCATCCAGCACGTGTGGGCGTCGGATTCGCCCGACTTCAATCCGGGCGCCGAGCGCGCGCTGCGCCGTCAGATCGGCGACTACACGATGTTCATGACCGGCATCTTCCGCGACTACGTCGACCGCCTCGCGGTCACCGGCTACTACGAGCACGAGGGCCGTCGCGCCTATCGCTTCGTGGCCGAGGTGGCGCGAGCGCACGCCGAGGCCGAGGCGCCGCTCTACCGTCGGCTCTCGGACCGCTTCGAGATGTACGCGGGCGCCCTCACCTACGCGCGCAAGGTGTACTTCCGCGCCGACGCGGTACCGCCCGCCGCCTGGCCCGCCGACCCGTTCGTCCGCACGCTCTTCGCCGAATGACCGCGGCCGCTCCAAACCGCGAGGCGACGGCCTGCCTGGCCGCGCTCCAGGCCGCGCTGGGCGGCGGGGCGCTCCCCGCGCTCGATCCGGTGAGCCCGGCTGCGCTCGATGAGGCGCTGCGCGCGCTGACCCGACAGCACGGCGCCGCCGCGCTCCCGCTCCTCGAGCGCCTTGCCGACGGCGCCGCCGACAAGGCGCAGCGGCGCGCGGCCCGCCGAGCCCTGTACCGGCTGGCGCAATCGGGCGTGCGCCCGGCGCGAGCGGCGGCGTCGACGCCGACCCGCCCGGTGGTGACCCGCGAGGCCGAGCACGCGGTCCGAGCATGGCTCTCGGGCATCGACGGCAGCGGCTCGCGCGCGGTGTGGATCCTCTTCGAGGGCGGATTCGGCGGCGGCCTGCGGCTCTGCTCGCTGATCCTCAACGACGAGGCCGGCATCATGGACGCGGCGGGTGGTCCCATCGCGCGCAAGCGGCTCGAGGCGGAGCTGCGCGCGCTGCGCGAGAGCCAGAAGCTGCCGTGGGTCGAGGTCGACGGCCGCCGCGCCTGCGCCCTCGTGTCCGAGGCGCTGGCCCTGCACGAGCGTCTCGGCACGGTCGCGCCTCCCGAATTCGCGCGCTGGAAAAAGCTCGTGCTCGGTGAGGCGCAGCCGCAGGCGAGCCGAACGGATACGAAGGAGAATCCCCCAGACCCTGCTCTTCTCGAACACTCTCCCACCCTACTCGAGCTGCCCGAGCTGATGGGCTGGTTCGTGGATCCCGCGCGCGTGCAGCACGAGGCGCTGGCGCTGCTGCAGACGCGCGAGAGCCGCCTCGTGGTGTCCGAGCAGATCAAGGCGGAGCGCGAGGTGAGCATCGTGGACGGCGTGATCGAAGCGCAGCTGCCGCCGGTGGCCCGGCGACGCTGGGCGGGCCGCCTTCGCGAGATGGCCGATATCTTCGCGATAACCGGCCGCGGGGACGCCGCCGCGATCGCCCGCGCGACGGCCGCCGCCCTCACCGACCTGGAGCGCCCGGCCACCGCCATCCCGTTCGCCCGCGCCCTGGCCGCGCGAGGCCTCGAGATGGCCACCGAGGTCGCTCTCGGCCGCGCGCGCCTCGACGACGTGAGCCGCGCGCCGGTGCGGCGCGCCCGCTCGTGATCCCCGGCCTGCGCGTCGGCCACGCCACCGATGTGGATGGGCTGACCGGCTGCACCGTCGCGCTGAGCGACACGCCCGCGGTCGGCGGCGTGGAGATCCGGGGCTGGGCCGCCGGCGTGCACGGGCTCGAGTTCCTCGACCCGCGCCATCTGGTGGCGACCCTCGACGGCGTCGTGCTGGCCGGCGGCAGCGCCTTCGGCCTCGAAGCGATCTGGGGCGTGATGCAGTATCTCGAGGAGCGCGGCGTCGGCTTCCGCACCAGCCAGACCGCGGTGCCGCACGTGGCCGGCGCCATCATCTACGACCTCGGGCTGGGCGATCCGCGCGCGCGTCCCGACCGCGTCATGGGCTATCGCGCCGCGGCGGCCGCGCGGCCGGGACCGGTCGCCGAGGGCAATGTCGGCGCGGGCACCGGCGCAACCGTGGGCAAGCTCAACGGCATCGCGCGCGCCACCAAGGGCGGTCTCGGCTGCGCGGTCATGGAGCGCGACGGCGTGCACGTGGGCGCGCTCATGGCGGTCAACGCGGTGGGCGACGTACGCGATGCCGAGACCGGCCGCCTCATCGCCGGATCACGCGACGCGCCCGACGGCCGCCGTCTGATCGACACCGCGGCGGCGCTGGCCGCCGGAGCACCTCGCCCGGTCTTCCGGCCCACGAACACCACCATTGGCCTGGTCGCCACCACCGCCGGGCTCGACAAGGCGCAGGCCGCTCGCCTGGCCCAGTACGCGATGCAGGGATATCGGCACGCCCTGTCGCCCCCGCATCTGGACACCGACGGCGACGCGCTCTTCGCTCTCTCGGTGGGCACCGAGCGGGGCGACGTCGAGACGCTGGGCCGGGTGGCCGCGGACCTGGTCGCTCGCGCGATCGGGCGGGCGGTGCGCGCGGCGACGGCGGCAGGCGGCCTCCCGGCCGCGCGCGATCTGGACTAGGACCCGCTACTTTCCGAAGGTGAAGACCGAGCCCACCGAGCTCGGCACCATCTCGTTCGGCAGGCGGTGCATCATGCTGGCCATCGCCTCGAGCCCGGTGCAGTGCTGGGGCACGATCCAGTCCACCTCGAGGTCGCGGAAGGCGTCGACCACACGGGTGACCCGTTCCTCCCGCAGCCCGCTCAGATGGAAGCCGCCGATGACCGCGTGGACCTTGGGCACGCCGGTGATCCGCGCCGCGTGGCGGCAGATCCCGACGATCCCGCGGTGGGAGCACGACGTCACCACCACGAGGCCGCGGCCCTTGAGATTGGCGATCAACGTCTGCTCGCCGAGGAACGTGTCGGGGACGACGGCGCCGGCGCGCTCGACGCGCAGGTTGTCCGGGATGGGCTCGAAGGGCTCCTGCTCGTGCATCTCCCCGCTCAGGAGCACGCCGTCGGCGACCAGCAACGGAGCGCGCACCGACTCGATCTGGAGGTCGTAGCGCTCGATCTCGTCGCGATGCAGGCGCCCCAGGGAGACCCGATCGGGCCCGCGCTGGGTCCAGCGCGGGAGGAAGTGATCCTCGCCGGTGTAGAAGGTCATGGCCTTCTTCATCGAGCGGCGATAGGTCCGGAGCAGCCCGGCGAGTCCGCCCCAGTGGTCGTAGTGTCCGTGGCTCAGAGCCAGCATGTCGATCGCTCCCGGATCGAGGCCGAGCGCCCGGAAGTTGTGCGTGATCGCGGTGTCGGAAGGCCCGAAGTCGAACGCGATGCCGGTGGTGTCGCGCCCGCGGGTGACTTCCACGAAGTGGGCGAGCCCGTGCTCGGCGCGCAGGTCGGGCACCTGGCGGGACACGAACGCGCTGGGGCGCCGGGCCACCTTCTCGTCCTGACGCAGGATGTCGATGTAGTTGTCCACCACCGTGGTGATGGCGACGCGGTCCACCTCGTCGAGCGATCGCATCAGTCGACCCGGCTCTCGTCGCGGTACATCACCTTGTGACGGGTGGTCTTCACCCACTCGTCGATCTGCTCGTCGGTCATGACGCTGGCCGGATCGAGCCGATCCCAGCTCATGATCTGATCCAGCCGCTTCTTCCAACGCTTGTACGACGGCTTGAGCGGCGGACCGAAGCACATCACGTCGATAACCGAGAGCGCCTCCGGCACCCCGAGCAGCGGCTTCACCTTCTTCTGGATGTCGTCCTGACCGATCGCGGTGATCCACCACACCGCGTAACCGAGGGCCGCGGCGGCCAGGTGCGCCGACATCGTGGACGCGGCCACCGACTGGAGCAGGATGCGCTCCGCGTTCTGGTGATACCGCCGGTCCAGGTCGGAGCTGTCGTTGAGCACCGGGAAGGCGCGCACGAAGCGGAAATCGGCCACGATGACGATGAGGCCCGGCGCGGTCTTCACCCCGTTGTAGTTCGGGGTCGGGAAGCCCATCCGGAGCCGCGCGCGGTGCTGCTGCTCGTCCACGAATGCCTGGCCGATCGCCTGCTTCACCGCCGCGTCGGTCACGACCACGTAGTGCCACGGCTGGGCGTTGGCGCCGGAGGGCGCGTGTCGCGCCGCCTCGAGGATCATCTCCACGTGCGCGCGCGGGATCTCGCAGGGCGCGAACGCCCGGTTGGTCATGCGCGACCGGACCACGTCCATCAGCGCGTCGTAGCGCGCCGGTCGCGCGCCGGCGGGCGCGGGATCGCTAGACAGCGGCCTCTTCCTGCCAGAGGCCGAGCGCGCGGAGAGCCGGCTCGTCATTGAGATGGAAGAGACACGCGGGCGCCGAGTCCGAGCCGTTGCGATGGTCCACCGGGTGCCACGGCGGCACCACGAACGCGTCGCCGGCCTCCCAGTCCAGTACGCGATCGCCCACCCGGCTCTCGCCCTGGCCCTCGATCACGTACACGACCTCGCTCACCGTGCGGCGTCCGATGCGCGACTCCTCGCCCGGCCGGAGCCAGCGCACTTCCGAGCCCATGGTGCGCAGCGGGTACTCGCCGGTCCGAGGGTTGACGTGGCGCAGCGTGACCGCGGCCCGCCGGGGCGCGGTGGCCGCGAGCGAGGCCAGCGCCGCCCGCACCGTGCGCCACGGCCAGCGAATCATCGGATACTCGCCGGAGTAACCCGTTCCCTCGTAACGAGATCCCCGGGGCAGTAGACCGGCCGCGGTGAATTCGTCCTGCGAGGAATCGGTCTCGGTGATGGGGGGAGAGGCCGGCTTCATGGTGGAGGCCCAGTTGGCCTCGATGTTGCGCACCAGCGGGATGTCGAGGCCGTCGAGCCAGATCACCGGATCGCGGCCCTCGTGGCCATGATCGTGCCAGCGCATCGGCGGGGTGATGATGAGGTCGCCCGGCTCCATCACGCACTTCACGCCGTCCACCGTGGTGTAGGCCCCCTGGCCCTCGACGATCAGGCGGAGCGCCGCCGCGGTGTGGTGATGGCTCGGCGCGGCCTCGCCGGGCAGGATGACCTGGAATCCGGCGTAGAGAGTCGCGGTGGCCGAGACGTTGCCCGGGAGCCCGGGATTGCAGAGCACCAGCACCCGGCGCTCGGCCTGCTCGATGGGCACCAGGCGCGCGGCCTCGAGCAGCGGCCCGCGCAGATCGCGCCAGCGCCAGCGATGCGGGACGACGCGGGTGACGCGCTCGTGCGGGAGCAGCGAGTGCAGCGCGGTCCACAGCGGGGCGAGCGAGAGGGATTCGAGGCGCTCGGAGTAGGCGGCCGGTAGATGCTCGTCCCGGGTCGACAGCGGGCGATTCATGGCCGAGCTCAGGACGCGTCGGAGCGAGGGCGTAGCTCGTCGCGCGCGTCGGCCAGGCGCTCCGCGAGCGCCCGCACTTCGGCCAGGCGATCGGGGCGGTGGACGAAGCGCGGATCGGTCGTGTAGCCGTCCCAGCTCGCCATGTAGTCGGGCTGCGACAATCCCAGCGCGTACTCGGAGATCTGAACCGGATTGACGAAATCGGCCATCACGCCGACTTCGTTGTGGAGCGCTGGCCGGTGGCCGTCCATGAAGGCCTTCAGCGCCGAGGGCTGCGGACCGTGCGGCAACCCCACCGGGTGCACCGTGACCATCCCCTCCCGGATCACACCGCCGCGGCTGAAGAAGTCGCCGAAGTGGTAGCCGATGGTCTCGCAGTAATCGAGATTGCGGTGGAAGAACGGCAGCCACATCCCTTCCTTCTCGACCGAGCGCACCGTGAAGACGCAGAGATAGCAGCCGGGCAGCTTGAAGACGGTGTGCCCCGACGGCGGGACGTGCGAGCGATCCGCGGTGAGGGGACGCACGTCCTCGACCGCGAAGCGGTACGGCAGGTAGTCCCCGCGCCAGCCCACCACGTCGAACGGATGGGTGGGATGCACGCGGCGCGTGTAGACCGAGCCGACCTTGGAGACGACCTCGAAGCGCCCCGCCTCGTTGCGGGTATCGAGCGAGCGAGGATAGCGATAGTCGCTGCGGCTGTGGGTGATGAACTGGCCGGTGGTCGCGGCCTCCGACTTCTCGGGATCGCCCGTGAAGCTCTCGTACATCCAGTAGTAGTGGGGACCGGCGGCGGTCTCGAAGCGATGCGGAATGCCCTTGGGCACCACCAGGAAGTCGCCCGGCCCGTAGGCGATGGGCCCGAAGAGCGTCTCGAGCGTGCCGCGCCCCTGGTGGACGAAGAAGACGAGCGTCGCCGAGTGGTGCTCGAAGAGGTAGTCCATCGGCGCGGCCGGCGCGGTCACGTTCATGGCTACGGTGGCGTTGGCGATCAGGCGGGCCATGCCGCGATAGACATCGCGCGCGTCGGGCAGCCGAGCCACGTCGAGGGCGTGGTGCACGCCGCCCACCGGCTGCATGGCCGATTCCCAGAGGGGCGCGAAACCGGCGAGCGGCCCGGTCTCGCCGGGCAGCCAGTTGTTGGGCGGATACAGATGGTAGGTGTGGGTGACCTTGCCCGCGAAGCCGCCGCGCCCGTGCTCCTGCTCGTAGACGTGCTGCAGCAGGGGGCCAACGTGCGGCGCCCGCGGGACGACGCCCACCTCCGGGATCCCGCTGAAGTACTCGTACTTGTCCATGGCTTCCGCCTCCGTGGTGTCGCGCGTCATTCTACCGCGACCCCGGAAGGTGGTCACCCGCTCCGCGTCACTGGCAGTGCCGGCACGGCGGGAACTCCCGGGAGTAGACCGGCTGCTCCAGGAACTTCTGCGGGTCATAGGTCCAGAACTGGCTGACCGCCGGATAGGTGTGGATCACCGTGTTCTGGAGCGCGCCGTTCACCCGCTCGACCTTGCGGATGTAGATGTTCTGGGTCGGGTTGCCGTACGCGTCGATCTTGATCGGCCCGCGCGGGGCGTCGCCGATCTCGACCTTGCGGAGCGCGGTCATCAGGGCGGCTCGATCCTCCACTCGCCCGCCCACCGCCTTCACCGCCTCCTCGATGACGCGGGCACCCGTGTAGCAGTTCTCCGAGTAGAACGACGGCGCGCGGCCGTAGGCCTTCTCGAAGGCGGCGCGGAACTTGCGGTTGGCCGGCGTTTCGAGCGCGGCCGAGTAGTGGTGCGCGCTGATCACCCCGACCGACTCGTCGCCGAGCTGGGAGAGGACGTGCTCGTCCGAGTACGTCCCGTTCGCGATGAGCGGGATCCGCCCTTTCAGGTTGCTGTCCGCGTACTGCTTGGCGAAGAGCACGGTCCAGCGCCCGAGGGCCACCACGAATACCGCGTCGGCGTCGCGCTTCACCTGGGCGAGATAGGGCGCGTAGTCCTGGATGTTGAGCGGCACCCAGATCTTCTGGATAATCTCGCCGCCGTTGTCCTCGAAGGCCTTGTGGAAGCCGCCCACCGTCTCCCAGCCGAAGGCGTAGTCGAGCCCGATCGTCACGACCTTCTTGTACTTGAGCGTCTTGGCCGCGTATTCCCCGAACGGGTGCATGTTGCCGCCCGCCGAGAAGCCGGTGCGGATGAGCCACTTGGGCCGCTTGCGCTGGGTCAGGTCGTCCGCGGAGTTGATCGGATAGATGGCGGGGATACCCGCCGCCTCGATCGGCGGCACGAGCGCGTAGGCGACGTTGGAGAGGATCACCCCCGCGATCAGGTTGACCTTGTCGCTGTCCACCAGCTTGCGCAGCTTGCTCACCGCGGTGGCGGGCTGTCCCTCGGTGTCCTCGAGGATCACCTCGAGCTTCCGGCCGGCGATCTGCATGCCGCGCTCCTGCCAGTACAGCTCGCAGCCGCTGTACATGTCCTTGCCGGCCTGCGCGATCGCGCCGGACATCGGCGACAGGAACCCGATCTTGATCGGCGCCTGGGCCGCCGCCGGGACGACTTCCAACCCGGCGATCAGGCCCGCCACCGCCCCAGCCACCGCGAAGATCCGTGCGATCGTGCGCATGCGTCGGCTCCCTGGCGTCGTGGTCGGTCGTCAGCCGCGCCTAGTCTATCGCTTCGACCGTTGCTGGGATATATGACCTGGGTGCGCATGCAGCCGCGCCCGCGGCCCGGCATGCTAGCATGAGCGCCATGACCGCTCGCCGCGCCAAGATCATCCGCTTCCCCAGGCCGCCGTCGCCGTCCGCGTCCACCGCGGGCCTCGTGGAGGCCCGGCGATGCCGCGATCAGGCGGAAGCCCTCGTGGTCCGCGGTCTGCTCGAGAGCGAGAGGATCCACGTGGTGCTGCAGAGCCGCCTGGCGCCGTCGGTGTACCCCTTCAGTGTGGGGCATCAGGCCGAGGTCGTGCTGCTGGTCGCGGCGGCAGATCTGCCTCGCGCGAGGGCCGTGCTGAAGCGGCGCGCCTAGAGACGAAAGAGGCGGCGGGCGTTCTCGCTGGTGATCTCGCCGAGGGCGTCGACCGTCACGCCGCGGAGCTCGGCCACCCGCGCGGCGGTGATGGCCACCCACGCGGGCTCGTTGCGCTGGCCCCGATGCGGATGTGGCGGCAGGAACGGGCAGTCGGTCTCCAGCACCAGCCGGTCGGCCGGCACGAAGCGCGCGACGTCGGGCAGTGCCTTCGCGTTCTTGTAGGTCACCGGGCCCGCCAGCGAGATCTCCAGGCCCAGATCGAGGCAGCGCTTGGCGACCTCCGCGTCGGCCGAGAAGCAGTGCATGACCCCGCCCACCTCTCCCACGCGCTCGTCGGCCAGGATCGCGAGCGCTTCCGCATGGGCATCGCGGCAGTGGATGACCACCGGCTTGCCCAAACGGCGCGCCATGCCGAGCTGACGGCGCAGCACGGTCTCTTGCGCGTCGCGAGGCGAGAGATTGCGGAAGAAGTCGAGGCCCATCTCCCCGAGCGCCACGACCTTGACCGACTCGCGCGCGAGCCGTTCCATCGCCTCGAAGTCGGCCTCGGTGGCATCGGCCGCGTCGTGGGGATGGATGCCGACGGTGGCGTAGACGGAGGTCAGGCTCTCGGCCAATGCCACCGCGGCCGGATTCGTCTCTCGATCGGTACCGATGGTGACCATCGCGGTGACGCCGGCGGCGCGCGCCCGATCGAGCACCGCGTCCAGGTCGGCGGCCAGCTCGGGGAAGTGGAGATGGGCGTGGGTATCGATCAGGGACACGGTCATGAACTCGGGGGCTTCGCCGCCTCGGCTCTCACCTTCATGATCCGCGGGCCGTCCATCTCCACGATCGTCCAGCGATAGCTGCTGGCTTCCGTCGTCGTGCCGGGCCTCGGCACCACGCCGAGGTGCTGCAGCAGGAAGCCCGCGATCGTCTGGTAGTCGGGCGACTCCTCGAGCGGTAGGCCCACCTGCTCCCGCAGGTCCCGGATCGCCGCGGTCCCGTCAATCATATAGGAACCGTCGGGCAGCCGGGACACCGACGACAGCCGGGGACTCTCGCGCTCGTCACGGATCTCGCCGACGATCTCCTCGAGCAGGTCCTCGGTGGTCACGAGCCCGCCCACCTGCCCGTACTCGTCCACCGCGAGGGCGAGCTGGAGCCGGTGGCGCTGGAACTGGCGCAGCACCTCGCTGACCGGGGCGGTCTCCGGCACGAACAGCGGCGGGTGCATGAGCCGCTCGAGGCTCACCGGCTCGCCCAGCGCCGCGCAGCGGAAGAGGTCCTTGATCACGACCACTCCGATCGTGCCCTCGATGGAGCCGCGGAAAACCGGCAGGCGAGTGTGCCCCACCTCGGCGGCGCGCTTGAGGATCTGGTCCGGCGGCGTCGCGACATCCAGGCCGAGGATATTGGGCCGCGGCACCATCACCAGGCGCACCGGCGTGTCGGTGAACTGGAAGACGCGGTTGACCAGATCGCGCTCGCCCGGCTCGAACACGCCCTGCACCGTGCCCTCGCGCACGAGGTACTTCACCTCCTCCTCGGAGACGACGGGCGAGATGGGGGCATCCCGCAGGCCGAACACGGTCAGGATCAGCCGGGTCGCCCATGTGAGCACCCGGCTCGGTCCGGACAGCGCTCGAACCAGCCAGCTGAGGGGCGCCGCCATCACCGCGGCCCAGCGCTCCGGATTGCGCAGCGCAAGCGCCTTCGGAGTCAGCTCGCCGATCACCAGCGACACGAACGAGATCAGCATGACCACGATGCCCAGGGAGAGCGGCCCACCCCACGTGTCGGCCCCGGGCAGCCCGCTGCCCTGCAGCCGGGGCGTGAGGGCTTCCACCGCGGCGGCGCCGCCGACCGCGGAGGCCATGGTGCCGACCACCGTGATCGCGATCTGGATGGTGGCGAGGAAGCGGTCGGGATCCCGCTTGAGCTCCGCCGCCTGCGCGGCGCCCGCCACGCCCTCGTTCTTGAGCTGGCTCAGCCGGCTCGGACGCGCCGACACGAGCGCGATCTCCGATCCGGCGAAGAAGGCGTTGGCCAGGATCGACGCGCCGATGAGAATGATCTCGATCCAGATGCTGTCCATCGTGTGGCCCTCAGGGTGTGACGGTGAATCGCAGCCGGCCGATCAGCTGACCCGACGCGGTGAGCACGTCCACGCGGTAGTGGCCCGCAACCGGCGGCTTGAGATCGGTGTAGCGCGAGTAGGTGCGGAAGCCCTGCAGCCGGCCGCCCTGCACCGGCGTGGGCAGCGGGACCTGCGCGAGCATGACCCGGTCGCGCCACCACACGTGGCGGATCACCTGCCGGACGCCCGCTGGCGCGTACACCGCGGTGAAGGCCGCGAGCTGGCGCCATTCCAGCACGGTGGACGACGACAGGACCTGGTGGTCGGCCGGGTCCACCGGCTCGAGGTCGGCGACGTCGCGCGCGACCACCGCGCGGGCCAGGAAGAGCGGAGCCGGCGGCACCAGCCCGCGAGCGAACCAGATGAGGAAGATCGCCACGAGCGCGGCGGCGACCGCCATCGCGTGGGCGCGGATCCAGCCGGACCGGCCCTGCCGGCGGAACGCGGGTGCCAGCGCCAGCGCGGAGAGCACCGCGCTGGCCTCCAGGGCCAGGATGGGGCGGATGCCCACGAGGGGCAGCGCCACGTTGAGCGCGGCGAAGAACGAGAAGCCGAGCAGCGCGTGGTTCAGCCAGCGCCGTGGCTCGACCAGCCGACGGTACAGCGGATCGAGCGCCGTGACCAGGGCGCCGGCCGCCACCATCGCCGGGAAGATCGCGTTGGGCGAGTCCAGCGTGGCCGCCGCGTAGTAGGCCGGGAGCACGAACAGGAGGAGGTTGTGGTAGAGCGTCTGGATCGTGTAGTCGGCGGCGGTCAGTACCAGGCGCTGGCCGCGCTCGAGCAGCGGCGCGCGCAGCTCGGTGAACACCACGAAGAGCAGCCAGAGCAGCAGCAGATACCCGACGATCCAGGCCACGTGGGGCAGCCCGCGACGGAAGATGAACAGCGCGACGACACCGAGTGCCAGCGAGACGATCGAGATCGGCCAACCGCCGAGCCAGCCCACGACCGGCAAGCGCGGGGCGGGCGTCGCGTCGGGCGCGATCACGTGGCCACGGGCTCGGTCGGCGCCGGGATCCCCTGCTTTCGCCAGTAGAAGAGGAAGAGCGCGATCGTGAAGAGGGACTGGCCGACGGCGAGCGCGCAGTCGAAGAGGACCCGCACCACGAAGTGATTGGCCCCGGGTACCGTCCGCACCACCTGTCCGCCGATCACCGCGAGCCCGAAGATCAGGAGGAAGATCACGACGGCCGTCCAGAAGATGGTCCAGCGCTGGCCCGCGGTCAGCTCCGCGGCCTGCCTCCACACCGTGATCGGCGAGCCGCCCCCCAGCACCACCGCGGAATCCACCACCGCGAACCGGACCAGCAACAGCACGATGCCGACCGATAGCACCAGCAGCACCAGCCCGCCCGCCAGCTGGATCGCCGGCGCCGCCCCGTAGACCGCGAGCCATCCCAGCGACGGCAGCAGCAGCACCCACAGGATCATGAAGCGAACCAGCATGAGGCGCGGCCACGCCCCGAATCCCTCCGCCAGGACCTGCCAGTAGCTGGCGGGCACGCCCTGCTTGATGCGCGCCAGCGCGGAGAGCATCGCGCTCACCACGAACGGATCGAGCACCACCTGGGCGGTCAGCACGATGCGCAGCGCGCGGCCGACCGCGTCCTCGCCCGGGTCGAAGAACTCGAGGTAGTTCAGCAGCACGTGCACCGGCAGCCAGACCGTGAGCGACAGCAGGGTGAACAGATACAGGTGGCTGCCGAGGAGCCGGAAGGTCTCCCCGAGGACGGCGCGCACTACCGGCGGATGCCGGCCGGGCGCACTCCGGGCCGGGCGCAACGAGCTAAGGGAATCATGAAGCCATAGGCTACATCGTTGGATACCCCCGCGGCCACCTCTCCGATTGGACGCGCTCGAGCGGAACTCGCGGATCGGCTGAGCGCTACTTCACCCGGGAGCCCGAGGGCACGTCCTTGTCGAGCGTGAGCAGCGACACCGTGTCCTCGTGCGAAGCGGCCAGGACCATGCCGTTGGACTCGACGCCCATCAGGGTCGCCGGCTGGAGATTCGCCACGATCACGACCTTCCGACCGACCAGGCTCGCGGGGTCGTAGTGCTCGGCCACGCCCGCGACCAGCGTGCGCGTCTCTTCGCCCACCTGGATCGTGAGCTTGAGCAGCTTCTTCGATTTCGGCAAACGCTCGGCGGCCAGCACTTCGGCGACTCGTAGCTCCACCTTTTGGAAGTCGGTGATCGGGATCTTGCCGCCGCCGGTTTCCCCCTCACCTTGCGCCGCACGTTCCCCTTTGGGCTGAGGACCGGGGTGAGAGGCCTTGGTGTCGACGCGCGGAAACAGGCCCGACACCCGGCTCACCCGCGGCACCGTGTCCAGTTGTCCCATCACCGCGGCATCCAGGGCGGGCGTCTCTCCGCGGCCGAGCGCCTCGCGGATCTTTCGCGCCGCGTCCGGCAGGAACGGATCCAGCATGACGCCGAGGAACCCCAGCGAGTCGGCGAGCGTGCACAGCACGCGCTCGAGGCGCGGCCGGCGGGCGGGGTCCTTGGCCAGGGCCCACGGCGCGCTGGCGTCCACGTAGCGGTTCACGGTGCCGATGAACGCCCAGAGGCCGGCGAGGGCCTTCTGGAACGCGAAATCGCGCATCGTCTGCTCGACGGTCGCCCGTGCGGTGGCCGCCGCCTCCGCGATCTCCCGGTCCGCCGTCTCGACCGGCGCGGTCACCCGCGCGATGGGGCCGGAGGCGGCGATCAGCGTGGTCGCCCGGCTCACCAGGTTGCCCAGGTCGTTGGCCAGGTCCGCGTTCAGCCGCTCGACCAGCGCCTCCTCGCTGAAGCTGGCGTCGAGCCCGAAGTTCATCTCCCGCAGCAGGAAGTACCGGAACGCGTCGTGACCGTACTTGTCGGTAAGCTGGAAGGCCTCCACCACGTTGCCGATGGACTTCGACATCTTGCTGCCGCCCAGGGACCAGTAGCCGTGCACGTTCAGGCGCCGATAGAGCGGGATGCCGGCCGCCTTGAGCATGGTCGGCCAGTAGACCCCATGAGGCTTCAGGATGTCCTTGCCGATCAGATGCTGGACGTGGTCCCACAGCCCGCGCGTCTTCTCGAGCGGCGGCTCCGTGACCGCCGAGTAGTAGTTGAGCAGCGCGTCGAACCAGACGTAGGTCACGTACTGGTCGTCGAAGGGCAGCGGGATGCCCCACACCACCCGCGACTTCGGCCGGCTGATCGACAGGTCCTGCAGCGGCTCGCGCAGGAATCCCAACACCTCGTTGCGGTACCGCTCGGGCTGGATGAAGCCTGGATTGTCCTCGAGGTGCTTGATCAGCCAGTCCTGGTACTTCGACATCTTGAAGAAGTAGTTCTTCTCCTTGATGAACGTGAGCGCGGTCTGGTGATCGGGGCATTTGCCGTCCACGATCTCCTTCTCGGTGTAGAAGCGCTCACAGCCGTAGCAGTACCAGCCGCCGTACTCTCCGAAGTAAATCTCCCCTGCGTCGAAGAGCCGCTGCAAGATTTCCTGCACGACCTTCTTGTGTCGCGGCTCGGTGGTGCGGATGAAGTCGTCGTTGGTGATGCCGAGGCGGCGCCAGGTCTCTTGGAACACCGCCGCGATCTCGTCCGCGTAGGCTTGCGGGGACGTCCCGGCCTTGGCCGCCACCTGGGCGATCCGCTCACCGTGCTCGTCGGTACCGGTGAGGAAGTACACGCGGTCGCCCGCGAGCCGACGATAGCGGCACATCGCGTCGGCCATGATGGTGGTGCACGCGTGGCCGAGGTGCGGACGGGCGTTGACGTAGTAGATCGGGGTGGTGAGGTAGAAGGTGCTCATGCGCCGGGTGGCCCGCCCCTCAGGCCGGTTTGATGTGGTCGCGGCCTTCCCAGGTGATCTGGGCGAGGGGGACCTCCGCCTCGGTGCCGTCCGGGAAGCCGACGATCACCGATTGCTTGAGCACCCGGAGCGACCGGACCTTGCCGGTCATGCAGCCACCTCCGCCGCAGTCGGCCGAGCAGGCGCTGTTGACCCGAGGTAGCCGGGAGCGGAGCTCTTCGTAGGTCGAGAACTCGTAGAGCAGGCAGCACTTGAGACGGCCGCAGTTGCCGAGGAGGCGGCTGTCGGTCAACGGCATGTCCTGCGCCTTGGCCATCTTCACCGAGATCGGATCGAACTTGCGCAGGTGCGACGAGCAGCAGAGCTGACGGCCGCACGGCCCGATGCCGTCGAGCAGCTTGGTGGTGTCGCGCGCTCCGATCTGACGCATCTCGATCCGCGCGTGGAACTCACGGGCCAGGTCGCGCACGAGGTCGCGGAAGTCCACGCGCTCCTCGGAATTGAAGAACACCACCACCCGGCGGCGCGAGGCCTCGATCTCCACGTCCACGATCTTCATGGCCAGGGAGCGGCCCCGGGCCAGCCGCTGCGCGGTCTCGACGCCCCGCACCTCGCGGGCCCGGCGCTCGCGCCAGTCCGCCACCTCGCCGGTGGTGGCCCGGCGGATCACGCGGCGGTACATGCGGCCCCGCTTGAACTCGGGGATCTCGCGCCGGGGCCGGCGCACTTCTCCGACCGTGGAGCCGCCGCCGGTCTCCACCACCACGAAGTCGCCGACGTGCAGGTCCGTCTCGGTGGTCCGGTAGTCCTCGGCCAGCAGCGGCTCGCGCAGGCGCACGCCGACCAGGTAGCGGGGCGCCTCGTCGACCGCGGGATCCGTCGTGACAGCCGGCTCGATCGAATCGCTCATGGAATCTCGCTCAGCGGCTCACGCCGCCAGTCCGGTCAGGCGTCCCAACAGCACCTCGACGGTGAGGCGCGGCGAGACGCTGCCCTGGATGGCCAGCCAGGCCTCGCGGCAGTCGCGCAGCGCGTCCGTCAGCCGCTCGAGCGACCGCTCGCGCCCGGCGGCCTGCGCTTCGCTCCGGATCATCAGGCGCGCGGGAGCACCGGCCAGGCCGCACAGCAGATCACGGTGCCAGAGCCAGCACGTCTCGACGAAGGTCTCGGCGGCCTGGCGGTCGCGCCCGACCTGCTCCCCCAGCCGCAGGACGGCCTCGACGCCTTGCTCCCGCGCCTCGGCGAGGAGCCGCAGGCTCCGGGTATGGGCGTCGGTGCGCACGTCCGGGAGCAGCGCGGGCAGGCCCTCGGTGAGGCGCGGATGGAAGCGCACGACCTGGCAGCGCGACAGCACGGTGGCCGGCAGCGCTCGAATCTGCGAGAGGATCAGGATGATCACGGTCCGCGCCGGCGGCTCCTCGAGCGTCTTGAGGAACGCCTGAGGCGTCGCCGCGGTCATCTTCTCGGCGTCGTCCACCACGAAGACCTTCCAGGCCGCTTCCAGTGGCTTGAGCGCGGCCAGCCGCTCCAGCTCACGGACCGTCTCGATCCGGAGCGCCAGCGCGCCCTTCGGATTGCCGACAGGCGGCGTCGGGCCAAGCAGGCGCACGTCCGGATGGCTGCCGCGCTCGGCACGCTCCGCGGCGGGACCGCCCTGCGGCGCGACCAGGTCCGACGCGAAGGCCAGCGCGGTCCCCTTGCGGCCGGAGCCCTCCGGACCCACGAAGGCATACGCGTGCGCCACGCGGGACGTGGCGAGCGCGCGGCGCAGCAGCGTCACCGCCTCTGGCTGATCGCGGATGCCCTCAAGCGCCACGGGCACCTCCGCGGCGGCTCAGATGGTCGTCCACGACTCGCACCACCTCGGCGTGCAGGGCGTCGGCCTCCTGCGCGGCATCGAGCACCACCACCCGGCGCTTGTCGCCCCGCGCGATCTCCAGGTATCCCTCGCGCACGCGCTGGTGGAAGGCGAGATCCATCTTCTCGAAGGCGTCGAGCGCCCGGCCCCGGATGCGCTGCATGCCGACGGCCGGATCCAGATCCAGCACGAGGGTCAGGTCTGGCACCAGGCCGCCGGTGGCGAGCACGTTCAGCTCGCGGATGGTCTGCACGTCCAGCCCCTGCCCGTACCCTTGATAGGCCACTGTGGCATCGGCGTACCGGTCGGAGATCACCACCGCGCCCCGGGCTAGCGCGGGGGCTATGACCCGCGTGACGTGCTCCTGGCGAGCGGCCATGAAGAGGAAGGCCTGGGTGAGCGGAGTCGGAGTCGGACCCTCCTCGAACAGCCCACGGATACGCATGCCGAGCGCGGTGCCGTCCGGCTCACTGGTCTGGGCAACTTCGAGCCACCGGATGGACAAATACCGCGCGAGCCGGGTGCACTGCGTGGATTTCCCCGAGCCCTCGACGCCTTCGACAGTGATCAGGACCCCCCGCATGCGCGTAACTGTAACACACTGATTTGCCGGGACGTCACCGCCACCGTTCCTACCTGCAGAGGGAAATTGCTTCCCTAATCCTGGTCAAGACGCTTCTTAACGCACGGCAGCGTAAAGCACTCTGACGGGCATTTCGCGCGACTTGCTCGCGTGGCCCGGCTCTTGCTCTCAAATGTGTCGCCCGGAGCGGAGCGCGGGTTGACGAATCGCTGAAATCCCTCGTCACACACCGGTTCTGAGCGAGGGGGCCCGCCTCCGCTCATGGGTCCAGACGCGGGGCGCGCGCGAGCCGAACGAAACAAAGCGCGGCGCTCGAGCGTCACAGTGGTGAGAGAGGCGAACATGACGAAGCTAAGCATCACCCACGTAGGACTCGCAGGACTCATCAGGACGGCGGTGCTCGTCGGACTGGGGGCGATATGGCTGCTGAGTGCCTGACGCTACACCGAGGCGGTCTCCGGGGAGGCGGCCGCGGCTGGAAGGCCGAGCGGTGCGCGACTCCCCACAGTTGTGAGCTGCATCTCTGCGTTGCCGACGTCGACGGCGGCTTCTGGCACCCCGACGATCCGCTGGCTTTCGCGAAGTGGCGCATCCGGGCGGACCTGGACGCCATCCCTGCCCACGTGATGGTCAACATCAGCCGGGGCTGGGACATGCTCCGCCGCACAGCTGTCGTGACCGCGGTGGGTCTCGGCGGCACCGTGGCCGTGCTCGGCGTGCTCTGGGGGCGTCAGAGACGCTTCTCCATGAAGACGCTGAGCGGATCCGGCGCGTAGTCGCCGAAGGGCTCGCGCTCGCGGTAGCCGGCCGAGCGGTAGAGCCCGAGCGCCTCCGGCTGGTGAATGCCGGTCTCGAGGCGTAGATACTCGAGACCCTCCCCCCGCGCTTCCGCCTCGACGCGCTCCAGCAGCTGCCGGCCCAGGCTCATGCCGCGGGCTTCCGGCGTCACATACATCCGCTTCAGCTCGCCGTATCCCTCCGGATCGACGCGCAGGGCGGCGCAACCCAGCGCGGTGCCGTCCCGCCGGGCCACGAAGAACCGCACGGTCGACGCGGCAAGGGCGCCGATGTCGAGAAAGTGATTGCTCTCCGCGGGGTAGAGCGCGCTCTGGTAGGCGTCGAGCGCCCCCAGGAGGCGCCCCACGTCGGCCTGGCGCGGAGATTCCAGCGCGAGCGTGACGTCGCTCATCGCGGCCTCAGCCGGCCCTCGCCGCGCCGGGCGTCTGCCCAGTACCGCAGCGCGTGTGGGGTGAACGGCAGCGCG
>DATFWA010000291.1:0-4944 GCA_035259825.1 Candidatus Methylomirabilota bacterium | reverse complement strand
CCGGCGTAGATCCACACGTTGACCGGCAGCACCGCGGCCAGCGCGGCCATGATCTCCTCGGCGGCCCAGCCCTTGCGCTGCTGGTTGACGATGTCGGACTGAAGGAACACGCCGCAGCCCATCGCGAGCGTGGGCATGGCCTTGGCCTCGAAGGCCTTCTCCGCGTACGCCTCGAGCGGGATCGCGTAGCGCTCGGCCACGCCCTGCAGGAACGCCCCGTTGCCCGAGGAGCACTGCGAGTTCAGCCGGAAGTCGGCCACCGTGCCCTGGCGCAGGATCATGATCTTCACGTCGGTGCCGCCCACGTCGCAGATCACGTCTGCGTCGGGATGGAAGTGGAGCGTGCCGGTCGCGTGCGCCACCGTCTCCACCACCGCCACGTCCGCACCGACCACGTCCTTGAGGAGATCCTTGCCGTACCCGGTGAGAGCGAGCCCGCCCACCTCCCGATAGCCCGCCTCGCGAACCTGTCGGAAGAGGGACTGCGCGTCCTCGATCGGGTTGCCCTTCGATAGGGCGTAGCAGCTGAAGAGTAGCTCGCGCGCCGGGGACAGCACGACCGCCTTGGCGGTGGTGCTGCCGAAGTCGCACCCGATCAGCACCGGCCCGGTGGCCGGCGCGGCGGCGGTCGCCGGGCGCTTGAGGTCGTACTCGGCCACGAACGAGGTGAGATCGTCCGCGCCGGCCACCAGAGCGCGGCCGCCCGCCTTCGCCTTCTCTTCCTGTTGGCCCTCCTCCACCCACCAGCGCAGGCGGTCGCGTCCCTCGTAGACCGCGACGCCGTCGGGCTCGTCGCCGCCGATCTCCACGCAGCCGAGGCAGGCGTAGTAGAGCGCCTCTGCGGGCACCGTGATCAGCGAGGCGACGTCGCGGCCCTCGGGCAGCGCGATCCTCCTCTGCTCCCAGAGCTTGCCCAGGTGATGGCGCCACGCCTCCTGCAGCCCGGTGAAGAAGAGGTTGGGCCCGCCCAGCAGCAGCACCTCGGGCGACGGCGTGTTGCCCTTGGTCAGCGTGGCGAGGTTCTGGTAGACCACCGCCTCGAACAGACTGGCGATGATCTCCTCGACCGGCACGCCGGTCTTCACCAGGGTGTTGGCGTCCGTCTCCGCGAAGATGCCGCACTTGCTGCTGACCTTGTGCAGGCTCATGCCCGCGTACGGCATGGCCGCGAGCCGCTCGCTCGCCACCTGGAGCTTGCGCGCCGTCTTCTCGATGAAGGTGCCGGTGCCGCCGCTGCAGGCCGACTGCATGTAGACCTGCTTGGAGCGGCCGGTGCCGGCGGGGGTGAAGAAGATGGTCTTCATGTCCTCGCCGCCGATCTCGGACACGAAGCGCACATCCGGGTGGAGGCGCTCCACGCACGCGGCGACCGCCACCACCTCCTGGATCGTCTTGGCACCCACCAGCGGAGCCAGCAGGCCCGCGCCGGAGCCGGTGAAGAACACGCGATCGCGGCCGGCCGCGATCTGCGCCTCGTCCTCCATGCGCCCGAGGAACTCCAGCACCTTCTCGGCCTGGCGCGTGTTGTGGCGCTGGTAGTCCTGCCAGAGCACGCGTCCGTCCTCGACGCAGACCGCCTTGACGGTGGTCGAGCCGACGTCCATTCCGACCCGTTTCATCTACTTCGCCTGCTGGGCCACGTGCCGGACCAGGTTCGCGGCCTGCCCCGCGCAGCCGAGATGGGGCACCGGGTACGTCGCGCGCTTCATCTCGGGATGCGCATCGAGATGGCCGCGCACCTGCTCGATCGTCAGGCCGCTCGCCGCGAGCGCCTCGTCGAACTCGCGCTGAGCGCGCTTCTTCGCCTCGGTCAGGATCATCTGGCAGCGCGAGAGCGCGTGGACCTCGGCATCGCCCTTGATCTCGAGCGGGGCGTAGAGCAGATCGGGATACTTGCCGATCACCCCCGCCATCGCCCCGATGGACATGGTGTTGGGCATGCAGGAGTAGGGCGACAGCTCGCAGATCATGTGGGCCTTCTTCTTCTGGTGGGCCCAGATCGCCTTGCCGACCAGCATGTCGCCCTCGCCGCCGTCGAGACGGCTGTGGAAATAGGGCGCGGCCAGCCGCCGCAGCTCGAGCTGGCGAGGCAAATCGTGCGGCAGGTCGCCCATGGCCCGGCGCAGCCGGTTGAACGTCGCGCGGAAGATGGCCTGCACGGCGCGCCCGAGGCCGAGCTTGAGGCGGGCGCCCCGCTCGATGCCCGAGTAGTCCTCGAAGCGCTGCAGGCCAAGGCGCAGCAGGTAGTCCATCCACACTGTGATGCCGGCCGGGTAGACCTCGGCGCCCTCCGCCTCGAGCCAGCGGTGGATGTTGTAGTTGGGATCGCCCTCGACGGTCTGGAGATAGAACTCCCCGGTGATCTTCACTGTCGGCTTCACCCGCAGCCGATCGACCTCGATGGCGTCGAACTTCGCCCGGATCTCGCGCATCACGCGGGCGAAGTAGCTGGTGGTCAGGAACCAGAGCACCGAGCGCCACGGTCCCTTCTTCGGCCGGTCCCGGAACGCCTGGTAGAGCAGCTCGATGGATTCGCGCACGACCGCCTCGGTCTGGCCGGGCACGACCTCGTAGGGCCGCACCTGATACTCGAGGTCTTGCACCAGGTCGGTGCAGAAGATCGCCCACAGGCAGCCCAGGGTGACCGGCAGGTTCAGGTCGAGCCCGTCGCCCATGGCCGCCTTCTGGTCGAGCTGATCCTGCGCCAGCAAGAACATGCGGAAGGCGTCGAGCCCGGAATTGCGGAGGGCCAGCTCGTAGCTCTGGTGATACTGGCCGAAGCGGCACGCCCCGCAGGAGCCGGCGGTCAGGTAGACGTACTTCCGGTTCACCTCCTCGACGCCGACCGCCTTCGCTTCCTTCTTGAGGAAGTTCACCAGGTTCCCGGTGGTGAAGCTGGTCGGGCAGCACTGCCCGATGTCGGCGACCTCGCGTCCGGTCAGGAGATCGTCCCGGGTGGCGACGGGGAGCACCTGCGCCCGATGACCGCCGCTCTCCAGCACCGCCTGCAGCACGCGCTCCACGCGCCAGTGCAGGCCGCCGAAGAGGATCGTCACCGAATCGCGCTCGGCGCGAGTGAAGGGCCGCGGGGTATAGGCACGGTATTGGCCGCTCGCTCGCTGGTCGGTGGGTCGCTCAGTGGTTGCCGTGGCCATGGTGTCTCCCTTCCGGGCTCCTCGTGTGACGGTCCATCCACGCTTCGAGGAGCGCTACGGTCTCGAATCCGGGCAGCCGCCGGATCGTGTCGTCCACCTTCCGCGCGGCCTCCTGCCCTTCCGGCCCGCCGAAGAGGTAGGTGGCGAGGAACTCGACCTCCGGGTCGGCCTCCACGCCGCTGCCCACCGGCGCCCAGAAGCGATCCACCAGGAACCGCGCGACCCGGGCCACCGTGCGGCGCTGCAGCCGGATCTCGGCCTGGCGGTAGTAGAAGAAGAAGTGGCGCGACTCGTCGAGCACGATGCGGTCCAGCAGGTCGGTGAGCACGGGATGGCCCGCCACCGCGGCGAAGCGACGATATCCGGTGAGCGTGGTCAGCTCGTTGATCGCGCCCCATACCATGTGTACCGCGCAGAAGTCGGCCCAGGCCTTCGACACCATCGCGGTGGCTGCCGCCTCGATGCGCTTGGCGACGGTCTCCTGCCCCCGGGGACGCGCGCGGGTCCCGATCGGCGAGCCGGCCGCCTCCAGGAAGCGCGCGAGAGCCAGGCCGTGGAACGTCTCCTCGTACACCCAGCAGGCCAGGAACGTCGCGACGTCCGGATCGTCCACCGCGCGGGTGGCCAGGAGGCTGCGCAGGTAGATGATCGTGTGGCTCTCGACGTCCTGCATGTAACGAAGCGTCCGGATCATCTCGGGAGAGACCTGGTAGCGGGCCACGTCGGCCCAGGCGATGGCCGCCATGTCCACGGCCCGCGAGCGGCCCACATACGACTCGATGTCGAAGACAGGCATCGATCGAGTCAACTCATACGACACTGTGGGGCACATTTCAATGACGACCCCATATGTGGCTCTCCCTACCCTGGATTACGGCTCAGCGTGGCCCTTCGGATCTGGATCGGGCCGAGTTACCGGGCAGTGGGTCTGGACCATCTCGGCCAGCCGCCCGGGGCACCGGATCCAGCGGGCCGACCACCGTGCGGTGGCGGATCACCCCGTCGCGGTCGACGAGGAAGATCCCCTGCTCCAGCGCGCTCATAGCGTGGTGGTGGAGCCGGCGGACGAAATTGCGATTCATCACGTCTAGCCACGCGCCGCGCAGCTGCGGGCCGGTGTCGCCGCGGGTGAACGCGTAGGAGAAGCTCACCACCGCCGAGCAAGTGGCCTGGAGGGCGCCGCGATCGCCCAGCCCGTAGACCGCGTAGAGCCGCTTGTCGGGATTGCAGACGAAGGGATAGGGCGTCGGGCTGTGACCGAAGAAGACCCGCGCGGCCTGGAGCAGATTGGGGCCGTTGGCCCGCCCGCGGTACGCGGCCAGGTCGACGGTGCCTCCCTGGACCGAGGTCAGGCTGAAGAGCGGGGCCGGCTGCCCGACCGCCGGCGGCTCGGGAACGGACGCCACGGTGCGAGGATAGCACGCACCCCGCGTCGGGCCGGCGCGCCGGTGAAGACGCAGCGCGATACAGAAATTGACGTCGCGGCCTCCACCTCGCTACCCTCGCGGGTAAGCGGTGGAGACCATCAAGATCGTCTACGACTTCGCGTTCCCCGACGGGGACGGGAAGTCCTATACCGTCGATCTCGACCGGGGCTCCCTCACCCTCCGCCCGGCCGAGGCCACCCGACCGCCCGCGTGGGCCCGGCTGGAGAACCACCAGTGCGGCCACTGTCCGCTGAAGCCCGCCGAGCATCCCTACTGCCCGGTGGCCACCAACCTGGCCGCGCTGGTGGAGTCCTTCAAGGACAAGGCCTCCGTGGCCGAGGCCACCGTCACCGTCACCACCG
>DATFWA010000290.1:0-2400 GCA_035259825.1 Candidatus Methylomirabilota bacterium | reverse complement strand
CGCTCCCACTCCGCGTAGGGCTTGCTGAACGTCATCTTCAGCGTGTAGTCGTCGACCGCCTCGACGCCGGTGATGTACTCGACCACGTAGTTGGTATAGCTGTTGGCGCGAGGGTAGAAGTGGGGCGCGTCCTTCTTGAACATGCGCTCCCAGGAGAAGACGGCGGCCTGCGCGTTGAACGAGCTGCCGTCGTGGAACTTCACGCCCCGGCGCAGCTTGAACGTCCGGGTGAGCCCGTCCTTGGAGAGGGTGTAGGACTCGGCGAGGCGCGGGACGACCTGTGGGATGGCCACGTCGGACTTGGTGAGATCCTCGGCGAGCAGGCCCTCGAACATCTGATACGTCACCCGGTAGGTCAGCCAGCAGCCGGTGGCCTGCGGATCCAGGATGTCCGAGGGGCCCTCCATCCCGTAGACGAGCGTGCCGCCCTTCTTCGGCGTCTGGGCGCGCCCGCGTTTCGGCGTGGCCAGCGCGCCGGCGGCACCCGCCGCACCGGCGGCCGCGGTGCGTAGGAAGTCGCGGCGGCTCACCTCTGGCAGCATCCGCATCATGAGTTCGATCTTTCGTGCGTCCATGACGTGCCTCCTTAAGGCTCGACCGGGGGCCTACCGGCGCGCGCGAGGGTCGAGGGCCTCGCGCAGGCCGTCTCCGACGAAGTTGAAGGCCAGGGCCACGACGACGATGACGATGCCCGGAATGGTGGCCACGTGGGCGGCCCGGTACAGCACGAGGCGGCCGTTGCCCACCATGACGCCCCAGTCCGGCGTGGGCGGCTGCACGCCCAGGCCGAGGAAGCTCAGGCCGGCCGAGGCCACGATCATCATGCCGACCAGCGTGCTGGTGTAGACGAGCAGGGGCGGCAGCACGTTGGGCAGCAGGTGCCGGCCGATCAGGCGGCCGCGGCCGGCGCCGAGTGCGCGCGCGCCCTCCACGAACTCGAGCGGCTTCACCGACAGGGTGGCGGTGCGCACGACGCGCGTGCTGTAGGGCACCAGGACCACTGCGAGCGCAAACATCTGGTTCTGCATGCCTGGTCCGATCACGCCTACGATCGCGATGGCGAGCAGCACGAGAGGGAACGCGAAGAACACGTCGAGGGCGCGCATGATCACGTGGTCGAGCAGGCCCCCGACGTAGCCGGCGAGGAGTCCCAGCCCGAGCGCCACGAGGCCCGCGGTCACGGTGGGCAGGATGCCGACCAGCAGCGACGCGCGGCCGCCCCAGATGAGCCGGCTCAGGATGTCGCGGCCCTGCTCGTCGGTGCCGAGCAGATGGCCGGGGGTGCCCACCGGGGCGAGCCGCTCGGCCGCCCCCGAGGCGAGCGGATCCCACGGGCTGATGAGCGGGGCGGCCAGCGCGGCGCTCCCCGCGATCGCGATGATGATCACGCCGACCACCGCCTGCCGGTCCCGGAAGAACGCGCGCAGGAAGCTGCCGAGCGCGGTCGGGCCGCGGCGGGACCGGGCCTCCACGGGATTGACGGCGAGCGCGGTGGTGGTGGCCACGGTCAGGCCGGCCGCGCGCGCGGGTCCAGGTAGAGGTTCAGCAGATCCACCACCAGGTTCACGATCACGAAGGACATCGCGATGAAAAGGGCGGCGCCCTGGACCACCTGCACGTCGCGCGCGATGACCGAGGTGACGAGCTGGCGCCCGAGGCCCGGCCAGCCGAAGACCTCCTCGGTGAAGACGGCGCCACCCAGCAGGTAGCCCAGCTGCAGCCCGGAGATGGTGAGGATGGGCGGCCAGGCCACCCGCAGCGCGTGCAGGCCCACGACGGCGCGCTCGGAGAGGCCCTTCGACCGCGCGACCTTGATGTAGTCCTGGCCGAGGATCTCGAGCACGGAGGCGCGCGTCATCCGGGCGATGATCGCGCCGGGCGCGGCCGCGGTGGCGACGGCGGGCATGATCAGGTGGGCGAGCAGGTCCTCGAATCCGCCGGGCCCCCGCGAGGAGTACATGCCGAGGCTCGGCAGCCAGCGCAGGTTGATGGCGAAGAACACGATGAGCACGAGCCCCAGCCAGAAGGGCGGCATGTTGCCGACGACGAGCGAGGCGCCCATCGCGGCGCGGTCCACCACCGTCTGCTGGCGCGAGGCCGCGAGCACGCCGATCGCGACGCCGCCCACCACGGCCAAGAAGAAGCTCGCGCCGGCCAGGATCAGGGTGTTGCCGAACTTGGGGAGCAGCAGCTCGACCACCGGCTTGTGCACGATCGGCGAGAGCCCGAGATCGCCGTGCAGCGCGCGCCACAGCCACTTGCCGTACTGCACGTAGATCGCCTCGTCGAGGCCCAGGGCGTGGCGCAGCTGAGCCAGCGACTGGTCGGTGGCCATGGGGCCGAGCAGGGCGCGGGCCACGTCGCCCGGGATCAGCTTCATGGTGAGGAAGATCACCACCG
>DATFWA010000289.1:0-8607 GCA_035259825.1 Candidatus Methylomirabilota bacterium | reverse complement strand
CCACCACGAGGGGGCGCGCGTCAGCAGCCATGGGCACGGTCTCCTTCTACGAGCGGCGGCCGCCCCGTCCGATCAATCCACCCGGATGGAGGCGACGACGGACATGCCCGCACGCAGCGGCTGGGGATTCCCGATTTCCTTTTCCTCGAGCACGATCTTCACGGGGATGCGCTGCACCACCTTCACCCAGTTGCCGGTGGCGTTCTCGGGCGGCAGCAGCGAGAAGCGCGAGCCGGTGCCCGCGCTCAGCGAGTCGACGGTGCCGTGGAAGACCTGGCCCGGGAAGGTGTCGATCTCCACGGTGACGGGCATGCCCGGCCGCACGCGGCCGAGCTGCGTCTCCTTGAAGTTGGCGAGGACCCACACGTCGTGCAGCGGCACCAGGGCCAGCAGCGGCTGGCCCATCTGCACCACCTGCCCCACCTCCACGCTCTTCTTCGACACCACTCCATCGGTGGGCGCGCGCACCTCGGTGTGCTGCAGCTGCAGCTCGGCGAACGAGAGATCGGCGCGGGCCTGGCTGAGCGCGGCCTCGGCTCGCTCGATCTCCGCCTCCTTCACCGTGACCTGACGGCGCTGGCTCTCCACACGCCCCAGCGCCGCGCGCGCCTCGTTCACCCGCTGGCGGGCGAGGCTCACCGCCAGCGCGCGGCTGGCCAGCGCGGCCTCCGCCTGCTGGCCCTCCTTCTCGGCCTGGTTGAGCCGCTTCTGGGTGGCCTCCATGGTGGCCGTCGAGGTGAGCATGACCATCTCCGCCTGATCGAAATCACGCTGCGAGACGAAGCCGCCCTGCAGCAGCCGCTTCATCCGGTCCATCTCACGCGCGTTCTGCCGCTGGGTGCTCTGCGCGCCGGCGACGTCGGCGGTCATCGCGGCGGTCGCGGCACGCTTGGCCTCCACGGTGGCGCGGGCCTCGGCCACCGCCGACTCGGCAGCCTGCTCGGCGACGCGCGCCGACTCGAGCGCGGCGCGGGACTCGTCGACCTGCGCGGCAGTGGTCTCGCGGGTGAGCTGTGTCTCGGAGCGAGAGGCCTGATGGCTGGCCAGCGCGACCGCCACCGCGGCCCGGGCCTGATCGCGCCGGGCCTGGTAGTCACGCGGGTCGATGCGGAGCAGGAGGTCGCCGGACTTGACCGCGCGGTTGTCGTCCATGTGGAGCTCGGCGACGTGGCCCGCGACCTTGGCGCTGATGATGACGATGCTGCCTTCTACGTACGCGTCATCCGTCGAGACGTACCGGAAGCTCTGCCACCAGAGGTACCCGCCGTAGACCAGGCCGGCCAGCACGACCGCCGCGGCCAAGCCGATCAGACGCCCTCGTCTCATGCCGCGGGTATGCTATCACCCCCGAGACAGGGCGGCGCATCGATCACGGGCCGTAGCGCAGCTTCTCGACGCGGACCGGCCCCGAGGGCGGAATGGTCAGTATATGTAGATCCCCGTATTCCACCGGGCCCATACCGTCCCCGCCCAGCCGGCCGTAGACCGCCTGCAGGTTCCCCGACACGTTGCCCACCCACACGACCACGCCCCCAGCGTGCCGCTCCAGGATCTCCTCGGCGATGGCCCCGGCCGAGAAGACGCTGACCGAGGCCTTCCGCGTGACCTGGACGCCGGAGAGCCGGGCCAGCGGCTCGACGGTGGCCAGGTTCCGCTCGAGATCGGGCCGTAGATCGCGGTGACGCCCATGGGGGCCACCAGATCGGCCAGGGCCTGAGCGCGCTCCCCGCCCGGTCGCGTTCAGCGCGCCGGAGCCGGGATCGGTGTCGGCGTGGCGGGTCACGACGACGATGGTCGGGATTTCGGCGCGCGAGTTGACCTTGGCGCCGGTGCAGCCGCCGAGCGGGCGACGAGCACGCCGATGACCAGCGGCATGACGGCGCCGCGAGATCGAGCCGGACCGGGGCCCGCAGACATGACGGCGCAGCTAGCAGGCGGGGCCGGGCGACCGCAACCCCTCGAAGGACCCGAAGTGCTTCCGGCGCTCAGGCCGAGCGCTGGTGGAGCAGCGGCTTCCCCAGGAAACGGAGGAGCGCGCGCTCCTCGACGTGCAGCCCGTCGCGGAGGTGCGAGGCACCGCCGGCCCGGCCGTCGAGGCGCGCGAGCCCGCCCGCCAGATACGTGTCCATCACGTGCGGGTGGATGTAGCACTTGCGGCAGATCGCCGGCGTGTTGCCGAGCCGCTCGGCCACCGTCCTGACCGCCTCGAGGAGCCGCTTCTTGGTCGGCGGGCGCTCGACGGACCCGGCCAGCGTGCGCAATGCCAGCAGCGTGCCGCTCCAGGTGCGGAAGTCCTTCGCGGTGAAGTCGTCGCCGCCGGCCTGCCGCAGGTACGCGTTGACGTCGGCGGAGTCGACACTGCGGCGGCGGCCGTCGTCGTCGACGTACTGGAACAGCTCGTGGCCCGGCAGGTCCTGGCAGGAGCGCACGATCGCGGCGACCCGGCGATCGTGCACGTCGACGACGTGGCGCTTGCCGCCGGCGAACTCGAACCGGAGCCGCGGGCCGCGGATCTGCACGTGGCGGCTGCGGAGCGTGGTGAGCCCGTAGGAGCGGTTCTGTCGCGCGTACTCCTCGTTGCCGACCCGGATCAGGCTGGTCTCGAGGAGCCGGACAACGGTGGCCACGACGCGCTCGCGGGAGAGCTCGAAGCCGGTGAGGTCGCGCGCGACCCGGCGACGGATGCGCCCGAGCGCGCGCCCGAAGGCGACGAGCCGCGCGTACTTGTTCTCGTCGCGGCATTCGCGCCACCGCGCGTGATAGCGATACTGCTTGCGTCCTCGTGCGTCGCGGCCGACCGCTTGCAGGTGGCCGGTCGGGCGCGGACAGATCCAGACCGACGTCCAGGCGGGTGGGATGGCGAGGGCCCGGATGCGGGTGAGGACCCGCGGGTCGCGCACCGCCCGGCGCCGGGCGGTCCGATAGGTGAACCCGCGGCCGGCCCGGACCCGCGCGAGGCCGGCATCGCGGTCGCTCACGTACCGCAGCCGGGCGGCCCTGGCCGACCGAGCCGGCGGCACCGTGAGCGACCGCATCGCCATGATCCGATCGCTAGGCGGTTCGTCGCGCGATGAGGCGGTACACGACGAGCAGGATGATCGAGCCGAGGACCGCCATCACGAAGCCGACCGGATCGCCCTGCTGATACCACCCCAGCGCGCGCCCGAGGTAGCCGCCGAGCACCGCGCCCAGGATGCCGAGAATGATCGTGATGATGAAGCCGCCCGGATCGCGTCCGGGGGTGAGGAGCTTCGCGACCACGCCGACGATCAGACCGAAGATGATCCAGCCGATGATGCCCATGTGGGAGCCTCCTGGTCAGTGTGCGCAGCAAGGCGCATGCCGCGGGATCAACGCTGGACGGGCGCGACAGAATCCCGGCGCCGCGGGCTGTCGCGGCCGACTCTACCGGGTAAGTCTGACGCGTTCGGGTCCGCTTGACTAGCCCTGGCCTCCGCCGCAGTATCGACGCCGTGCACGTCGGACTCTTCGTCGAGGAGCTTCGCCAGGGAGCGACCCAGACCTCGGCGTTTCGCGACATCTTCGAGACCGCCGAGCGCGCCGAGGCGTGGGGCATCGACTGCGTCTGGCTCGGCGAGATCCACTTCACGCCCAGCCGCTCGATCATCTCGGCGTCGCTGCAGGTTGCCAGCGCGATCGCGGCCCGAACCCGGCGTGTCCGCGTGGGCACCGCGGTTCAGGTGCTGCCGCTGAACCATCCGCTGCGCATCGCCGAGGAGGGCGCGACCGTCGACCACATCAGCGAGGGCCGGTTCGAGTTCGGCATCGGCCGCAGCGGCGTGGTCCGCACCTACGACACCTACGGCGTCGCGTACGCGGAGAGCCAGGCCCGCTTCCGCGAGGCGCTCGACATCGTGCGCCGGGCCTGGACCGGCGAGCCGTTCAGCTACGCGGGCGAGTTCTATCGCGTCGAGAACGCGACCGTCGCGCCGCGTCCCTACCAGGTGCCGCATCCGCCGATCCGCATGGCGGCCACGAGCGACGAGACCTTTCCCGCCGCGGGGCGGCTGGGGCTGCCGATCTTCATCGGCCTGCGCTCCACCGAGATCGCGGATCTCGTGACGCAGCTCGGGCCCTATCGAGACGCCTGGCGCGACGCGGGCCACGCGGGGAACCCGAGCGTGTTCCTGCGCATCCCGGTCTACGTGTCCCCGACCGCGGCGGGCGCCGTCGAGGAGCCGCGCGAGAGCCTCACCGCGTTCTTCGCGCGCCAGACCGAGCTGGCGCGGCTCGCGGTCGGGCGCGCCGGCGCGGGCCCGGCCGATCGGCGGCAGCAGCAGGCCCAGCGCATGGCGAGCCTGACCTACGAGGACATGCTGGAGCGGAAGGTGGCCTTCGGCACGCCGGCCGCGGTGGTGGATCGGCTGAGCGCGCTCCGCGATCAGCTCGGCCTGGACGGCGTCGTGGTCGAGCTGAACCCGGGCGGACGCATCGCTCCCGAGCTCGAGACACGCAGCCTCCGACTGCTGACCAGCGACGTGCTGCCCGCGTTGCGAGGAGGCTCATGAGCGAGGAGGCGCTACGGACGATCGCGCTGCAGGTGCGCAACTGGGGCAAGTGGGGACCAGACGACGAGCTGGGCACGCTCAACTACATCACGCCGGAGCGGATCGCGGCGGCCTGTCGCCTCGCCACGACCGGCAAGGTCTTCGCTCTTGGTATCCCGCTCGACCGCAACGGCCCCCAGAGCGGCACGCGCGCCCGCTTCAACCCGATCCACACCATGTTCCGCGACGGGGGCGACGCGCCGAAGACGGCCGAGGAGGTTCGCGCCGCCGAGGGCTACGGCGGCTCCGACGACTGGATCGTGATGCCTCTGCAGTGCGTGACGCAGTGGGATAGCCTCGCCCACATCTTCTATGAGGGCAAGATGTACAACGGCTACGACGCCGCGCTGGTGACCAGCAGCGGCGCGGCCCGCAACAGCATCGACAAGACCACGAGCAAGCTGGCCGGGCGCGGCGTGTTGCTGGACGTCGCCCGATACAAGGGCGTGAAGGCGCTCGAGCCGGGCTACGCGATCACCGTCGCCGATCTTGAGGCCACCGCGGCGGCCGAGCGCGTGGAGGTGCTGTCCGGCGACATCCTGCTCGTGCGCACCGGCCACATGTCGCGCTACCTCGATCGCGACGACTGGCGGCACTACGACCTCGATCCGTTCCCAGGCGTCTCGGTGCACACCGCGCCGTGGCTGCACGCGCGACAGGTGGCGGCTATCGCGTCCGACAACTACGCAGTCGAAGTCCGCCCCTCGGAGATCGCGGGGTTCCGCAATCCCTTCCACGTGGTGGCGATCCCCAACATGGGCCTGACCCTCGGGGAGATCTTCTTCCTCGAAGACCTCGCCGCCGACTGCGCGGCCGACGGCCGCTACGCGTTCCTACTCGTGGCCCCGCCGCTGCCGGTCAGGCGGGCGGTGGGCACGCCGATCAATCCCTACGCGTTGAAGTAGGCCTCTGCCTTCCCCGGCGCGGTCAGGGGTAGATCTGCCGGTAGGCCAGGCGCGCGCGCTCTCCGCTGCCGCCGAAGCGCGAGTTGTAGTCGCGGGTCATCGCCCGGAGCGTGTCTGATTCCACGAATGCCTGCAGCGAGCCTTCGGAATCGAACTCGTAGCAGACCATGTACTGCCACGGCTCGGATCCGGCGTGCGGCGTCTCGAGCGGGATGGCCTGGTAGCGGCGCATGCCGAGACAGCCGGGCACCTGCCCGGCCTCTCGCGACCGCACCGTGTCGTACCACTGGTTGAACGCGGCCTCGAGCTCAGGGCTGATGGTGGCCTTGACCACGAAGAGGGCGGGGCGGGTCGTCATGCGATCTCCTCCGCGCGGATTATGTCACGGCCTTGGTTGACACTGCCGGGCGACGCGGATATAAATCGCGCCACCTGACCGGCTTGCTCGAGGAGGGTCCCATGCGATCTCCGACCTGGGTCCGTCCGCTCGGTGCCGTCCTGGTCCTGGCGCTCCTGCTCGTCCCGCCTGCACCGTCTCCCGCCCCGGCTGCCGACGGGCAGATGACGTGGGCCGTTCACGTGACGATCGCTCCGGCGTGGTTCGACCCGGCCGAGCACCCCGGCATCGTCACCACGATGATGATCTTCTACGCGCTTCACGACGCCCTAGTGAAGCCGATGCCGGGCAAGCCAGCGGCGCCATCGCTGGCCGAGTCGTGGACCCAGTCGCCCGACGGGCTCGTCTACGAGTTCGTCCTGCGCCGCGGCGTGGTCTTCCACAACGGCGACATGATGACCGCGGAGGACGTGAAGTTCTCCTTCGAGCGCTACCGCGGCGCCGCCGCCAAGCTCTTCAAGGACAAGGTCGCCGCCGTCGAGGTCGTCGATCCGCAGCGGGTCCGCTTCCGTCTCAAGGAGCCCTGGCCAGACTTCATGGCCTTCTTCGGCACGCCGGCCACCGGGGCCAGCTGGATCGTGCCGAAGGCCTACGTGCAGAAGGTGGGCGACGACGGGTTCAAGAAGGCGCCGGTCGGCGCCGGGCCCTACAAGCTCGTGTCCTTCAACCCCGGCGTGGACATGGTCCTGGAGGCCCACGATCGCTACTGGCGCAAGCCGCCCCAGGTCAAGCGCCTCGTGTTCCGCGTCGTGCCCGACGAGGCCACCCGGCTCGCCATGCTCAAGAGGGGCGAGGCGGACGTGGCCTATTCGATCCGCGGCGCGCTCGCCGAGGAACTGAAGCGCACGCCCGGGCTGAAGCTGACTGCCACTCTCATTCCGGCGACCTTCTGGATCGACTTCACCACCGAGCAGTGGAACCCGAAGTCTCCGTTTCACGATGTGCGCGTGCGCCGCGCGGTGAGTCTGGCCATCGATCGCCAGGGCATCAACCTGGCCGAGACGCTGGGCTTCTCGAAGGTGGCGTCGAGCATCATCCCGTCGTCCTACGAGTACTACTGGGGCCCACCGCCGATCCCCTACGATCCCGCGCAGTCTCGACGCCTCCTCGCCGAGGCCGGCTTCCCCAACGGCTTCGACGCGGGCGACCTCACGTGCGACAGCTCCTACACCAACGTGGCCGAGGCGGTCGCGAACTATCTCAAGGCGGTGGGGATCCAGACGCGGCTGCGGCCGATGGAGCGCGCCGCGTTCCTCGGCCAGTGGAAGGACAAGAAGATCCGCGGCGGGCTCATGCAGGGCGGCGCGGGCGCCTTTGGCAACGCGGCCACCCGCATCGACAACTACATGACCTCGTCCGGTACGTACGTTTACGGCACCTACCCCGAGATCGACGACCTCTTCAGCCAGCAGGCGCGCGAGCTGGACCGGAAGAAGCGCGAGGCCCTGCTCCACCAGATCCAGCGCATCGCCGCCGAGCGGGTCATGTTCGCTCCGATCTGGGAGCTGGCGGGCCTCAGCGGTGTCGGGCCGCGGGTGGAGGAATCGGGGCTCGGCCTGATCGAGCACCAGCCCTACTCGTCGCCCTACGAGGATCTCCGCCTCAAGGCCCGGTGAGGGCCGCCGCGTTGACACGCCGGGCCGCTCGCCTTATGGTGCGGGCACAAAGGAGACCATCCCCATGCTCCAGCGACAGGTCGGCGACATCGTCATCAACCGGATCATCGAATCCGAGCGCCCCGATTTCGACGCCGCCGGCTTCTTCCCCCAGATCACCCCCGAGCAGTGGGCGCCCTATCGCGAGCGCCTCGCCGGCTGGGCGCTGGATCCGAAGGTCAACGGCCTCGTCTTCCCCATGCAGTCGTTCCTGGTCCGCACGCGGCACCACACCATCGTGGTCGACACCTGCGTGGGCGACCATAAGGAGCGCGCCCGCCCGAATTGGAACATGACCACGAGCGGCGAGTTCCTGAAGCGCTTCGCCGAGACCGAGGTCCGCCCCGAGCAGGTGGACTTCGTGCTGACCACCCACTTCCACACCGACCACGTTGGCTGGAACACGCGCTGGGAGAACGGGCGCTGGGTGCCCACCTTCCCCAACGCGCGCTACGTGATGTCGGAGAAGGAGTGGGCGTACTGGTCGCGCCTGCACAAGGAGACGCCGCAGAACCAGATAGGAGACAGCGTCATCCCCATCGTGGAGGCCGGGCTCGCCCAGATGGTGAAGAACGACTTCGCGATCGACGACGAGGTGCGCTTCGAGTCGACGTGGGGCCACACCCCCGACCACGTGAGCGTGCACATCACCTCGCGCGGGCAGCACGCGGTGATCACCGGGGACCTGATCCACTCGCCGGTGCAGCTGCAGGAGACGGACTGGGTGCCGCGCCCCGACTTCGACCCCAAGCAAGCCGCGGCCACCCGGCGGGCGTTCCTCGAACGCTACTGCGAGCGCGACGTGCTCGTCTGCGCCTCCCACTTCCCCTCGCCCTCGTTCGGGCGCGTGGTACGCGAGGGCAACGGCTTCTGGTTCGAGTACGAGAAGTCCTGACCGGACGCGCCCGGTGACCGCGCGTCCCAAGAACCACGAGTGGCTTGCCCTGACCGTGGAGGAGCCGCTCGAGCCGGACCTGCCCATCTGCGATCCGCACCATCACCTGTGGGACGGCGAGGCCGCCCGGGTCGCCCCCCGCTACCTGCTCGACGAGATCGTGGCCGACGCGCGCAGCGGGCACAAC
>DATFWA010000288.1:0-7384 GCA_035259825.1 Candidatus Methylomirabilota bacterium | reverse complement strand
GGGCCCGCCACGAGGTGACGATCGTCGATCCCTGGCCGGAGCAGGTGGAGACGCTCCGCAGCCGCGGCATCGCGGTCACCGGGCCCCACGACCCGTTCGAGGCCAGGCCCATCGCGCTGCACGTGCACGAGCTGCAGCGGCTCGGCGCCGATTTCGATATCGCGTTCATCGCGATGAAGGCCTACGACACCGCCTGGGCCACCTGGATGGCGCTGCCCCATCTCAAGCCCGAGGGCTACGTGGTCTCCGCGCAGAACTGCTGGAACGACCCGATAGTGGCCTCGATCGCCGGCCCGGAGCGCTCGGTCGGGCTGATCATGTCCAAGATCGGCGTCGCGCTCTGGAAGGCGGGCCAGGTGGAGCGCGGCATGGAGAAGGGGCAGGGCGCCGGCCACGACGTCTTCCGGGCGGGCGAGCACGACGGCCGCATCACCCCGCGCGTCACCGAGCTGGCCGAGATCATGAGCGTGGTCGACGGGGCGCGCCCCACCGACAACCTCTGGGGCGAGCGCTGGTCCAAGCTCTGCGCCAACTGCATGGGCAACCCGGTCCAGGCCATGACCGGGCTGGGCAGCGTGGAGATCGCGGGGCAGCCCCGCGGCCGCGAGATCACCATCCGCATCGCGCAGGAGTCCGCCGCGGTAGGGCTGAAGCTCGGCTACCGAATCCCGAAGTTCAACGGCCGCGAGGCCGAGCAGTGGGCGCAGGCCGGGCGGCCCGATGTCTACACCGAGCTGGACACGATCCTCACGCCGAAGACGGGCTCGGGACGCAACTGGCGGGCGTCGATGGCCCAGGACGTGATCAAGGGCCGGCGGACCGAGATCGACTTCATGAACGGGCTCGTGGTCGACAAGGGCCGCGAGACCTCCGTGCCCACGCCGGTGTCGCAGGCGGTGGTGGGCATCGTGCGCGAGATCGACGCGGGCACGCGCAAGCCGTCGCCCGGGCACATCGAGGAGGCGCTCACCCGAGCCGGCGCCTGAGGGGCGCCGCGCTCACTGCAGGGGGGCGAGCTCGACCACGCGGAGGTGGCTGAACACCACCTCCATGCCCCGCTGGTCCACGTAGAGCCCGAGCGTACCCGCGGCCTCCGCGCCCAGCTCCGCGGTCGCCACCGGGCGACCGTTGACGTAGGCCACGATGGACCGGTCCCGCAGCTCCACCGCGAGCGTGTTGAGCGCGCCGTAGTCGGTCTTGACGCTGCGGGTCGCGGTCGGCGGCACCGGGTAGACCCACTTGCCGTTCCAGCTCGCCACCCGATAGGTCCCGTTGGCGGTGAGGCCCAGGGTGGCGAAGGTGGGATCGGTGGCGGTGCCGCGGCTGGCGAACATCAGCCCGAACGCGCCCTCCCGCGTGCCCTTGCGCTGCCGGGCCGACACCTCGATGCGCACGCTCGCCGGGAACGACGCGGGCCGCGCGGGTCCGAGCAGGCACGGCGCGGAGTTGCCGATGTTCTCGACGACGTAGCCGCCGTCGGAGTAGGACGACTTGCAGATCGTGCCCTGGGCCGCCGGCCAGTTGATCGGCGCCTTCAGCTCGTCCTCGAAGATCACGCGTGGTCCGCCCGAGGAGATCACGCGTGGTCCGCCCGAGGTGTTCACGCGCGGATCCGGGCTGGGGGTGCACGCGGCCACGGCACACATCACCGTGAGCGCGAGCGTAAGCACGAGCCGGGACATCGAGCGCCTCCCAGGATGATGAGCTGAGACCTGCTGGCCGACCGCCATCTCATCTTTTACACTACACGGGGTTCCAACGACAACGCGGGAGGTACCGCATGCGCGGCGTGGTCTTCACCGGCAATCGGCAGCTCGAGTTCCGCGAATTCCCCGATCCCATGCCCGGGCCCGGCGAGGTGGTGCTGGAGATCAAGGCCTCGGGCATGTGCGGCAGCGATCTCAAGTTCTATCGCGCGGCCGGCAACGAGGCGGCCTCGCTCGGTCTCGGCGGCAGCGGCAAGCAGGTGATCGCCGGGCACGAGCCCTGCGGCGTGATCGCCGCGGTGGGCCCCGGGGTGAGCGACGCCGAGGGCCGAGTCGGCCAGCGGGTGATGAACCATCACTATGTGGGCTGCGGACGCTGCAAGCACTGCCGGGTCGGCTGGTCGCAGCTCTGCCGGAGCGGCATCACCGTGTTCGGGGTCACCGGCGACGGCGCGCACGCGCGCTACATGAAGGTGCCGGCCCGCACCAACGTCCCGCTCCCCGACGAGCTCAGCTTCGAGGAAGGAGCGGCGGTGTCATGCGGCACCGGCACCGCCTACGGCGCGCTCAAGCGTCTGGACGTCTCCGGCCGGGACACCCTCGCCGTCTTCGGCCAGGGGCCGGTGGGCCTGTCGGCGACCATGCTGGGCGTGGCGATGGGGGCGCGTGTCATCGCGGTCGACATCGCGGCGGAGCGGCTGGGCCTGGCCAAACAATTCGGCGCCGACGCGGTGGTGAACTCGCGCGAGACGGATCCGGTGAAGGCCATCCACGACCTGACCCGCGGGGAGGGCGCCGAGGCCACCATGGACTGCACTGGGCTCCCCGAGCCGCGGGTGGCCGCGGTGAAGAGCACCGCCACGTGGGGCCGTATGTGCTTCGTGGGCGAGGGCGGGGCCACCAGCCTCGACATCAGCAGCGATCTGATCCGCCGGCAGCTCACCCTGGTCGCCTCGTGGACGTTCAGCGCCATGGGCCAGTGGGAGTGCGCGCGCTTCGTGGCCGAGCGAAAGATCCCGCTCAGCCGGCTGCTCACCGATCGCTTCAGGCTCGACCAGGCCACCGAGGCCTACAAGCGCTTCGACACCCAGACCACCGGCAAGGGCGTCTTCACCAGCTTCTAGCTCTCGACGCGCTGCCAGCCGCCCTCGTGCAGCGACTTCAGCACCGCATCGAGGACGAGCTGGGCGCGCACGCCGTCCTGCAGCGACGGCGTCGGGCTCTCGCCGTCGCCCTTGCGCACGGCTTCGAGCAAGCGCTTCACCAGCGGCGCGATGGTGGTCTTGCCGGTCACCTCCATGAGGTCGCCCTCCGCGGCCGACCGCGGCAGGCCCGACTTCACGGGCACCGGCTCCAACGTCCCGCTCGGCCCCGCCGCGCGCAGCTCGCCCACGTACCACTTCGGCTTCTCGCGATCCAGGCGGTAGACAAGCGCGCCCTGACTGCCGTAGGCCTCGAGGAAGTTCTCGTTGGCGCCGCGCGCGGCCCGGCTCACCGTCAGCGTCACCTGGCCGCCCGATTCGAGCTCGCCGATCATGCTGCAGAAGTCCTCGGCGTCGGCCGCCCGGCCCCCGCCCGGCACCGTCCGAGAGGCCCACGCCACACCCGCCAGCGCACAGACCCGCGCGAACTCCCCGAAGTGCCAGCGCACCATGTCGATCAGGTGCACGCCCATGTCGCCCATCGCGCCGTGCCCGGCCTGGGCGCGATCCATGCGCCACGTGATCGGCGCCGACTCGTCGGCCCAGCGCGCGCCGAGCCAGCGGCCGCCCACTTGGAAGAGCCGGCCCACCGCCCCCTCCTCCACCAGCGAGTGGAAGCGCTGCATCGCGGGCACGAAGCGCCAGTTGAAGCCGGTCATCGCCACCCGCTTGGCCTTGGCCGCCGCGTCCACCATGTCCCGACCCTCGGTCGCGGTCATCGCGAGCGGCTTCTCGCACAGCACGTGCGCGCCCTGCGCGAACGCGCGCACCGCGATCTCCCGGTGGAGGATGGGCGGCGAGGCGATCACCACGATGTCGGGCCGGGCCTCGTCGAGCATCCGCTCCCACCGCTCGAACACGCCGGGCACGCCGTAGCGCTCCGCCACCGCGCGCGCCGTCTCCTGATTGCGCTGGCAGACCGCGACCACCTCGCAGCCGTTGGCCTGGAACGCCGGGATGTGCGCGCGGCCGAAGCCGAGCCCGATGACGCCCACGCGATACGTCTTTCGTGCCATGCCTCGTCGATCCTTTCGCCGGCGATTCCTTTCACCCGCGTCTTGAGTTAGAGTCGGCGACATCCTACAGCACGTCCAGAGGAGGACGCTCCCATGAAGGCGGTCGCCGCCGTAGCCGAGATCCTGAAGCGCGAAGGTACCACCTTTCTGATCGGCTATCCCGTGAACCCGATCATCGAGGCGGCCGCTCAGGCCGACATCCGCACCATCATCGTCCGCCAGGAGCGCACCGGGCTCCACATGGCGGACGCCGTGAGCCGGATCACCTCCGGTCAGAAGATCGGCGTGTTCACGATGCAGCACGGTCCGGGATCGGAGAACGCCTTCGGCGGCGTGGCCCAGGCCTATGGCGACTCGGTGCCGATCGTGGTATTGCCCGGCGGCTATCCGCGTCGCATCACCAATATCCCGCCCAACTTCAACTCGTTCATCAACTACCGCAACGTCACCAAGTGGTGCGAGCAGGTGGTGGTGGGCGACGCGGTACCGGACGCGATGCGCCGCGCGTTCACCCAGGTGAAGAACGGCCGGCCGCGCCCGGTGCTGGTGGAGATCCCGGTCGACGTGTACCAGGAGGAGGTCCCGGAGCCGCTCGCCTACAAGGCCACCCCGCGTACGCGGGTCGCGCCGGATCCGGACGCGGTGACCGAGGCCGCGCGCATCCTGGTCGAGGCCGAGCGTCCGGTCATCTACGCGGGTCAGGGCGTGCACTACGCGCGCGCGTGGCAGCAGCTGCGCGAACTGGCCGAATTGCTGGAGGCGCCGGTTACCACGAGCCTCGAGGGCAAGAGCGCGTTCCCGGAGACGCATCCGCTCTCGCTCGGCTCGGGGGGCCGCTCGATCCCCCAGACCGTCTTCGAGTTCCTCAAGAACTCGGACGTGATCTTCGGCATCGGCTGCAGCTTCTCGACCACCAATTACGGGGTCGCGATGCCGAAGGGCAAGACCATCGTGCACTCCACCATCGACGCCGCCGATCTCAACAAGGACGTGGTCGCCGAGCACGCGGTGCTCGGCGACGCCGGCCTCGTGCTGGACGCGCTCCTCGTGGAGGTGCGCGATCGTCTGAAGGGCAAGCCGCGCGGACGGAAAGCCGAGGTGAGCCGGCAGATCGCGACCATGAAGGCGGAGTGGCTGGCTCAGTGGATGCCCAAGCTGACCGCCAACGACAAGCCGCTGTCTCCGTACCGGGTGATCTGGGACCTGCTGCACACCGTCGACGTCGCCAACACCATCATCACCCACGACGCGGGAAGCCCGCGGGATCAGCTCTCCCCGTTCTGGGCGAGCACCGAGCCGCTCACCTACATCGGCTGGGGCAAGACCACCCAGCTCGGCTACGGGCTCGGCCTCGCGATGGGGGCCAAGCTCGCCAAGCCGGAGGCTCTCTGCATCAACGTATGGGGCGACGCGGCGATTGGCTTCACCGGGATGGACTTCGAGACCGCGGTGCGCGAGCGGATCCCGATCCTCTCCGTCCTGCTCAACAACTTCTCTATGGCCATCGAGCTGCCGATCATGAAGACGGCCACCGAGAAGTACCGCTCGACCGACATCAGCGGGCACTACGCGGACATGGCGAAGGCGTTCGGAGGCTACGGCGAGCGCATCACCGAGCCCGGCGAGATCATCCCGGCCATCAAGCGCGGGATCGCCAAGACCCGCGAGGGCATCCCGGTCCTGCTCGAGTTCATCACCGAGAAGGAGATCAACTTCTCGATGTTCAAGTAACCCTCCCCTCTCCTCTTCCCTCTCCCCTCCGGGGGAAAAGGGTCGGGCGGGGGGCGGTGCAGCGCGCGGATGGCTGATCTCACCTATCGATCGCCGAGGACCGAGGTGCGGCCGAGCCCGATTCACGGTCGCGGTCTCTTCGCCCGCGCCGCGATCGCCGCCGGTGACATCGTCGCGGTCAAGGGCGGTCACGTGCTCACTGCCTCACAGTGGGCGGCGCTCGAACCCGCGCTCGGCGCAGCCGAGATCCAGCTCGCCGATGATCTCGTCATCGCTCCGGTCGACCGAGAGCACCGCGACGGCAGCATGCTGTTCACCAACCACTCCTGCGATCCCAACCTCGCCATCCAGGGCCAGATCGTCCTGGTAGCGATGCGCGACATCGCCCCTGGCGAGGAGCTCACCATCGACTGGGCCACCACCGACGACGGCGACTACACCCTGGCCTGCCGCTGCGGCAGCCCGCGGTGCCGTCGCGTCGTGACCGGCAAGGACTGGATGAAGCCGGAGCTTCAGGAGCGATATCGCGGGTGGTTTTGCTGGTTCCTGCAGCGGAAGATCGAGGCAGGCCGATGAACGGCGTCGCTCCCGGGGCCGCTGAAGAGCTGATCGAGACCACCCTGCGCGTGCTCACGTGGAACGTGTGGGGCCGCTTCGGACCGTGGCAGGCACGGGAGGCAGCCTTGCTCCGGACCATCGAGACCCTCCAGCCCGACGTGGTTGCCCTCCAGGAGTGCTGGAGCGACCGGAATGGCGAGACCCAGACGGCACGATTCGCCCGCCAGCTCGGGTATCACGCGGCGTACGGCGGCGGCACCTTCTTGGCGGAAGACTGGGCAACCGGGTCGGGACTGATCTCCCGCTGGCCCATCGAGCGCCGCGAGTTTCGCGAGTTCCACGCACCAGATCCCGACACCTGGGGCGGCTCCGCTCTCTTCGCCCGCATTGCCGGTCCGCGCGGCAGCCTGTCGGCTTTCTCAGTGGCGCTCGACTGGCCGCCGCACGCCAGCGCGACCCGGCAGGCCTCGGTTCGCCAGCTGGTTGCCTTCGTGCTCGACGTGGCCACCGCGACGATTCCCACCATCGTCTGCGGGGACTTCAACGCGCCACCGGACGCCGACGAGCTGCGGCTCCTCACCGGCCGCACCGCGAGCGTCGCGCCGGGCTTCGCCCTCTTCGATGCCTGGGAGATGGCGGGACACGGCTGCGGACACACGTGGGCGCGATCCAACCCCTGGAGCGCGCCCGCGCTGTTGCCGGACCGGCGCATCGACTACATCCTCGTCGCCCGTCCTCGTCGTGGCGGGGCCGGCCACGTCGTGCGCTGCTGTCTGGCCGGCGCGGAGCCCGTGGCCGACGTCGTCCCGTCGGATCACTATGCCGTCCTCGCCGAGCTCCGTTACTAACCCACGCCATGACCTGGCTCTTGGATCTGGTCGCGCTGCTGAGCGCGGGGCTCTTCGCCGGCGCGGCGCTGTACGTGAGCCTAGTGGAGCATCCGGCCCGGATCGCGTGCGGACCTACGCTCGCCCTCGCCGAGTTCCGGCCGAGCTACCGGCGCGGGGCGGTGATGCAGGCGTCGCTGGCCGCGGTGGGCTCTCTCGCGGGCGTGGCCGCCTGGGCGCGGGGCGATGGTGCGGTGATGCTCGTCGCCGGTCTGTTGCTCGCCGCGGTCATCGCCTTCACGCTGATCGTCATCCTGCCGACCAACAAGCGCCTGCTGGATCCC
>DATFWA010000287.1:0-19523 GCA_035259825.1 Candidatus Methylomirabilota bacterium | reverse complement strand
ACCATGCTGGCGCTGGTCCGCGAGCGCTACGGCGACCGCCTCGACGCCGAGCAGCTGGCCGCCGTCCGCACCTCGATCGAGGCGATCGTGCAGGCCTCCCGCACCCTCCGTGCGGTGCGGCTCACCAACGCCGACGAGCCGGCTCAGCCCTTCGCAGCGTATCGCGCCGATCCGTGATGGCCCCAAGGGTTGCGTGTTCGGAGGACGTGGTCTTCCAGCCGGTGCGCGTCCTCACCGAGGGCGTCCGGACCCGCCGGCTCTCGCCGGTGATGCTGGCGGAGACGTTCCTCGATCGGTTGGAGCGGCTGGGTGGGCGCTACAACGCGGTCGTCACTGTCACGCGGGATCGTGCGCTGGAGCAGGCGCGGCGCGCCGAGTCCGAGATCGCGGCGGGGCGCTATCGCGGGCCGCTCCACGGCATCCCGTACGGAGCCAAGGATCTGCTCGCCACGTCGGGCGGCATCCCGACCACGTGGGGCGCCGCGCCGTTCAAGGATCGGGTGTTCGACCTCGACGCTACCGCGATCCTCCGCCTGGAAGCCGCCGGCGCGGTGCTCTGCGCCAAGCTCGCGATGGTGGAACTGGCCGGCGGTATGGGCTATCGCCAGCCCAACGCGGCCTTCACCGGACCCGGCGTCAATCCGTGGAATCGCGATGCCTGGAGCGGCGGCTCGTCGAGCGGCTCGGGTTCCGCCGTCGCGGCGGGTTTGGTGCCGTTCGCCATCGGCTCGGAGACCTGGGGGTCGATCCTCTCGCCCGCCGGCAACTGCGGCATCACGGGGCTGCGGCCGACCTACGGGCGGGTCAGCCGTCACGGGGCGATGGCGCTCTGCTGGACGCTCGACAAGCTGGGCCCGCTCGCCCTGACCGCCGACGACTGCGGCCTGGTGCTCGAGGCCATCGCCGGCCGCGATCCCGCCGACCCGACCACGGTGGATCGGTCGTATCGCTATCCGGGCATCGGCCCGGCGGGCCGTCGCTTCCGGTTCGGTGTGCTCCGCGGGATCACCGACGGGTGCGAGCCCGAGGTGCGGGACAATTTCACGCGCTCGATCGAGGTGCTGAAGGGCCTCGGCACGGTGGACGAGGTCACGCTGCCCGACCTGCCCTACGATGACATCACGCGAACGATCCTGTTCGCGGAAGCGTCGAGCGCGTTCGAGGATCTGATCGAAGGCGGCGGCATCGCCGCGCTCACCGCGCCCGAGGATCGCTACACCGCGTACGCGCGCGACGCGATCCTGGCCAAGGACTACATTAAGGCGCTGCGGCTGCGAAGCGTGATGGCGCGCGAGGCGGACCGCGTGCTCGCGGCGCTCGACGCGCTGGTGGCGCCCGGGCGCGCCACGGTGGCCGCGATGCTGGGCAGCGAGGTGCGCAGTGCGATTCGCGGCACCGCGCGCGACGTGATGGGGGCGGTGGGCAACGGAGCGGGGCTGCCCGCGGTGGGGGTGCCCAACGGCTTCGGCGCGCGTGGGCTACCGACCAGCCTGCAGTTCATGGGACGCGCGTGGGAGGAGAACACCGTCCTCGCCGCGGCGTGCGCGTACCAGTCCGCGACGGACTGGCACACGCGTCACCCCGACGAGACCTAGCCGGCCGGTCTACTTGGTGTGGGGAGCGCTCCCGCTGCGCTCCTTCGCTTCGCTACGAAGCTTCTGGTAGTTTTCGCGCGCGGCCTTGATCGCCGCCGGATCGCCGGATCGATAAGCGGCCCGCAGCCGCTCGCGCGATGCATCCAGATCCTTCTTCTTGCTGTTCTCCGCCTTGTCGTTACGGACCTCCCCGGCGTCCGGCCGGACCCCGTTGGGATCCTGGGCGGGCGCGGGAAGGACGGCGAAGCCGGCGATCATCAGGCAGACTGCGCCGACGATCCAGCCCATCCGTGTGCTCATCGGGTCACCTCTTATCGAATGAAAGAAGTAGTACGAGGTCGCTACGGGGCGAAGTCGTTGCAACGACGTTGCCAGGGCTATAACGTATTGAATTACAAGGTCAGGGAGGCAATCGTGAAGCGAACGATCTGACGGCAGTCGTCACCCCGGCCTGCGAGAACCGGCAGCCGGGAAGGCTAGGCCGAGCGGCGGCCGTACAGCCGGCGAGCCGCGCGGAGATGCGTCATCGCGCTGGTACGCCGGCCGAGAGAGTCGAGGAGCAGCCCGAGGTTGTAGTGAGCGTCCGCGAAATCGGGGTCGGCGGCGATCGCGAGCTGATAGGACGCCACCGCGTCCTGCGCCCGTCCGCTCTCCTCGAGCAGCCCGGCCAGATTGAAGTGGGCGATCGGATCGCGCGGTGCGAGCGTGAGAGCTGTGCGGTAGTGGGTTTCGGCGCGCTCGGTCAGGCCCGCGTGATGGAAGAGCCGACCGAGGTTGACGTGCGCGTCGGCCAGCGCGGGATCCAGGGCGATCGCCTGCTCGTAGGCGTGGCGCGCCTCGTCCGGCGAGGCGGCTTCCAGCTCGCTGCCGAGATCGAACCACTCCTCCGCGGTCCGTATCGCGGGAGGAGACGCCGGCGTGGAGGCGACGACCCGTCCGGCCGTGAGCCGAACCATCGTGGGCGCTTCGAAGTTGAAGAGGAACTGGCCGGAGTCGGGTTGCCAGTGCATGAGGCCGTCCCAGGCGACGGCGCGCCGGCCGTCCGCGTAGATCGTCACGCTCGAGAGCGCCTCATCGCCGGGTAGCTGCCGTCGCAGCGAGGCCAGCATGCGACGGATTCGTCGCGCGGGCACGCGGGCGTCGAGCAGACCGCGGGTGGTCTTCAGCAGCAGGAGATCCTGGAAGGTCCAGCGCAACCGACCGTCGTGGCCCCGGCCGGGTGACAGCAGGGCGGAGCGAGCGGTGGAACGGAGCTGCGAGCCCGACAGGCCGAGCATCTTCGCCACCTCATGGGTGGAGAAGAAGGTCATTTCCGTACGGCTTGGGCTTTCCTGTCCTTGTCCTCGCCGGCGGCGCGCTTGGAGGCCTTGACCGGCGGCTTCTTGGCTGGAGCGAGCGCGGGCTTGGCCGCCTGCGCTTCCGACGCGGCGCCCGCGCGCTTGGCGAGGCTCTGCTTCAGCGCGTCCATGAGGTCGATGACCTGCGCGCGCTGGGCCTCAGGCGCCTGGGTGGTGATCTCCTTGCCTTCCACCTTGGAGCCCGCCATCTCGAGGACGCGGTTGCGGTAGTCGTCCTGGTACTGCTCGGGCTTGAATTCGTCGTGCGACAGCTCGTCGATGAGCCGCTCCGCGAGCTGCAGCTCGCCGTCGCGCAGCTTCACCGACTTGCCCTTCTCGATCTCGCCGAAGTCGCGCACCTCGTCGGCGAAGTACATCGTGTGCAGCATCAGGCCGTCCTGGGCGGGTCGGACGAGCACGAGGCTCTCCTTGCCGCGCATCACGAAGGTTGCCAGCGCGACCCGATCGCTCTTGGCCATCGCGTCGGCGAGCAGCCGGTACGGCTTCTCGCCGCCCTTGTCGGGACCGAGGTAATAGGTTTTCTCGAAGTAGATTGGATCCACCGAAGGCAGTGGCACGAACTCGGCGATGTCGATGACCTTCGACGCCTCACCCTCGAGCGACTTCAGCTCCTCGTCACTGAAGCGTACGTACTGCTCCTTCTGGAACTCGTAGCCCTTGACGAGGCCTCCGCGCTCCACGACCTCATTGTCGACCGGGCAGAACATCTGCTGCCGGACGCGATTGCCGCACTTGGCGTGCAGCAGGTTGAAGCTCACGCCTCCCGAGGACGCAGCGGTGTAGAGCTTGACCGGGATGGAAACCAGGCCGAACGAGATCGTGCCCGAGCCGATGGAATGTGGCGCCATGGCCGTGAGACTTTGCACAGTACCACCGGGACGGCTATGCTCCAAGTCTCCGATGGCCACCGCACCGGATAGGGGTGAGCCCGCCGCGAAGGGGCGAGGGATTGTGCCGGAGGCGATGAGCTCCGAGCGTCCGCCGCCACTTCACGCGTACCGCAAAAAGCGCGATCCCGAGCGCACGCCCGAGCCGTTCGGCGGCCGTCCTCCCTCGGGCGGGCGTCTCTTCGTGGTGCAGAAGCACGCGGCGCGTCAGCTCCACTACGACCTGCGCCTGGAGATGGACGGCGTGCTCAAGAGCTGGGCGGTGCCGAAGGGACCGTCGGTGCACGCGGAGGAGAAGCGGCTCGCGGTGCACGTCGAGGATCATCCCGTCGAGTACGGCGACTTCGAGGGGGTGATCCCGCCCGGCAACTACGGAGCGGGCTCGGTCATCGTGTGGGACCACGGCTGGTACCGCTCGGCCAAGCCAGAGGATCCGCTCGATCAGCTCGCGCGGGGACGGCTGGAAGTGGAGATCTTCGGCCACAAGATGCGCGGGCGCTGGACCCTCGCCCGCATGTCCGGCAAGGAACGCGACTGGCTGCTACTGAAGAAGGCCGATGGTGCGGCGGCGGCACCCGGCGCGCACGAGCTGATCGAGCGCTACCCCGAGTCGGTGATCTCGGGTCTCACCGTGGAGGAGATGGCCGACCCGCCCGCCCGCCTCGCCGCGGTGCGCGCGTACCTCGACGCGGTCCGCGCGCCACGAGGCGCGGTGGACGCGCGCACCCAGGGTTTCACGCTCGCCACGCTCGGCGAAAAAGCGTTCTCCGATCCGGCCTGGCTCTTCGAAATCAAGTACGACGGGGTGCGCGTGCTCGCGGAACGGAACGGCGACCGCCTGACCCTCCGAGGGCGCAGCGGGCAGGACACCACCTCGCGGTATCCGGAGGTGGTGCGCGCGCTCCTCGCGCTGCCGATCGACCGCTTCGTGGTCGACGGCGAGATCGTCGCTCTCGACGACGCGGGGCGGCCGAGCTTCCAGCGACTGCAGCCCCGCATGGCCCTGACCGATCCGCGAGACGTCGCGCTGGCCGCGACCGCGCGGCCGGTGATCGGCGTGTTCTTCGACTGCCTCATGCTCGACGATCGCGATCTGCGCAAACTGCCGCTCGTCGAGCGCAAGGAGTGCCTGCGCCGCCTGGTGCCGCCGCTCGGGACCGCGCGCTACGGCGACCACATCGTGGCCGAGGGCCTCGCGTTCTTCGACGCCGCCTTCGAGCAGCGCCTCGAGGGCATCGTCGCCAAGAAGATGAGGAGCGCGTACTCGGGCCGCCGCACCGGCGACTGGGTGAAGGTCAAGTGCCAGCTGCATCAAGAGTTCGTGGTCGGCGGCTACACGGATCCGCAGGGTTCGCGCGGTCAGTTCGGCGCGCTGCACCTGGGTCTCTACGAGGGCCCGCCCGCGTCGTCGCGCCTCGGCTACGTCTCGAAGGTCGGAACCGGCTTCGACGAGGCCACGCTGAGCGCCATCATGGCGCGCCTGCAGCCACTGGCCCGCGAGACGCCGCCCTTCGAGGCTGGCGCGATTCCCGCTGGGCGTGGCCACCACTGGGTGGAGCCGGTCCTGGTCTGCGAGGTGCGCTTCACTGACTGGACCGACGACGGCGGCATCCGCCACCCGACGTTCATGAGGCTACGTGACGACAAGAAGCCGAAGGACTGCCATCGAGAAACGCCGGAGCAGCACCCAGAGCATGACCTGCCGGAGGCCGTGTCGCGACCCGTGAAATCAGGCCCCGCGGAGGTGGGTGGGCATGGGGGAGGAGCGGCACCCGCTCCCCCCCATTCAGAACAAGCCGCTCCGGCAGCAGCCCTGCCCGCGTTGCCGGAACCGCAGCAACTCGCGCACCGCCTCCAGCCCACCAACGTCAAGAAAGTCTTCTGGCCCGCGGAGGGCTACACCAAAGGCGATCTGATCGTGTACTACGAGCGGATCGCGCCGCGCATGCTGCCCTATCTGCGGGATCGCCCGCTGGTGCTGACGCGCTATCCCGACGGCATCAACGGCAAGTCGTTCTACCAGAAGGACGCGCCCGAGTTCGCCCCGTCCTGGGTGCGCACCGAGCGCATCTATTCCAAGGATACCGAGCGCGACATCGCCTATCTCGTCGTGGATGACCTGGAGATGCTCCGCTACGTGGCCAACAGCGCGGCGCTTCTGATCCACGTGTGGGCGTCGCGCGTCCCTTCCCTCGAGCGCCCGGACTGGCTGGTGCTGGACCTCGATCCCAAGGGAGCGCCGTTCACCGACGTGGTGAGGGTGGCCCTCGCGCTCCGCCGGATCCTGGACGACCTCGAGCTGCCGAGCTATGTGAAGACGTCCGGCGCGACCGGGCTCCACATCCTGTTGCCGCTGGGCGCGCGCTACACCTACGAGCAGACGCGAAACTTCGCTCGGCTGCTCGCGGTGCTCGGGGTGGAGACCGAGCCGGAGATCTCCACGGTGAACCGCCCACTCCGCGCGCGCGGCGGCAAGGTCTACATCGACTTCGGGCAGAATGGCCACGGTCAGACGATCGTGGCGCCCTACGCGGTGCGTCCTCTCCCCGGCGCGCCCGCGTCCTGTCCGCTCGAGTGGCGAGAGGTGACCGCGCGCCTCGATCCAACGCGCTTCAATCTGAAGACCATGGTCACCCGCTTCGAGACGATGACGGATCCGCTGATGCCGGTGCTCGGCCCGGGCATCGATATGGCCGCCGCGATCACGCGCATCGAGGCCCACTTGTCGACGTCACCCTCTTCCTCCGGGGAAGATGGCAAGGTCCGGGATGGCGCTGTGAGCGACGTCAAGGATTCAGGATCGCGTTCAGCTGGCGGGCGAACTCGGGGCCGGTCCCGGCCTCCTCGTGCTTGAAGTAGACGTACGCGTCCTGCCAGCCCGCTCCGAGTCGCGTGATCGTCCGGGCCCATTCCTCGAGATCCGCGCCGGTATAGCCCTGATCTCGCAGCCTGAGGTAGCCCCAGTCGGCGGTGGCCTGTAGCGGAGTGGTCTCCTCCTCGGTATCGGCCAGGCAGAGGGCGGCGTTGGCCGCGCGCAGGCGCTCGTACACGTCCTCGGTGAACCAGCTGTCGTGACGGAACTCGAGCGCGCAGCGTAGGCCTGCGGGAAGGCGGGTCAGCAGGCCGTCCAGGCGCACCAGATCCTTCTTGAAGTTGGGCGGGAGCTGGAAGAGCACCGTCCCGAGCTTCGGCCCGAGCGCCTTGGCGGTATCGAGGAAGTAGCGCAACGGATCGTCGATCTCGCGCAGCCGCGCGATGTGGGTGATGCGCTGCGGGGCCTTCAGGGTGAACGAGAAGTGCGCGGGGGTCTCGGCGTCCCAGCCTGCGATGGTCTTGGCGTTCGGCATCCGGTAGAAGGTGTTGTTGATCTCCACGGTCGAGAAGCGCTCGGCGTAGTAGGGCAGCATCTTTCCGGTGGGGAACTTCTCCGGATAGAAGGTGCCGCGCCACTCGGGATAGCTGTAGCCCGACGTGCCGATGCGGATCATGACGGATCGCCGTCCATCATACTGCGCGCGTCACCCCCGGTCGGGCCAGGTCGGCCAGCCGGTGCAGCGCGATCGCGCAGGCGGTGGCCACGTTGAGCGAGTCCACGCCGGGCGCCATCGGGATCCGCACTCGGAGGTCTGCGGTCCGGCGCGCCTCGTCGCCCAGGCCGCGACCCTCCGCCCCCAGCAGCACCGCCAGCCGACGCGAGATCAGACCGCCCGCCACCGCGTCGAGGCTCTGAGCGTCCGGATGGGGCGTCAGCGCCACCAGCGTGTAGCCGGCGTCACGGAGCGCCCTGATCCCGTCGCTCCAGCCGGTCGTCGCGAACGGAATGGTGAGCGTGGCGCCCATCGACACGCGGATGGCCTTGCGGTACAGCGGGTCGGCACAGCCCGGCGAGAGCACGATACCCGCCGCCCCGAACGCGGCCGCGTTCCGGAAGACGGCACCCACGTTGTCGGGGTCCGCCACGTCTTCGAGGCCGAGAACGAGCCGGGAGCCGGCCGGCTGGATGATGGCGCGGGCCGGCGTGCCCGGCCCTTCCTCGCCGAGCGCGAGGCAGCCGCGATGGAACTTGAAGCCGACTACCGCCCGGATCGTCTCGGCGGAGGCCTCGTAGCGCTCCACGGAGGGCCGCTTGCCGAGCGCGTCTCCGAGGTCGTCCAGCACGGCTCGGGTGGCCATGACCGAACGCACGGTGAAGCGGCTCTCGAGTAGCCGGCGAACGACGAGTCGGCCCTCGGCCAGGAAGAGTCCGGCGTGGCGTACCCGGCCATCGCGTACCTCGCGGTAGAACGCGATGCGGACATCGGCAGGATCGGTGATCGGGTCGATGGGCGACGACACCATGTCTCCTTCGATGCGCGAGCGGAGACGATCCTACGCTACTTCGAGCTGCGGCGGGTCGGCCGGACTGAGGACGAGGCATCGTCCTCTCGGCGAGGCGGAGGTCGCCCGGCGGCCGGTCAGCGAGCGGCGGCTTGCGGCCGGAGGGCGCGGGGCGCTGAGGCGCTACGCGTGGTCAGCGGGTGCCGACTCGGTCGCCGCGGCCTGATGGTAGGCGGCGATGCTGGCGGCCCACTCGGGCAGCGTGGCCTCGGTCGGCCGCGGCAGATCGTAGCGGATGCGGCTCAGCGCAAACTGCGGCAGCGCGACGTGCTCCATGCACCGGAGGCAATAGAAGTCGAACTCCAGCTGGGCGCGGCGCCCCTGGAACTCGAGCGGCGTCTTGCACACCGCGTGGTAGAGCTCGCCGTCTGGGCTCGCGTAGACCGTGGCGAGGGGCGACTTGGCGATCTCGGCGGCGAGCACCGAGTCGGGGTGGCGACGGCTGATGCCCGTGCTACCCTTCGGCCGGCCCCGCTTCCGACGGATCTCGGGCGGGTGCGGGTCGGTGATGTGCTGCCTGGCGGCGGCTTCCCGGGGTCCGTGGATGCGATCTTGAGTTCTCATGAGCGGCACTAGCAGCAAGAGGCGTTCCACAGCTGACACTCAGTGTAACTAGCTGATTAGTTGGATCTGTTTAGCTGTCATGGGTGGCTGTCGGGCCAGGGAAACTACAAATTTTGGCTCTGGATGGTCGAAGGTTGTCAGATTCCTGAACAGCGCGGCGGCTCAAGGCGGGCCGCCCGCGGGAGGTCTCCAATGCTGGGTGTCGTCGCGACGATCAAGGTCAAGCCAGGGATGGAGCAGCAGTTCGAGGCCGTGGCGAAGGAGTTGGTCGCCAAGGTGAACGCCAACGAGCCGGGCTGCCGCCTCTATGCCCTGCACCGGGGCGAGGCGCCGCAGACCTATGTGTTCATGGAGCGTTACACCGACCAGGCCGCGGTCGACGCCCACCGCGGGACCGACTACTTCAAGGCGCTGGGGCGAAAGATGGGCGAGTTCATGGATGGTCGCCCCGAGGTCCTGCGCTTGAAGGAAGTAGAGTAGTCTCTAGCCGCCCGCGAGCTTGACGGGGTAGCCGAGCGCGCGGAAGCGCTCGGCCAGGCGATCACGGTGATCGCCCTGGATCTCGATCCCGCCGTCCCGGAGCGTGCCGCCGGCCCCGCACATCCGCTTCAGCTCGGAGAGACGGGCCTCGAGCGCCGGTCCGCGCTCGGGCAGTCCGTGGATCACGGTGACCGTCTTGCCGTTGCGACCGCCGCGATCGCGGAAGAGCCGGACCACGCCGTCGCGCGGAATCGCGGGCCCGGTTCCGGTCGGCTTCGACCGTGGCTTCACGGGGTCATTCTAGCAGAATCGGATCGCCCGAATCGTTGTACGCTCGGGGCAGTTTGCGAGGCCCGCGTCGCGGGCGGGAGGCGCCTCGTGAAGATCACCGACATGACGCTCACCCTGTTCGCCTGGGAGAACATCCCGGCCACCACCTACGGACGACACACCGGCCGCTTCGGTGGGCAGAGCCAGCTCGGGCTCCTCACCCTGCGAACCGACGAGGGCGCGGAGGGCCACGCCTTCCTCGGTTCGGCGAGCCGCGGGGCGCAGTACGACGCCGAGTCGCTGATGAGCGCGCTCAAGCCGCTGGTGATGGACCAGGATCCGCTCGAGCGCGAGCGCCTCTACCAGGCGCTGCTCACGCGCAGTCGTCAGACGACCTGGCGGGCCATCGGCGCCGTCGACGTGGCGCTGTGGGACCTCGGGGGCAAGCTGGCCGGGCTACCCATCCACCGGCTGCTCGGCTCCTATCGCGAGCGGCTGCCCGCCTACGCCAGCTCAGCGGTGTTGCCGTCGAAGCAGGCCTACGCGGAGGAGGCGGCGCGCTTCAAGGCGTCGGGGTGGACCGCGTACAAGATCCATCCGCCCACCGATCCCCGGGTGGACATCGAGATCTGCGAAGCGGTGCGGCGCATGGTGGGCGACGCCTTCACGCTGATGCTCGACTCTACCTGGGCCTACGACTATCCGGCCGCGATCCGGGTGGGCCGCGCGATCGAGCGGCTCGGCTACTACTGGTACGAGGATCCGCTGGCCGACGACGATCTCTACAACTACGTCAAGCTCAAGCAGCACCTGTCGATCCCGATCCTCGCCACCGAGTACGCGCCCGGCGGCTTCACCGCCTACGCGCCGTGGATCGTGGCGCGGGCCACCGACTTCCTGCGCGGTGACGTGGCGGTCAAGGGCGGCATCTCGGCGCTGGTGAAGACGGCCCACCTGGCCGAGGGCTTCCACATGAACTTCGAGATCCACCACGGTGGCAACTCGCTCAACAACGTGGCCAATCTCCACGTGGCCATGGCCATCCGCAACTGCGAGTTCTTCGAGGTGCTGCTACCCGCGGAGGCGCAGAAGTACGGGCTGGTCAACGACATCGAGGTGGACTCGCACGGCATGGTACGCGCGCCCACCGCCCCGGGACTGGGCGCCCAGATCGATTTCGCGCTGATCGAGCGGAAGAAGGTCGCGACGCTCAGCTAGGCGGCGGGGATCCGATCGAGCCCGGCGACCACCGCGGTGAGCGCGGCGGCCGCCCGGTGGAGGGCGGCCGGCTCGAGCGTCTCGAGGGCGTCCTCGCTGGTGTGGTAGGTGTGGAACGGGGGCGGCCGGCGGATCAGGCTCCGCACGGTGGAGCGGAGCGGGCTCAGCACGAAGCGGCGCAGTGAGTCCGCGTGGGCCGCCGGCACGATGGTGAAGCCGTACGCCGGGATGCCGGCGGCCGCAAAGGCCCGGTGGTCGCTGCCGAACATCGGGATGCGCCCCACTACGTGGTAGCCGATCTCGCGCGCCAGCCCGATGGACTCGAGCGCCCCGGTCACTCCGCCGAGAAACGGCGTCGCCTCACCCGCATCCCACAGGGCCACGGTGTCGCCGATGCCGCACAGCTCGAGACTCAGCACGCCCGCGACGTCGCCTGGCGCGGTGTCTTCGACGTAGGCCCGCGCGCCCAGATAGTCGAGCTCCTCGGCCGCGGTGAAGAGCAGACGCACGCGCCAGCCGCGCGCGATGCGCGAGGGCAGTCGCGGGATCAGGTGCAGCAGGATGCCGACCGCGGCCGCATTGTCGTTGGCGCCCGGGCTGCCTGGGATCGTGTCGTGGTGCGCGCATAGCACGAGCACCCGCGGACCCTCGCCCAGCTCGACCGCGAAGGTGTCGCCGCGGCCCTGCGGCCGGGTGAAGCGATGCCGCGTGAACGCGATGCCGCGGTACTGCAGGTAGCGCGGCAGGGCCGCCTCTCGCGCCGGGTTGTCCCGCCCGCACAGGAGACGGGCGAGCGCCGCGGGCGAGTCGTCGCCCACCAGGACCGTCTCCAGCGGGGCGGGCGGCGCGATCGGGCCGCGGGGGCGGGGGTTGAGCCACCGCCCGAGCGACCGCGAGAGCAGCCGCTGCAGAAGGGAGCGCGCGCTCAGTTGAACACGACCACGCCCCGGGCGACCTGCCCGGTGCGGAGGGCGGTGAAGCCCTCGTTGATGTCCTCCAGCTTGTAGGTGCGGCTGATCAGCTCGTCGATCTTGAGGCGGCCGTCGAGGTAGAGATCCACCAGCTTCGGGAAGTCGGTATTCGGCCGCACCGAGCCGTACATCGTGCCCTTGATGGCCTTCTCCTGGAGCGCCATGTTGTACGGCGTGATCGGCGCGCGCACGTTGAGCGCGGCCATGCCCACGATGACCGCGGTGCCACCGGGACGGATGGCGTCCACTATCTGCAGGGTGGTGGCTTCACCGCCAATGGCGTCGAACGCGTAGTCCACCCCGCGTCCCTGGGTGAGCTCGCGCGCCCGGTCCACCACGTTTTCGCTCTTCGCGTTGACGGTGTGCGTGGCGCCGAAGTCCTTGGCGTAGGTGAGCTTGCTGTCGAGCAGGTCGGCGGCCAGGATGACGGAGGCGCCGGCGAGTCGCGCGCCTTGCACCACGTTCAACCCCACGCCCCCGCAGCCGATGACGAGGACGGAGGCGCCCGCCTCGACCTCCGCGCAGCGGGTGACCGCGCCCACTCCGGTGGGCACGCAGCAGCCCATCAGGGCGGCCTGAGGCCACGGCATCTCCTTGCGGATCGGCACCAGCATCTCGGCCGGGCACACCACTTGCTCCGAGAAGGTGCCGATGCGGGCCATCTGGTGGATGTCCTGCCCGTTCCGCTTCAGGCGATAAGTGCCATCGAGCATGCCCCAGCGCGGCGAGGTGTGGCCGTCGCAGAGGATGGACCGGCCCATCGAGCAGTAGAGGCAGCGCCCGCAGTGCGGCCGGAACGAGAAGATGATGTGGTCGCCCGGCTTCACGTTGGTGACGCCCGGTCCCACCTCCTCGACGATGCCGGCCGCTTCGTGTCCCAGCACCATCGGCAGCGGCGGTGTCCAGTCCCCGTTCATGATGTGCCAGTCGCTGTGGCAGATGCCAGCGGCCTTGACCTTGACCCGGGCCTCACCGACCTTGGGGCCTTCCTGCGTGAGCTCCACGACCTCGAGGGGCTGATTGGCCTTATAGAGAACAGCGGCTTTCACGGCGATCTCCTTGCTCTCCCCTCCCGATACGGGAGCGGGCCGGGTGAGGGGCTTCAGGGTGAGAGATCACGGGTCATGCGGGAACGGCGGTGACGTCCACGGAGACCTCGGTCGCGACCGCGACCGTGCGGTACAGCGGTCATCGATCTTGCCACGTCTCCACCAGCGACCGGGCGGTGCCCTGGTCGACTCCGCGCAGAGCGAACTTCACGTGGATGGATTGGAACCGATTGGGCGCCGCGTTGTTTCGGATCCCCTCGATCACCACCTCCATGCTCTGGAGCGGGACGCCGGTGTCGTGGGCATGTTTCTCGATGAGGGTGACGCCGCACGAGGAGATGCCGGCCAGGAATGCCTCGCCGTTGGTGATCGCCTCGTTCGGCCCGGAGGGCGAGTCCAGCACGAAGTGCTGGTGGCGGGCGCTGTTCAGCGAGCGGCCCAGCACCCCGCTCGAGCCGGATCGCACCGTGTCGATCTTGACGCCGTCGGTCATGAGGAGGCCTCCGCGGTCCCGGGCGCTGCGCGGCCGATGATGAGGCGGGGGCGGGGTCCTGTCAAGCGGGGTATCATCACGGTCCATGAGGGGGCCGATGGGCAGAATTCACTGGCCACACGTGATCTTCCTCGGCTCGACCTGGGCGCTGGTGTCCTTCCTGGCGCTCATGGTGGTGGGTCTGGCGTGGACCACGCGACTGAAGCCGCAGGCGCTGGCGGACGCGCGGGCCCAGCGCCAGGAGACGGTGCGAGTGCTCGCCCGTCTCGCCGACGCGCAGGTGCGCGATCGGCTCGATGCGCTGGGGCCGCTCGCGGCCCATCTGGCCCAGAGCTGGGCCTCGCACGAGCCGCGTGCGCTGCAGCGCGAGCTGGACACGATGCGCGCGACGCTGCAGATGCCCACCCTGTTCGTGGTGACGCCGGACGGACGGCCGCTCGCGTTCAGCCCACTGATCGGTCCCGACGGCACCTCCAACCTCGATCTGCGATACGCCGACCGCCCGCTCCTGCAGGAGGCGATCCGCACACAGCGGCCTGCCATCTCCGGCATCATCTTCGGGCGTGCAAGCCGTGACTTCATCGTGGGGGCGGCGGTGCCCATCAAGATCGATCGGCAGACCGTCGCCTACCTGCTCGGGAGCATTCCCCTGCAGGGCTCCATCGAGGCCATCGAACAGGCGGCCGCCGGGCCTGGCGGCCGGCTGGTGATGATCGACACCGACGGTCGCGCGATCTACCTGGATTCGCAGACGCGGCAGATCACCCAGGCCGACTGGAAGGGGCATCCGATCGTCCGGGAGCTGTCGCGACGGAACACCGCCGGAATCGTCGAGATGGACGACGGCGACTGGCTGGCTACCCAGGCAGTGATGCCGACGCTCCGGGTCAACCTGGTGCTCCTCGGCTCGGTGAAGGCCATCCTGGAATCCCAGCGCGCGGTCCTCCTGACCCTTGGCGCCACGCTGCTGGTGTCCCTGGCGATGAGCCTGGCCGTCGCCACAGTCGTGGCGATGCGGTTCGTGCGCGAGCAGCAGGAGGAGGCGGCCGAGAAGACGCACGTTCCGGTGCGGACATAGAGCGATGGCTGGACTGCTTTCACAGCCGGCCGGGTCCGGGGTCTCAACGGGCAGGGTGATGGCAGAGGATGCCTTCGAGGCGGTGGTGGGAGCCCATCACGCGGAGATAAGGCGCTACCTGCTGCGGATCACGGCGCGCGCGAGCGATGCCGACGATCTGTCGCAGGAGACCTTCCTCCGGGCGTTCAGGGCGTACCGCGCCCTGCCGAGTGGCGCCAATGTTCGGGCCTGGCTGTTCGCGATCGCGACGAATCTCGGGCGGAATCACTTCCGGGCACAGTCGCGGCGGCGGAAAGCTTATGCCGCAGCGGCGCAGGAGATGCCGTTGCGGTCGGTGGGCCCGAATCCGGCAGGTGAGGCGCTGGCCGGAGAGGCGCGAGCCCGGATCGAGCACGTGATCGACGGGCTCCCCCACAAGCAGAGGCTGGCGTTCATCATGAGGAAGATGCACGAGCTCGAATACGCGGAGATCGGGACGAGCCTGCGGTGCTCGGAGGAGAGCGCCCGCGCCCACGTCTTCCAAGCCCTCCGGAAGATCCGGAAAGGGCTCGATGGACATCTCGCGATCGGAACGGAGCCCCAGACATGAGCAAGCTGCCGGCGTCCTGCCGCGAGATCGAGCCGCACCTCCTGGCGGTGGCCTCCGGCGAAGCGGACGCGGGCGCCGTCGAGCGCGTGGAGGATCACGTCGCGGGCTGCGGCGCCTGCCGGCGTGAGCTGGGTCACTACCGGACGGTCGAGGGCATGGTCCACTCGCTTCGGGGAGTGTCGATGGTCGGGGACGACCCGACGCTGGCCCGCGCACAGCTCGGCGCGAGCCTGGCCGATCTGCGCTCGCGCATGCTGAGCTTCGGGATCTTCTCGTCGCCGCTGGGCCCGATGCTGATCGGCCGCTCGGAGCAGGGCGTGGCCCTCGTGCAGTACCTCTCGGCCGAGGGTTCCCTCACCGCGCGCGTGCGCCGCCTGCTCGGGGAGGAGGCCATCGAGGATCGCGGCGCCACCGAGGGCCTGTGGACCGAGCTCACAGAGTACCTCGAGGGCCGGCGGGCGCGGCTGGACTGGCCACTCGATCTTCGTCGGATGCGCAGCGACTTTCAGCGACGGGTGCTGGAAGCGACCGCGGGCTTGCCCTACGGCGGGGTCACGTCCTACGCGGGCATCGCGGCGCGCATCGGCGAGCCCTCGGCGGTACGGCCGGTGGCGCAGGCGCTCCGCTGGAACCCGCTGCCGATCGTGATCCCGTGTCACCGGGTCATCGGTAGCACCGGCGCGCTCACCGGGTACGCAGGCAAGCGCGTCGAGCTGAAGCAGCGGCTGCTCGCGGTCGAGGGCGTTCGCACGGTGGCGGTGCACGACGACTTCCTCGTCCGTCGGGAAGCGATGTACACGCTGATGAACGGCGAGCGCGAGTACTGCGTGCCGACGTGCGGCTCGTTGTCGTCACAGCCGCTGTCGGTCCTCACGTTGTTCGGCACGCGCGAGCGCGCCGAGGCCGCCGGATTCGCGCCCTGCACCAGCTGTCGGCCCGATCTGCATCCGCTTCCCGCCTGACCCCACGCGATCGCCCGCTGCGGTTTCACACCTCGCGGGACCTGGTGTCTCACTCGGTGAACGATGGAAACCGAGGAGGACACGATGAGTCTGGACACGGAGATTGCGATCATGATCGCGTTGGTTCCTTTCCTGGCCGTGTGGGCCCTGCTGGCATTCTCGAGCCGCGTGGAGCTCGCGCGAAATGTGCGCATGGCCCGGCAGATCGCGCTGACCGAGGCGATCCACCGCGAGCTGGGGGCGGTGGCTGCGCCCGAGGTGCAACGAGGCTGGACCGGCCGCTGGACCGTCTCGGTTCGCCTGCCCCTGCAGCGCGAAGGCCTCGTCGGTGCCATCAGCCGGATCACGCACGACCTGTTTCGTCGGCTCGATCGGCAGGAGACTCCGCGGGTGCGTCTCGTCCTGATCCCGCAGGAGATCCGGCCACTGCGTCGGCCGGCAACGCTCGGATCGAGCCGGACGAACGACCGGCTCACCCGCGCGGCGTGAACGGGAGGATCGCGATGGATCTCAGCGACTACGTGATGGAGGTGATCGTCGCGCAGCGACTCGCCGACCTGCGCGAGCGCGGCGCTCGGCTGGCGCTGCTGGCGACGGGCCGCCAGGCGCGTCCGTCGCTGTCGCGACGGGTCGGCGTGGGCCTGATCCAGATCGGGCGCTGGCTGGCTCAGGGCCAGCCGGACCGCACCCGGAATGCCGGAGTGCGGCTCGCTCGCTGAGGTAGTATGCTTGCCCGCGGGGCTGGGGAGGGCCCGCGGCCATGGCGGCGATGACCTACGATCGGCGGGAGCAGGACCTCGGCAACATCATTCTGCTGGAGCACGTCAACGTCCGCGTGCCGGACCAGCAGGCGGCCACGCTGTTCTACATCGCAGGGATCGGGCTCACGCGCGATCCCTACCTGATGGTCAGCGTGGACAACATGTGGGCCAACGCGGGGCAGACCCAGTTCCACCTGCCCACCGCCAAGCCGCAGGTGCTGCAGGGACACGTCGAGCTGGTGGTGCCCGATCTCGATGCGCTCACGCGGCGTCTGTCGTCGGTGCGCGAGGCCCTGGCTGCCACCAGGTTCGCTTTCGAGGTACGCGACAAGCACGTGGCCGTGACCTGCCCGTGGGGGAACCAGTTCCGCTGCGTCGGGCCCGGGCCGGAGTGGGGTGAGATGACGCTCGGGATCGGGCGCGTGGAAGTGCCGGTCGCCCGAGGTGCCGTCGCCGGAATCGTGCGCTTCTATCAGAAGGCGTTCCGCGCCGCCGCGACGGTGAGCCAGGACAATGGCTCCGCGGCCGCTCACGTGAGCATGGGGCTCCATCAGGAGGTGGTGTTCCGCGAGACCGACGGGCCGATCGCTCCCTACGACGGCCATCACATCGCGGTGTACATCGCCGACTTCTCCGGCCCGCACGAGTGGCTGAAGGAGCGCGGGCTCGTCACCGAGGAGAGCAACCCGTATCAGTACCGGTTCCAGGTGATCACGGATCCCGACAGCGGCAAGCAGCTCTCCGAGCTGGAGCACGAGGTCCGCTGCGCGACGCATCCCATGTACATGCGCCCACTGATCAACCGCAACGCGGCCCAGCGGCAGGCGACCTACGTGCGGGGCCGCGACGCTTTCGTTCCCGGGCTGCTCTAGCCGAGCTCGGCCCGCGGCCGCGGCCAAGGAGGACGAGCGTATGCGCGTGGATCGTTACCTCAAGGGTGTGCTCACCGTCATCGCCGTGAGTCTGGTGGCGATCGCAGTCAACCTCTGGTCCTCCCCCCTGCCCTCGTCGGTGGCGATCGCCGAGACCCCGGCCAAGTACGACGTCGGCGTGCCGCGGGCGTGGGGCAAGCTCGTGGGATTCTCCAACAACAACCTGCTGCTCGAGTCGGCCGACGGCATCCTGCGCATCGTCGACGTGGAAGGGCGTGAGCCCGAGTACCCGAAGATCAAGGTGCAGGTGCGCTGGCGCTAAACCGACCGCTCGCTCTCCTCTCCCTGGTCGCGCTCCCGGTCTTGCTGGGCGCCGGCCTCGCCGGGGCCGGCTTCGACGACGGCCGCCGGGCCTATGATCGCGGGGACTACGACTCGGCCTACCTCGAATGGCTGCCGCTCGCCGAGTACGGGGATCCAGCCGCGCAGTTCATGGTGGGCTTCATGCTGGAGCGCGGGCATGGCCGTCCCGCCGATCCGGCCGCCGCCATCGACTGGTACCGCCGTGCCGCCCAGCAGGGTGACGTCCACGCGGAGTTCCGCCTGGGCTTCCTCTACGCCTATGGCCGCGGGGTGGAGCGCGATGACGCGCAGGCGGCCGAGTGGTACGCCCGCGCCGCCGAGGGCGGCAACCAGGCCGCGCGGGCCGCGCTCGACCAGCTCCGGGCGGAGGGACGCCTGACCGGGCCCACGGGCTCGCGCGAGACGCGGCAGCTGCGCGGCGCCGCGGAGCGCGGATCGGTGCAGGCCCAGTACGAGCTGGGCGCGCGCTACGCCAGCGGGGAAGGCGTGCCGCGGGATCCGGTGGAGGCGACGCGGTGGTACCGCAAGGCCGCCGAGCAGGGGCTGCCTCCCGCCCAGTACCAGCTCGCGTTGCGTCTGGCCAACGGAGACGGCGTGCCGCAAGACTTCGAGGAGGCCGCGAGGTGGTACCGGCGCGCGGCGGACCAGGGCGTGCCCTTCGCGCAGTTCAACCTCGGTGTGCGCTACGCCAATGGCCAGGGGGTCGAGCGCGATCCGGTGCTCGCGTATCAGTGGTTCAGCCTCGCCGCGCGCGGGCTGCTCGGCAAGGAGGCCGACGCCGCTCGCCAGGCGCGCGACACCATTAAGGGCACACTGACGCCGGAGCAGCTGGCGCGCGGCGAGGAGATGGTGCAGGCCTGGCAGCCGCGGACCGAGAGCGCGGGCGCGGGGCCGGCTACGCCTCGAAGGTGATGGGCTGGGCGCCCGCCCAGCAAAGGAGCCGTCCGAGCTCCGTGAGCTTCTCGCGGCCGCCGACGATCGTGAGGAAGTGGTTGCCGGACAGCGGGCCCTTCACGCTCGCGAAGCGCGTGGCTCCGTACGGGAAGAGGACCTCGGTCTCGCTGATTCCCGCGGGGTGGAAGAGGAGCGCGCCGGGCGCGGGCTCGCTGGTGGCGTTCTCGGGGCCTACCCCGAGGTCGAAGTCACCAAGCGGGATCCAGCCCGCCTCGCCGCTCCAGCGCGCCTGGATGATCCGCTGGCGGTAGGGCAGCAGACGGCGAAAGGCGGCGCACGTGCGCGGGGCGGCGCTCTCTTCCCACATCGCCGTGAAGACGAGCGGCCCCACCTGGATGCGGATCGACAGCGTCGGATCGAGGATCATGGTCGTCCGGAATGCTAGCGGCCAGGTTTCGAGGTGTCAACGCGGCCGTGGTGTAGTATCCGGCACGGGGCGTGAGGCTTGCCCGGAACACGGGTAGAGGACTACCGTCGATCACCAACCTTTCACCGGTGAAAGGGACGCCTGCTCTTCATGGTCGGCCAGTACGAGATCCAGTGGGGCCAGCGCCACCTGATCCAGGGTCTGTCGGCGGGTGCGGTCAAGGACTGAGCCCGGCTCAGCGGCGCCGGGACTTCCGGGCGGCCGCGCGCGGCGGCTTCCGCCGGCGGGCGGCCGGACGCCGGCGCTCGGGCAGGA
>DATFWA010000286.1:0-4764 GCA_035259825.1 Candidatus Methylomirabilota bacterium | reverse complement strand
ATCGCCTTCCTGCTCGCCGTCTGGACCGGCTTCCGGCTCTAGCCGAACAGCTCAGGCTCCGCGGGCGGCCGCGGCGCGGAATGCGTCGATCTGCTCAGGGAGTCCGAAGACGCGCAGGCGGTCACCGGAGCGGAGCCGGGTCTCGGCGGACGGATTCACCAGCGTCTCCCCACCCGGCCGCTCGATCGAGACCACGGTGACCCCGAGGCGCTCGCGCACGCGAGCCTCGCCGAGGGAACGATCGGCGAGGGCAGCCGCGCCGAGAGCGACTTCGTGGATCTCGGGCAGCGTCCCCTCGGCGCCGAGTCGCTCGGGCGTCCGGGTCGCCACCGGATTCATGGCGGCGCGGAAGCGCGCCAGGTAGTCGAGCACGGTCGGCTGCGGCAGGGCGAGGCCGCGGAGCGCGTGCCGGATCAAGGTGGCCGCCGCCTCCAGCTCGGGCTCGATCACCTCGGTGGCGCCCGCGCGGGCCAGCCCGTCACGTCCGGCCGCCTCGTGCGCCCTGGCCAGGATGGGCACCTGCGGGCTCAGGGCCCGCACGCCGCGCACAACCAGGTTCGCCCGATCCATCTCGGGCAGCGCCACTACTACCATCGCGGCGCGCGCTGCGCCGGCTTCCTCGAGGATCCGGGACAGCGCGGCATCACCGAAGAGACACGAGACGTGCCGCGAGCGCAGGCCGCGCACGATGTCGGGATCGCGCTCGATCACCACGAACGGGATGTTGAAGGTCTCCATCGCCTCACCCACCGCGCTGCCCACCCGGCCGAAGCCACAGAGCACCACGTGCTCTGCGGCCTCACGCTCGTGCCCGAGACCGTCCGGCACGCGGCCCTCCTGCACGCCGCGCAGCCGGGCGATCCACGCGGAGGCGGTGCGCGCCAGCGCCGCGTTGATGAGGATCGTGATCAGGGCGGTGGCGAGGGTGGCGTTGTAGACGTCGTCGCCGACGTGACCGGATTGCCGTGCGACCTGCACCAGGATGAACGAGAACTCGCCGATCTGGGTGAGGCCCACGCCCACCTGGAGCGCGGTCCAGAGCGGCTGGCGAAAGAGCCAGACCACCTGCGTCCACAGCACCAGCTTTCCGGCCACTACGAGCAACACCATCGTGGCGAGCAGCGGGTGTTGTTGATCAGGCTGGTCGGATCCATGAGGGCGCCGATGGTGACGAAGAACATCGCCACGAAGACGTCCCGGAGCGGCAGGAGGCGCGCGAGGGTCTCGTGGGCATAGTCGGACCCGTTGATGATGAGACCGGCCAGGAACGCCCCGAGAGCCAGCGAGCGACCGGCGGCCTGGGTGAGCGCGGCGGTCCCGAGGCCGACCGCGAGCGCGACCAGCAGGAACATCTCGTCGCTGTGCATCCGGGCCGCCCGGGTCATCAAGGGCGGGATGATCCGGGCCGCCACGAAGCCGGCGGGGACCAGGATCAGCAGTGCCTTGCCCAGGCTGCTCGCGATGGCAAGCAGCCGATCGGGCTCGAGGGAGCCGAGCGACGGGATCAGGACGATCAGGATCACCACCGCCAGATCCTCGACGAGGGTGATGCCGATCATCACCCGCCCGTGGCGCGAGTGTAGCTCACCGCGATCGATGAGCAGGCGAGCCAGGACCATGGTGCTGGCCACCGAGATCACGATGCCCACGATCGCGCCCTGAAGCAGGGGCCAGCCCAGGATCCACGCGAAGCCAAGTCCCAGCGTCACCGACAGTACGATGCCGAGCGGGCCGCCCAGCAGCGCCACCCACTTCACGCGCAGGAGATCGCGCAGCGAGAACTCGATCCCGACCGAGAACATCAGCAGGATGGCCCCGATCTCGGCGAACAGCTCGAAGGTGTGGAGGTCCGACACCGACGGCCCCAGCGTGAGCGGGCTGATCAGGATGCCGCCCAGCAGGTAGCCGAGGATGAGCGGCTGGCCGGCGAGACGCGCGAGTGCGCCGCCCGCCACCGCGGCCAGGAACACGAAGGCGAGGTCTCGAAAGAAGATGGACTCGGCGGCCACGGCCAAGTGTACATCGCGGCCGTTCCAGGCCAAGCCTCGTGTGGCTCGGCCAGCGTATACTGCTGGCCGGAGGAGACGCCATGACCGAGCGACGCAGGGCGCCCGCGGCTCGAATGCCGGCCAAGATCAAGCAGCTCGAGGCTCGCCTGGCTCAGGTCGAGGCCGATCTCGCGCGGGTGCGCAGCACCGCCGCGCGCGGCGGCCTCACGCGCGTGAAGCTCGCGGGCATCGAGAAGGCGATGGCTCGACACGTCGCCCGGGCGCAGGCGGGCCTCACGGATTCGGTGACCCGCCTGGGCCGCCGTCTCCTGAGCGCGCGCTCTCGCGCCGAGGCCACGCGGCAGATCGCACAAGCGCGGGTCAGCGTCAAGGTCTCGCTCGACCGTCTCGGCAAGACCCTCGACGAATCGCAGAAGAAGATGAGCCGCGAGGTCTCGCTGCTCACCCGCGGCCTGAAGGCCGGCGTCCAGGCCGGACGCGCGGCCTATCGAGGAGGCCGCCGCTAGACGGGGTTTTCACTTGGCCTTCCCGGGGGGTAGGCTGAGAATAGGCCGACGATGCGACCGGTTCTGATCTGTCCGGATGACCTCCTCGAACACATGGTCGCGGCCGCCGCTTTTCCGGGCGAGCGGCCGCTGTACCTGGTTCCGCGGGCGAGCCTGCGCGCGCGGCTCGGCCGGCACGGGGACCGCGCCCTCGCGGGCAAGGTGACGGATCCGGAGTTCCTCCACGACGCGCTGAAGGGCGGCCGCGGCCCGGTGGTGGTGGCCGCCCCGGCCGGCCAGCTCGGGCGGGTGGCCGCCGCGGTCAAGGACGCCGCGCCCGATTCCCCTCTCCTCGTGCTGCGAGACGACGACCGGCCGATGTCGGGGGCCACCGTGGTGCCGCTCTCGGCCTTCGGCGAGCGCATCATTCAGCCCGCGGTGGACCGCGCGGCCCAGCGGGTTCGCGCCGACCGGTTGCGCGCCCACTTCTACGACGCCGAGCGCGTGCTGATCCTGATGCAGGACGACCCCGACCCCGACGCCATCGCCTCCGCGCTCGCGCTCAAGACCCTGCTCGGCCGCACCCGCCCCTCGGCCCCGATGTGCACGTTCGGCACCATCACCCGCCCCGAAAACGTGGCGATGTGCAAAATCCTCGAGATCGAGGTCGAGGAGATCGGCGCCGACGACCTGGCCCAGTTCGACCGGGTCGCGATGGTGGACGTGCAGCCGTCGTTCCTGGAAGAGCGCTTCGAGCAGGTGGATCTGGTGATCGATCATCACCCGGTGGAGCACCCGATCGACGCGCGCATCAAGGACGTGCGGCCGTCCTACGGGGCGACCTCCACGATCCTGGTCGAGTACCTGCGGGCCGCCGACATCAAGATCACGCAGCGGCTGGCCACCGCGCTCCTCTACGGCATCAAGTCCGACACGCTCGGGCTGGAGCGCGGCGGGACCAAGGCCGATCTCGAGGCCTTCTCGTATCTTTACCTGCTCGCCAATCACAACGCCCTCCGACGCATCGAGCGGCCCGAGCTCTCCCATGAAGCCCTGGATGTCCTCGCCCAGGGACTCTCCAAGCGCCGCGTGGTGCAGGGCGTGTTCTTCTCGCACCTGGGCCGCGTCTCCACCGTCGACCTGATCCCGCAGTTCGCCGATTTCGGCCTGCAGGCCGAGGGAGTGCAGTGGTCGGTGGTGTCGGGCATCGTGGGCGACGAGGTGCACGTCTCCGTGCGGAACGTCGGCTACGTGAAGAGCGCGGGGGACGTGACCCGTGCCGCCTTCGGCGACCTGGGCGTTGGCGGCGGGCACCGGACCATGGCCAAGGCCATCTTCCCCGTGCAGAAGCTCGGCCGCACCGCGGGCGAGGCGGCAGGCAACGGCGTCTGCCAGGATCGCATCGTCGAGCGTTTCCTGCGCGCGCTCGGAGCCGGGAAGCCGGCGGAGGGCTCCCAGCCATGATTTTCATCTACCTGCTGATGGCGCTGCTCGGGAGCGCGGCCACCGTGTTCGCTCTCCAGAATCGCGCTCCGGTCGAGATCTCGTTCCTGACCTGGAGCGTGACCGGCATGCCGCTCGCGCTGGTGATCCTGCTGTCCCTCCTGGTCGGCGTCACGTTCGCTTCGCTGAGCGGGCTGGTCAAGGTCATGCGGATGCGGTTCAGGATCCGTCAGCTGGAGAACCAGGTCGCGCAGCTCATCGCGACCAAGCCCGCAGTCACCACCCCCCGCCCACCTCAGGGCCCGAGCTCGACCCTCTCGGCGTAACAGATAGAGCAGGTCATGGCCGAGGCGGCCCGGCTCACCGATACCGTCCGGGATCTCCTGGAGTCGGGGCGGCGCGAGCGGCTGAGCCAGGTGCTCGAGGACGCCCACGCCGCCGACATCGCGGCGGCGCTCCGGGACCTCGCCCTCCCCGACCAGGTGACGCTCTTCCGGCTGCTCGGGCGCGAGTCGGCCGGCGCGGTGCTGGCCGAGCTCGACGACCAGCCGCTCTACGAGCTGGTGCGCGCCCTCGACGAGGGCGAGATCTCGAGCATCCTCGATCGAATGCGGCCCGACGACGCGGCCCAGATCCTCGAGGAGTTGCCCGCGGAGCAGGTCGAGAAGGTCCTCGACCTGATGAAGGAGGAGAAGTCCGAGGAGGTCCAGGAGCTCCTCGAATACCGGGAGAAGACCGCCGGCCGCCTCATGACCACCGACATGCTCGCGGTGCCGGAGCACCTCTCGGTGGCCCAGGCCATCGAGCAGGTCCGGCGGTCCCCGGTG
>DATFWA010000285.1:0-4853 GCA_035259825.1 Candidatus Methylomirabilota bacterium | reverse complement strand
GGCGATCTACTTCACGATGGAGATCGCCTTCTACGCGAACGTGGTGACCTACGCGATGTTCGTGGACTGGTCGCGAGTCTTCGCCCGTTGGCGGCCGTTGCAGGCTATCCCTGACTGGCTGGCGGTCCTATCGCGTGCAAGGGGATGGGCCATCGTGGTGGCCGGGGTCGTGCTGACGATCGTGTACGGGGCCATCGACAATCCGGTGGTCCTGTTGCTGGGCTCCGTGGGTGGCCACGTGGGCCGGCACTCCGTGGCTATGCTGGCGCCCTGCGTCCTCGTGGCGCTGGCCGCCGGGCGGTCCGTCGTCGAGCGCATCGCGGCCACCCGAGTCCGTGAGCCATCGGCGCACCCCGTGCTGCTCTTCGACGGGGTGTGTGGGCTCTGCAGTCGTGCCGTCGATTTCGTGCTGGCCCACGATCGCCGAGCCGTGTTCCGGTTCGCCGCCCTGCAGTCGGCCGCGGGGCAGGCCGCGCTGGCGCGGCATCGGCTGCCCTCCGACTACAGCGACTCGATGGTGCTGATCGCCGACGGCCGGTGCTATCGCTACTCGACGGCGGTGCTGCACATCCTTCGCCGCCTCGGCTTGCCCTGGGCCGCGCTGTGGCCGCTGGTGCTCGTGCCGCCGCCGTTCCGCGATCTGGTCTACGAGCACGTTGCCGCGCGTCGCTATCGCTGGTTCGGGAAGCTGGACACGTGCCGGGTTCCCACCGCGGCCGAGCGCGAGCGATTCGTCGCCGACTCGGTGTATAACTGACGGCGCTTCGCCGTGGGACACGCGCGAGCACGTCATGATGGATACCGATGACTGAGCTGTCCGGTCCCGATCCCGGGAGAGTGGCCGGCGCCGGCCGACCCTTCCCGGGGCGCCCGGCCCCCGGACCGGAAGCCGGGCCGGCCCGCTGGCTCCCCGGTCTTCGGGTCCTCCGCACCTACGACCCGACCTGGCTGGGCCGCGACGTGGTCGCGGGTGTCGTGCTCACCACGATGCTAGTACCGGTCGGCATCGCCTACGCGGAGGCGTCGGGCGTGCCCGGCATCCACGGTCTCTACGCGACGATCGTGCCGCTGCTCGCCTACGCGCTGTTCGGACCGAGCCGCATCCTCGTTCTGGGACCCGATTCCGCGCTCGCCGCGGTGATCCTCGCGACCGTCCTGCCGCTGTCCGGAGGCGATCCCTCGAGAGCGGTCGCCCTGGCCGGCGCGATGGCCCTGGTGTCGGGGGTCGTCTGCATCGTGGCCGGCGTTGCGCGTCTCGGCTTCATCACCGAGCTCCTCTCGAAGCCGATTCGCTACGGGTACATGAACGGGATCGCGCTGACCGTGTTACTGAGCCAGACGCCGAAGCTGCTCGGGTTCTCGATCGACGCGCGAGGGCCGCTGCGCGACGCGTGGTCGATCGTGAGCGCAGTGCTCGACGGCCGGACGAACGTGGTGGCGCTCGTGATCGGGGCCGCCACGCTCGGTACCATCCTGGCGCTCAAGCGGTTTCCGCGCGTACCCGGCATGCTGCTGGCCGTGGCCGGCGCCACGGTCACGGTCTCGCTGCTCGATCTCGGCCGACGCGGGGGCCTCGCGGTGCTCGGCACGATGCCGCAGGGCTTGCCATCGCCCAGGCTCCCGCTGATCGGCCTGGACGATCTCCTCCCGGTGGTGATCGGCGGGATCGAGGTGGCGCTGGTCTCCTTCGCGGACACGAGCGTGCTCTCGCGAACCTACGCCGCGCGGCTCCGAGCGCCCGTCGACCCCAACCAGGAGATGGTGGGACTCGGCGTCGCGAACCTCGCCGCGGGCCTCTTCCAGGGATTTCCGATCAGCAGCAGCGCCTCACGAACTCCGGTGGCCGAGGCCGCCGGGGCGAAGACCCAGCTGACCGGAGTGGTGGGCGCGCTGTCCATCGCGCTGTTGCTGGTGCTGGCGCCCGGCCTGCTGAGGGACCTGCCGAGCACGGCGCTGGCCGCGGTCGTGATCGCCGCCGCGGTCGGGATGTTCGAATTCGCCGATCTCCGCCGGATCCATCGCATCCAGCGCTGGGAGTTCTGGCTGTCGATGGTGTGCTTCGCCGGGGTCGCGACGTTCGGGGCGATCCCGGGGATCGGGATCGCTCTCGTGATCGCGGTGATCGAGTTCTTGTGGGACGGGTGGCGGCCGCACTCGGCGGTGCTGGGGCGGGTGGACCGGGTGAAGGGCTATCACGACGTCACGCGCTATCCCGGGGCACGGATGATCCCCGGTCTCGTGCTGTTTCGCTGGGATGCGCCGCTATTCTTCGCGAATGCGGAGTTGTTTCGGGAGCGGGTGCTCGCCGCGCTGACGACCGTCGCGGGCCCGGTGCGGTGGTGCGTGGTGGCGGCCGAACCGGTGACGAGCGTGGACGTGACCGCAGCCGACATCGTGGCCGAGCTGGATGATACGCTGCACGCGGCGGGCGTCACGCTGTGTTTCGCGGAGATGAAGGACCCGGTGAAGGACAAGTTGAAGCGGTTCGGCCTCTTCGCCCGTTTCGGCGGCGAGCGGTTCTTCGCGACGGTGGGCGAGGCGGTGACGGTCTATCGGTCGGCTCACCGCGTCGACTGGACGGACTGGGAGGAAGAGTAGTGCCGGCGAGGGAGGGTAAGCGAGATGGCTGACGCCCTCGTCTTCCACCGCATCCAATTCGCATTCACCATCATCTATCACTACCTGTTCCCCCAGCTCACCATGGGGCTGGCCCTGCTGATCGTCATCATGAAGGCGAGGGGGCTCGCGCGGGACGGGGAGCGCTGGAACGACGCCGCCCGCTTCTGGATCCGGATCTTCGGCATCAATTTCGCGGTGGGCGTGGTCACCGGCATCCCCATGGAGTTCCAGTTCGGCACCAATTGGGCCAAGTTCAGCCGTTACGCGGGCAGTGTGATCGGCCAGACGCTCGCGATGGAGGGGCTCTTCGCGTTCTTCCTGGAATCCAGCTTCCTGTCGCTCCTCATCTGGGGCGAACGGCGGCTCTCGCGAGTCGGCCACTTCTTCGCCGCGGTGGCCCTGTTCGTGGGCAGCTGGATCTCCGGCTACTTCATCATCGCCACGAACGCGTTCATGCAGCGCCCGGTGGGCCACGGAGTCGCCGCGGACGGGACGCTCCACCTCGTAGACTTCCAGGCGTTCGTGCTGAATCCGTGGGCGCTCGTCCAGTACGCGCACAACATGGTCGCCGCGGTGGTCACCGGCGCATTCGTCGTGGCGGCGGTCGGCGCCTACTACACCCTGGCCGGGCGACATCAGGCGACCGCCCGGCTCTTCCTCCGGCTCGGGGTCGGGGCGGGCCTGGTCGCGAGCCTGCTCGTCGCGTTCACCGGCGACCGGCAGGCGAAGATGGTGGCCCTGCATCAGCCCGTGGCGCTGGCCGCCATGGAGGGTCGCTTCGAGAGCGCTCCGCGCGCCGGCCTGGTGATCATCGGCCAACCGAACGTCGCGGAGCGCCGGCTGGACAATCCGGTAGTCATCCCGTGGGTGCTCTCGTTCCTGGCATACGGGACGTTCCACGCCGAGGTGAAGGGCCTCGACGCGTTCCCGCGTGACGTCTGGCCGGACAATATCGAGCTGCTCTACTACGCCTTCCACATCATGGCCGGGCTCGGCACCATCCTCACCGCGATCGCCCTCGTCGCGGCCCTCCTCGCGTGGCTGGGCCGGCTCGACGGCAATCGGCCGATGCTGTGGATTCTCATGGTCGCGTTCCCGCTCCCGTACATCGCGAACACCGTCGGCTGGATGACCGCCGAGCTGGGTCGTCAGCCGTGGCTCGTCTATGGCCTGTTCCGGACCGCCCAGGGGGCCAGCCCCACGGTCCACTCCGGCACCGTGCTCTTCACCCTCATGGGCTTCTGCGGGCTCTACCTGGCGCTCGGCATCCTCTTCCTCTACCTCATTGGACGGGAGATCGCCCACGGCCCGGGCCCGCTCACCCCGCCCGCGCGGGTCCGGGAGGCCGCCCATGTTTGAGCTGTGGTACGTCATCGCCGCGCTGGTGTTCGCGATCTACGTGGCGCTCGACGGTTTCGACCTGGGAGCGGGGATCCTCTCGCCCTTCGTCGCTCGGACCGACTCCGAGCGGCGGCAGGTGCTCGCCGCCATCGGCCCCTACTGGGATGGGAACGAGGTCTGGCTGCTCGCCGGCGGCGGTGTGCTGTTTTTGGCCTTCCCGCGCGTGCTCGCCTCGGGAATCTCAGGCTTCTATTTCGCGATCTTCCTCGTTCTCTGGTGCCTGCTCGGCCGCGGCATCGCGATCGAGTTCCGGAGCCACGTGACCAATCCGCTCTGGCGCGCCGCGTGGGATTTCGTGTTCGCGGCCGCGAGCACGCTTCTCGCGGTGTTCCTCGGCGCGGCCTTCGGCAACCTGATGCGGGGTGTGCCGCTTGACTCCGACGGGTGGTTCTCCCTGCCGCTGTTCACCGATCTCAGCGCGCGGGCGCCGGTGGGTATCCTCGACTGGTACACGATCCTCACCGGTGTCTTCGCGCTGCTGGCGCTGGCCGGACACGGGGCACTGTTCCTCGTGTGGAAGACGGATGGCGCGGTTCACGAGCGCAGCCGTCGAATGGCCCGGCGGCTCTGGATCGCGGTGGCGGTGCTGTGGCCGGTGGTGACCGGCGCGAGCCATGCGGTGAACCCGTCGCTCTTCCCCGGGATGGGCCGCCGCGGGCTGGGTGTCCTCGCGGTCGCACTCGCGCTGGTGGGAATCGTCGTGGTCTTCGTCCGGCTATCGCGAGGGAGCGGTCTGGCGGCCTTTCTCGGGTCCTGCACCTTCCTGCTCGGCGTGATCGGGGCGAGCGCCGCCTCGTACTTCCCGGTGATGCTCCGGGCCATCGACGGCGACG
>DATFWA010000284.1:0-7276 GCA_035259825.1 Candidatus Methylomirabilota bacterium | reverse complement strand
GACGGCGTGCGGGTGGTGTTGGCGCTGTCGACGAAGTAGCCCTGAGGCACGATCTCGACGCTCGGGGCGATCCAGAAGCCCGAGGCGTGATCGTAGCGTACCTCGGTGTTGATGAAGTTCACGGGCGCGCCGGGCAGATCGTTGTTGTTGAACACCGGATCGTTGACGAAGACGAAGCGCGACCACGTGTAGGCGACCCGCGCGCGCAGGGCGTCGCCCATCCGGCCGAGCCCGAGGCGCGTCGCGATGTCTTTCACGAGCACCACGTCGGCGCCCACCTCGACGCCGGTGTGGCGCGAGCGCGGAATGTTCTGGAAGCGCGGAATCGTGAACGGCGCGCCCGGGAAGGGCTGGACGTTGACGTTCTGGATCTCGTCCCACAGTTCGATGTCGTAGACCGAGACGTCCCAGCGGACCCAGTCGCGCCAGCTGCCCCGCGTGCCGATCTCGAACTGCCACGACTTCTGCGCCTCGAGCTGCGAGAGATCACCGCCGATCTGGCCGGGCGCGGTCAGCTCGAGCATGAGCGGCGGCTCGTACGCCTTGCTGGCGTTGCCAAAGACCTGGATCGTCGGCGCGACCCGCCAGACGAAGCCCACCCTGGGGGAGGCGCCGAAGAAGCTGGTGGAGTCCGACTGGTTGCCGTCGGACAGGAAGCGGTCGCGCACCTGGTCGTCGGTGACCTGAAGCCGTCCGCCGGCCACGAGGGCCACCGTGGGCACCACGTCGAACTGGTCCTCGGCGTAGATGCCGAACGTGTTGGTGATGTTGACCTGGTTCTTGATCAGCGCGCCCCGATCGCCGTTGATGTTCTGGAACTGGACGTCGTTCTGGTTGGTGCCGAAGAACTGGAAGCCGGCGGTGAAGCGGTTGCCGCGGCCGAACAGGGGCGCGGCCAGCAGATAGCGCAGCTCGGTGCTGTAGGCGTAGGTCGTCTGGTCGATGACTGCGAACGACAGCGGGTGGTCCAGGTCCTGATAGTTGAGCTGGGTCGACCACTCGAACGCCTGATCCGGGCCGATGGGCGTGCGGAAGGTCACCGCGCCCCGGGTGTAGTCGTAGCGCCGCGCCTCCTTGGCGAACCGGGTCGCCGGCTGCTGCTGCTGCGGGTTCTGCCGGAACTGCTCCGGGGTCAGGGCGCCCGGCAGCTGCTCGTCGTTGTGCACGAAGCCCAGGTCGAATCGCAGCGTGGCCCCGTTGGAGAACTGGTAGCCGGCGGTGCCGTAGGCGCGGTAGCGCGTCTGCTCGCTGTGGTCCCGGTAGCCCTGCAATTCGGTGTCGCTAAAGCTCGCGTAGAGATCGAAGGGCCCGTACACCTGACCGGTGCCGACGTAGCCCTTGAAGAAGCCGTACGACCCGCCCTCGACGAAGCTCTCGACGAGGCCGGCGTCCCGGCCGGTCTTGGTGACGAGGTTGATCGCGCCGCCCAGGGTGTTGCCGCCGAAGCGGAGCGCGTTGGCCCCCTTGAAGACCTCGATGTACTTCGTGGCCTGCAGCTCGAGCGATTCGAAATCGCTGAAGCCATCGGCGTTGCCGTACGGGAAGCCGTCGATGAGGATGTTGATCCCGCGCTGGTGGAAGTTGTTGCGCAGGCTCGAGCCCCGGATCGAGAACTGACTCTCGTCGGCGGCGCCGAAGCGCGGCCGGATCAGCACGCCGGGCACGAAGTCGAGCACGTCCTTGAGGTTCGCGCCGCGCGATTCCTGGATGGTCTTCTGCGGCACGATCTCGACACCGCCCGGCGTGCGGTCGATCTCCTCGCGCGCCTGCTCCAGGGTCTGGGTGCGCTCGTCCGGCAGCGTGCTCGATTCGACGACCACCGGGCTGAGCTGCGGAGGGGTGGGCTGGCTCTGGGCCGACGCCGCGACGGCTGCGACGAGGACGGCCGCCGACGCGACCAGGGGAACGATCAGAAGGATGGGCATGTGCCAGGTCGCCTCATCTCGGGTGATGAGATCACTTGAGCCGGAACTCGACGGGGAGCAATACCCACATGGCGACCGGCTCCGTGCCTCGACGCGCGGGATCGAAGCGCCAGGCTCGGACCGCCTCGGTGGCAGCCTGGTCGAGATCCGGATGGCCACCCGACTTCTCCACGAGCACCTCGCCGATGCGACCATCCGCCAGGACGTGCACGCGGAGGAGGGTCGTGCCCTGGATGCCCAGGCGTCGCGGCGCGGCCGGATAGCTCGGCCGCACCTGGTAGCCGCCCTGCGGCCGCGCGAACTGCGTGACGCCGGCCGGAACCGCCATCGACGTGCGGGTCGTGGTGGCTGGGGGTGTCACCGTCGCGGTCGCCCCGTTGGTGGGGGACGACGGCGCGAACGTGGTGACCGGCGCACCGGGCGCTGCGGCCTCGGACGTTGAAGGCTCGGGCGCGGGCTCGGGGGCGCTCGCGACCGGAGCCGGCTCGATCGACGGAGTCGGCGCCACGGGCGGCGGCGGTGAGGGTGCGGGCTCCTGCGGCTTTGCGACCGGCGGCGCTTCACGCGGCCGCGGTGTCTCGAGCACGCGCGGCGGCCGGATGCGCTGCGGCGGCGAGGGGAGCGGCGTCGGTGGGGTGATCTTCGGCTCCTCCACCGTGTCCAGGGTGACCAGGTGGACGGGCATCACCGGCGGGCGTACCGCGATCGCGACGGGCACCCAGTGCTGCCCGAGGACAAGGGCCATCGCGAGCCCCAGATGGAGCAGGCACGACAGCGCCACCGTCATCCCTCGTGACCGCAGTGACTCGCTCACCAGAAAGGCTCCTCCGCCCGTGCCAGATTTGAAACCCGAAACCGCGGAGCCCACGAGCGCCGGCGGCGCGAGCCGCGGCGAGCGCGGGAGCTGCTGCGAAACGGCTAGGCGGCGAGCGGAGGGGCTCGGCCCTGGTGGGGCTCGAGCAGACGGGTCGGCGGAGCGACCGGGTCGGATGCGGCGGTGGGCGCGGTGGCGATCAGGACGACGGATGTCTCGAGGACGCCGTCGACCGAGACCGCCGACAGATTGGCGGAGGCCGCCGCGATGGCGCATTCGCCGTACTGCTTGGGGTCGAAGCCGTGATGTACCGAGTGCAGGCCGTTCTCGAACGCGAAGATCGCAAGGAGGAGACCGAGGACCAGGACGAGCGCGCGACGTGGATGACGACGCGCGGCCTCGATGCCGAGCCCAAGACTCCCGAGCGCGGCGAGGACGATGGCGGCCAGGAGCAGAGACGACGGGCCGACCGGCGCGACCGGATCCGCTGGCGCGGTGGCGACGACAGGCTGGACCTCCAGGGCCGACGTCCGCAGGACCTCGGCCGCGACCGGCGAACTGGTATGCGCCCCGGCGGGCACAGCGACCGCAAGGACGGCGATCACCGCCAAGGACAGCGCAATCAGCGCGAGGGCTCGAGGCCGATGCATTGGTGGCAGGGTAACCAAACAACCATCCATGGTCAATCGTGGTTCCCGGGGGGGTACTTGCTCCCGCCGGGGTGCTGCCTCATGATCGGGCCGATCTTCCGCTGGCCGGGACAAGGAGACTCCAATGAGCCGCAAGAAGGCCGGGAGGGCCCCGTCCACGCGTTTCACCGTCTCGCTCCCGGATCCCCTGATGCGCGTGCTGGACCGGCTGCGCACCGATCGCCGCTACGGCAATCGCAGCGAGTTCGTGCGGGACCTGCTTCGCGCCGAGCTGGTGAAAGAGGAGTGGGCGGACCAGGAAGGCGAGACGGTGGGGGTGCTGGTGCTGGTCTACGACCACGACACCCGCGCGCTGGCCGACAAGCTCACCGACATCCAGCACGAGCACGAGGGCCTCATCAACGTCGCGCTCCACGTGCACCTGGACGCCCACACCTGTCTCGAGGCGATTCCCCTCCGAGGGCCCGCGCGAGCGATCCGCCACGTGGCCAACCGGCTCCTGTCCATCAAGGGCGTGCGCTACGGACAGCTGGTGCCGGCCACCGGCAAACGCCTCATGTGAGCGTGACGAGTCGATTCGTTGACGGCCCCTGAGTGCCTGTGGGATCATAAGTCCTCGCCATGAAAGTGCATTTCACAACCCTCGGCTGTCCCAAGAACCAGGTCGACTCCGAGCTGATGCTGGGCATGCTCACGCAGGCCGGCCATGAGATCGCGGACGCGGCCGAGTCGGCCGACTGCCTGGTCGTCAACACGTGCGCGTTCATCGACCGGGCCCGAGAGGAGTCCGTCAACACCATCCTGGAGTTGGCCCAGCTCAAGGAGCGTGGGCGCGCGCGAGCCCTCATCGTCACCGGGTGCCTCACGCAGCGGTACGGCGGCGAGATCCGCTCCGAGATTCCCGAGATCAACGCGATCCTCGGCACTTCCGAGCTGCATCGCATCGTCGACCTCGTGAACCAGGCCGATGGGCGCCAAAGCTGGGTGAGCCAGGCTCCACCCGGCTACCTCTACGATGCGCAGACCCCGCGGCTGCTGTCGGCATGGGTCCCGTACGCCTACGTGAAGATCGCCGAGGGCTGCGACATGGGCTGCACGTTCTGTGCGATCCCGCAGTTCCGCGGCCGTCATCGCAGCCGCCCGCTGGACGACGTGGTGGCCGAGGTCGAGGGGCTGGGCCGGCGCGGCGTCCAGGAGGCCATCCTGGTGTCACAGGACACCCTGGCCTACGGGCGAGATCTCTCTGGCAACGGTGACATCGGCGATCTCCTGCTGGCGCTCTCCGGCACGGCCATGCCCTGGATCCGGCCCATGTATCTGCATCCCGCGCACGTCACGGAGCGCCTAATCGAGAAGTGGCAGCGCGCCCGCGTCGTGCCGTATCTCGACATGCCGGTGCAGCACGGCGACGACGGCATCCTTCGTGCGATGCGGCGCGGCGTCACCGCGAAGCGCATGCTGGACATCATCGCGCGGCTCCGCGACGCGCTGCCCGGGGTCACCCTGCGCACCACCGTGCTGGTCGGCTTCCCCGGCGAGACCGAGACCGCGTTCCAGAATCTCCTCGCTTTCGTCGAGGAGGCCGGCTTCGATCGCCTCGGCGTGTTCACCTACTCCGCGGAGGACGGCACGCCGGCGGTCGACATGCCGGATCCGGTGCCCGCCGAGGTCATGGCCGAGCGCGCGCAGCAGGTCCAGGACCTTCAAGATCGGCTGGCGTGGCCGCGGCAGAAGGCCCTCTACGGCACGCGGCAGACCGTGCTGGTGGACGGGGCGAGCCCGGATCCCGCGTTTCCCTTCGAGGGCCGCACCGCGGGGCAGGCGCCCGAGATCGACGGCGTGGTCCTGCTGCGCGACCGACGGCTGACCCCGGGCCGCTTCGCGGAGGTCTCGATCGTCGAGGTAGACGGTTACGAGCTCGTCGGGGAATAAGCCCCTCGGCCGCCTCGACCGCGCGGCCTTCGTGGCGGCCAGCTTTTTCGGGGCCGGCTACGCGCCGATCGCGTCGGGCACCGTCGGTAGCCTCATCACCCTCGTCTTCATCTGGCTCCTGCCGTGGACGACGTTCGGTCTACTGGTGACGCTCGTGGTGGTCACCGTCGTCGGTCTGTGGGCGGGCTCACGTGTCGAGCGGGTGCTCGGGCGCAAGGATCCCGGGGTGATCGTGATCGACGAGGTCGCCGGCATGCTGCTCTCCGTGGTCGGGCTGCCGCGCTCGATTCCGGTGCTCGTGACCGCGTTCCTGCTCTTCCGCGTCTTCGATGTCTGGAAGCCCTTTCCCGCCCGCGAGAGCCAGGCGCTGAGCGGCGGCATGGGCGTGATGGTGGACGACCTCATCGCCGGCCTGTATGCGCTGGTCCTGGTCATGGGCGCGCGCGCTCTCTTCGGCGTGCCCGCATGAGCGCATCGTGACGACGGTCAACCAGGCCTGGATCGTCACGGTCGGCGCGGCGCGGCTGGGCACGGCCGACGACCCGGCCGGGCTCATGGTGGCGCGCGTCCTGCTCGCCGAGGGCGTGCCGGTGGCGTCGCGTCAGATCGTGGACGACGACGAAGCCGCGGTGGAGGAGGCGCTGCGCGGCGCGGCGGAGGCCGCCTCGCTGGTGGTCGTGCTCTCGCAGCCGGGCGGCTCGAGCGGCGAGGTGGTGCGGCGCGCGCTCTCCCGCATCTCCGGCGCGCGGCTCGTGCTCAACGACAAGCTGCTGGCGCTCCTGGAGGAGGACTTCGCCCGGCGCGGCCAGGCGATGCCGCGGCGCCTCGATCGCCTCGCGCTCCTGCCACAGGGCGCAACGCTCTGGCCGGGCGCCGGCGAGCCGGCCTGGGTCCTCGAGGTGAACCGGGCCGCGGTCGTGGTGCTGCCCGGCGCGTCCGCCGCCCTCGGCTCGCTCGTCGACACGCAGCTGCGCCCGCTGGCCCGACAGCGTCTGGGGGCGGGGGAGAGCACGGTGTTCCGCACGCTGCACACCACCGGGCTCTCACCCGCGGACGTCGAGGAGCGCCTCGGGCGCTGGCTCGCCGGGGATTCCGCGGTCGCCGTGTCCTGCGTGCCGGTCGATGGCGACGTGTGGGTGCAGCTTCGCGCGCGGGCGACGTCGCGGAGCGCGGCCGAGGCGGCGCTGGCCCCGGTCGAGCGCGAGGTCCGGGACGCCCTCGGCATCGACTGCTGGGGCCGGGACGAGGACACCATGGAGGTCGTGGTCGGGCGGCTCTTGCTCGATCGGCGGCTGACGGTCTCCATGGCCGAGTCGTGCACCGGCGGCCTCGTCGGCCACCGGTTGACCAACATCGCGGGCTCCTCCCGCTATGTCGAGCGCGGCGTCGTCGTGTACTCGAACGAGGCCAAGCAGCAGCTGCTGGGCGTGCCCGAGGCGATGCTGCGCGAGCACGGCGCGGTGAGCGCGCCGGTGGCGGAGGCGATGGCCGCCGGCATCTGCCGCATGTCGGGCTCCACGTGCGGGATCGCGGTGACCGGCATCGCGGGGCCCGACGGCGGCACGCCCACGAAGCCGGTGGGGACGGTGTACATCGCCGCGGCCGTGCCCGGGACCGACGGGCCGCGCATCGAGGTGCGCCGGTTTCGCTTCCCCGGCGGGCGGGAGGCGGTGAAGTGGCAGTCCTCGCAGGCCGCGCTCGACCTGCTGCGCCGGGCGCTGTCGTCTCCGGCGTGATCCGCTCGTTCGTCGCGATCCTCCTTCCCGACGACCTGCGCGAGAGCATCGCGGCCACCATCGAGATGCTCCGGCCGCTCGGGACCGCGGTGGCCTGGGTGCCGCCGCAGAACCTCCACGTCACCCTGCAGTTCCTCGGCAACCAGACCGAGGACCGTCTGGCCGAGGCCGCTGCCGCGCTGGACGAGGCGGGGGCCGGCTGCGGCCCGCTCGACGTCA
>DATFWA010000283.1:0-3123 GCA_035259825.1 Candidatus Methylomirabilota bacterium | reverse complement strand
ACGATCCCAGCACCGCGCGCCAGCGCCTCAAGCAGGCGGGCTATCGAGGCGAGGCGATCCACTTCGAGACGACCGCCGGCATGATCGCCAACGATCGCGCCATGGCCCAGGTCATCACTGAGATGTGGGAGGACGTCGGGGTCAAGATCGTGCTCGATGTCATCGACATCGCCGTCCGCCAGCAGAAGAACCGGCAGCGGGCGTTCAAGGGTCTCTGGTGGTCGGATCCGACCTCGATCATCCGCGACCCCGACGGCATGATGGGACGCCTGCTCAGCCCGGGCCAGCCGCACGACTACTGGCGCCACGACGAGTTCGACCGCCTGGCCGTCGCCGCGCGCCGCAGCGGGGACGAGAGCGCTCGGGCGGAGGCCTACCGGGAGATGACCAGGATCTTCCTCGAGGAGAACCCGTGGATCGTGGTCCTGCAGCCGATGGAGGACTACGGGCTGCAGCGGTACGTGGACTTCACACCCAGCCCGGATCAGCAGTTCGACCTGCGCCACTCCAACTTCCGGATGCGCCGCGCCTGAGCCGCGCGGGCTACGGCCGCTTCTCGTACACCGCGGTGTTGCCGGTCCGCGCCGATTTCGCGTAGAGGTGCTTCTTCTCGGGGTCGGCGGCCAGCGTGATGATGACCGACAGGGTGCCGACCTTGAAGTTCATCTGCACCGCGGCCTCCGAGGCGACGTAGCGGCCGGTCACCCGCTGCCCGTCCGGCTTGGTCGACGTCACGTGGCCGTCGGTGGCGAACTCGAGTGAGTCCTTCGGGCCGCCGTCGGGATCGTGGGTCATCTCCCAGCGTCCGAGAAGCCAGGCCTGGTCGGTGGCCGACACCATCGCCGTGGCCATCAGCAGCAGGGCGAGGGCCACGACGCCCGCCCTCATCGCTGGCGGAAGCGCCGGCCGCGCTCCACGTGCTCGGAATAGGCCGTCATCTCGGCCTCGAGCCGACGGCGCGACCAGCCGGCCAGCTCGGCCATCCGCCCCGCGATGGACTCGGCGCAGTCGAGCCCCTGGCACCGGCTCTGGCCGATGCTGGTGCGGCGCAGCAGCACGTCTTGCAGCGACACCGCCATCTCCTCGCGCACCGCGTGGTGGAGCTGGGCCACGATCTCGGGATTGCTCGGGCAGAGGCGCTCGTAGCCGTCGGGCAGCTTGCGAGCCAGGTCGAGCACGCGGGGATAGCTCCGGCCGTAGGTCTCCACCAGCATCCGGAGCGCGCCCTTGGATAGCCCGGTCGCCGCCATCTCCTCGGAGACGTCCATCCACGCGCGCACCTCGACCTTGCCCGCCTCCTCGTCGGTGCCGTCCAGCATCGCGCGGCCGGTGCGCGACGGCTCGCGGCGTCCGAGCGCGCGCATCACCCGGTCGCCGACGTCCTCGGCGAGGCTGCGGAAGCAGGTCAGCTTGGTGCCGGTGATCGACAGGAATCGCCCGTCGGGGCCCTCGGGGATCACCTTGTGGTCGCGCGAGACGCGGGTGGCCGAGGCGCCGGGCTCGTAGGAGAGCGGCCGCACGCCCGCGTAGGTGTAGGCCACGTTCTCCAGCGCCACCCGCTTGTCGGGCAGCACCTTAGCGACCTGGTCGAGCAGGTACGTCACCTCCTCGCGGGTGGCCCAGAGCCGGTCGGGATCGCCCGCGAAGTCGGTGTCGGTGGTGCCGACCAGCGAGAACTCGCGCCACGGGATGACGAAGATCATCCGCTCGTCGGGCGCGGAGAGATAGACCGCGCGATCGGTCATTCGCGGCAGCAGACAATGAATGCCCTTGGTGGTGCGGAGCAGCTGCGGAGTCCGGTCGGCCACCCGGGCCATCGCGCGGAGACGGTCCACCCACGGCCCCGAGCAGTTGACGATGGTTCTGGCCCGCACCGTCTGCACCTGGCCGGTCAACAGATCTCGCGCCTGCACGCCCTCGACCCCGCGCCGGCCGTGTACGAACTCCTCGATCTCGCAGTAGTTGAAGGCCCGTGCCCCGTGGCGTACCGCGGACAGGACGTTCTCCAGGCAGAGCCGCTCCGGGTAGAGCAGCAGGTCGTCGAAGTAGTAGCCGGCGCCTTGCAGATCCTCGGCCTGCACGCTCGGCACCAGGGCCAGCGCGGCCGCCGGCTTCAGCACCCGGTAGCGCTCGGTGGTCTTGCCCGGCGTGAGCAGGTCGTAGAGCCACATGCCGAGGCGGACCTTGATGAGCCCCCGCGCGGCGCCCCGGTACACCGGGACCAGGAAGGGCAGCGGCCGCACGAGGTGCGGAGCCAGGCGCTCGAGCGTCTTCTTCTCGCGCAGCGACTCACGCACCAGCTTGAAGTCGGCCAGCTCGAGATAGCGGAGCCCGCCGTGGATCAGCTTCGAGGATTTCGAGGACGTGCCCGAGGCGAAGTCACCCTTCTCGAAGAGCGCGACCGCGGCGCCGCGGAGGGCCAGGTCGCGCGCGACGCCCGCTCCGGCCACGCCGCCGCCGATCACCACCGCGTCCAGCTCGGTGTCGTTCAGCGAGGCCAGTCGATTCGACGCCACTCTCACGCGATCACTCCACCAGATCCCGGATCGACTGTAACACGTGGTCCGGAGCCACCGCCGCGATTCGGGCGTCGTCGGCGCGCGTGACCCCGCTCAGCACGAGCACGGTACCGAGCCCGAGCCGCCGGCCCATCACGATGTCGGTCTCGATGCGGTCGCCCACGATCGCGGCCTCGCGAGCCGGCACGCCGAGGGCGGCGAGGGCCACCTCCAGGATGATCGGCGACGGCTTGCCGACGATGGTCTCGACTTTCCGGTCGGTGACCGCCTCGACCGCCGCGATCATCCCGGCGCAGTCGGGGATCTCCCCGCCCTCCACTGGGCACGTGCGGTCGGGATTCGTCGCGATCAGCCGCGCGCCGCCCTTCACCGCCTGCAGGGCGACATTCAATTTCCCGTAGTCGAAGGTGCGATCGAAGGCGATCACCACCCAGCGCACGCGTTCGTCCCGCCGCACCTCGAAGCCGTGGTCGGCCATCTCCTGGAGCATCGGCGCCTCGCCGATGACGAAGACCGGCGCTCCCGGATCGCGATCGCGGAGGTAGCGGGCGAGCACCAGGGAAGAGTTGATGACGTCGTCGGGCGCGGCGGGCACTCCCAGGCG
>DATFWA010000282.1:0-19818 GCA_035259825.1 Candidatus Methylomirabilota bacterium | reverse complement strand
GACGTCGCCCGCCGTCGAGGCCCAGCCGATCTCGGCGACCCGCAAGTGGGCCATCACGCTGTCGGTGATGGTGGTGGCCTTCATGCAGGTGCTCGATACCAGCGTGACCAACGTGGTGCTGCCGCACCTGCAGGGCTCGCTCTCCGCCGGCCTCGAGGAAGTCTCGTGGGTGATCACGTCCTACCTGGCGGCCAACGCGATCATCATTCCCGCCACCGGCTGGCTCGCCGGCCTGCTCGGGCGCAAGCGCTTCTTCCTGGTGTGCTGCGTGCTGTTCACGGTCAGCTCGGTGCTGTCGGGCATGGCCCCGAACCTGACCTTCCTGATCCTCGCCCGCATCGCGCAGGGCATCGGAGGCGGCCCGATCATCCCGCTCTCCCAGGCCATCCTCTGGGAGATCTTCCCGCTCGGCCAGCGCGGCCTCGCGATGGCGGTGTGGGGCGTGGGCTTCATGATGGGACCGATCATCGGCCCGACGCTCGGCGGCTACATCGCGGACAACTGGTCCTGGCGCTGGATCTTCTACATCAACCTGCCGGTAGGCCTGCTCGGCTTCTTCATGGCGAGCGCGTGCCTCTTCGATCCGCCGTATCTCAAGAAGCCGTCCCGGGTGGACTGGCCGGGGCTCGCCCTCATGATCGTGGGCTTCGGCAGCCTGCAGCTCATGCTCGACCGCGGCGAGCGCGAGGACTGGTTCGACTCCCGGCTGATCGTGACGCTGGCGTTCCTGGCGAGCGTGGCCCTGGTCGGCTTCCTCATTCGCGAGCTGATGGCCGACCACCCGATCATGGACCTGCGGGTCTTCGCCGATCGCAACTTCGCCTTCGGGGCCAGCTTCATCGCGCTGATCGGCCTCGGCATGTTCTCGAGCATGGTGCTGCTCGCTCTCTACTCGCAGAAGCTGCTGGGCTACGACGCCTACACCTCCGGCATGGTCCTGGCGCCGGGCGGGATCGGCAACATGTTCTCGCTGATCCTGTGCGGGCGCCTGATCACTCGCGTGGATCAGCGCCTGCTGCTCACCTTCGGCTGCCTGGTGAACGCGATCAGCCTGTACATGATGTCGAATCTCACGCTCGGCATGGACTACTGGACGCTCACGCTGCCCCGGGTCATCCAGGGCTTCGCGCTGGGCTTCATCTTCGTGCCCCTGTCGACACTGACCCTGGCCACCATCCGGAAGGACAAGCTGGTCAACGCCACCTCGGCGTACAACGTGCTGCGCAACCTGGGGGGCAGCGTGGGCATCGCGCTCGCCACCACGTTCCTCGCCCAGCGCAGCCAGTTCCACCAGCACAACCTGGTGGCCCACGTCACGGTGTGGGATCCCGAGACCCAGCGTCGTCTCGGGGACTGGACGCGGCACTTCCTGACCCAGGGCTCCGATGCCTTCACCGCGCAGCGGCAGGCCACCGCGATGCTCTATCACGACGTGGTGGGACAGGCCCAGGTGCTGGCCTACGCCGACGTCTTCTGGATCCTCGCGATCCTCTTCTCGCTGGTGCCGCTGTGCCTGCCGCTGATGCGGCGGGTGCACGCCGACCCGGCCGCCCCGAAGGAGGAGGACGACCGCGATGGCGAGCGCGTGTCGCCGCTCCCCGCGCCGGTGGAGTGAGGGCAGGCCGAAGTCGCGCGCGTTCTTGACAAGGTCCGCGCCGCCGGCCTCGAACGCGGTACAGTGAGGGGCATGAAACCCGAGCCCGAGCACCCGCTGTCCGCGCCCGCCCCCGGCCTCACGCATCCCTGGCCCGAGCCGCCCGAGGGCGGCACCAGCATCCCGGTCGCGCCGGGCGTCCGCTGGATCCGCATGCCGCTGCCCTTCCAGCTGAACCACATCAACCTGTGGCTGCTCGACGATGGCGACGGCATCACGGTGGTGGACACCGGGATCGGGCTGCCGCCGACGCGCGCGCTGTGGGAAGGGCTGTTCGCGGGCGAGCTGGCCAACCAACCGATCGTCCGCGTGCTCGTCACCCACTTCCACCCGGATCACATCGGCAACGCCGACTGGCTGGCCCAACGCTTCGGGGTAGAATTGTGGTGCCCGCAGGCGGAGTGGCTGATGTCCCACCTCGCGTGGCAGGGCATGGGCGGCAACGACTCGGAGAAGCGGCTCAACTACTACCGGCGGCACGGGGTGCCCGAGGCGCAGGTCGACGCCTTCCGCGGTCGCGGCAACCACTACCGGCAGCTTGTCCCGTCGGTCGCCCAGGATTTCCGGGCGGTCCGCGAGGGCGACGTGGTCACCGTCGGCGGACGGCGCTGGCACGCCTTCACCGTGATGGGGCACGCGCCGGAGCACGCCTGCCTCTTCTGCCCGGAGCTCAACGTGCTGATCTCGGGCGATCAGGTGCTGCCTAAGATCACCACCAACGTGAGCGTCTGGCCCGATCAGCCGAACGGCAATCCGCTGAAGCTCTACCTCGACTCGCTCGGCCGATTCCGCCCGCTGCCCGAGGAGACGCTGGTGCTGCCGTCACACGGGCTGCCCTTCCGCGGGCTGCATACGCGGCTGGACTACCTGCAGCACCACCACGACGAGCGGCTCAGCGAGACCATCGACGCGCTCGCCGAGCCCCGGACCGCCCACGACCTCGTGCCGGTGCTCTTCCGCCGCCAGCTGGACGCGCATCAGCTGGGCTTCGCCATCGGCGAGACGGTGGCCCACCTGCACTTCCTCGAGGCCCGGGGCCAAGCCGCGCGTCTGGTCGGCCGAGACGGCGTCCACCGCTTCCGCAAGGCCTGACCGGCGAAGCCCGCCCGCGGCGGGCTAGAGGCCCAGCAAGCGGATGACCGCGGGAGTCAAGGTCACGCCGGTGATTTCGTGCACGGTGTCGTTGACGAGCGCGGACCACGCGCGCTCGATCTCGCCGAGGGGAACGCGGGCGGCCCGCAGCACCTCGGTGAGCGTGTCGAGCCCGCGCACGCTGCCCAGGTTCAGGTTGACCTCGGCGGTCGTGGGCGAGCCGAAGATGAGCAGGTACTCCGCCCTCACGGGATCGACGGCCGGGCGAAGCCTGGTGATATACAGTCGGCCCATCGCGAGGCGTCGGGCCATCGGGGGGTAGCATAGACGCGAGATGCGCACCTGGACAAGCCCGGAGGGGGCGCCCGTGTCTGCTAGACTGACGGCCGCATGGCCAACCAGCACGGACGCCTGCCGAAGGCCGACCCCGAGCGGCTCGATCCGGAGTTGCGGCGCCGCCTGGAGGTCTGGCTCGCCAAGGCCTACCAGGACGACAACCTCTTCCTGACCCTCGCGCGCCGCCCCGCGGTCCTCGATCTGTTCCTGGCATGGGTGGGGTTCATCTACGCGGGAGGGTCGAGCCTCGAGCCGGCGCTCGTCGAGCTGTGCCGTGTCCGTCTCGCCCAGCGGAACCAGTGCGTGCACTGAAGCCTCGCGCGTAGCGCATCGTTGGTGCGCAAGGGCTTGACCGAGCGGGAGGTGCAACAGGCGCTGGGTGATCTCGACCACGCCGAACTGCCCGGACGCACGGTGGCCGCCTTGCGGCTCGCCGACTGCCTGAGCGGCGAGCGGCCCATCGTCGACGACTCGCTCTACGCCCTGCTGCGGCAGCACTTCGACGAGGGGCAGATCCTCGAGCTGGGCGCCGCGCTCACGGTGGCCTCGGGCTGGCAGCGGCTGATCGAGGCGCTCGGCATCCGGCCCGACGCCTGGAGCGAGGCGACCCCGCTGCCCTGGGAGCGCTGACCCAAACTTACTCGGTAAGCACGCCCCTCGTTCCTTCTCCACGGTCGCAACACCCCGTTCCTCCGACCTATCCGCCGCCTGCATTCCCGGCCGGACCGCAGGCACAGGTCTTGCTCCCCAGCCCCATCAGCGAATCCATCGAACGGGAGAAACGGAATGACAACCAGATGGCGGAGAGGCGGAGCGATTGCGGCGGCGCTGGTCGTCGCGGTGCTGCTGGCGGCCTGCCAGTCGATGACCGGTGAGACGCTCGGCGAGAACATCGACGATACCGGGATCACGACGGCGGTGAAGTCGAAGCTGGCCGCCGAGAAGATCTCGACGGTGACTCGCATCGACGTGGATACGAACCGGGGCGTGGTGGCGTTGAACGGGACGGTGAAGACCGTCGACGAGCGCCTGCGCGCCGAGCAGATCGCGCGTCAAGTAAAGGGCGTGCGCGACGTCGTCAACAACCTTCGAATTCAGCCAGCGTAGCGAGCCGTGGCCGGCTGAGGCGAGCGGGGCCCGCCCGCCTCAGTCGGCCAACGGTATCGCGCCCGGATAGCCGACCACGTCCTCGCCGAGGCATTCGCGCGAGGGCGCGGGCGCCCGGTCTCGGCCATAGCGCAGATCGATCGGAATCGCCGGTTCGGAGACCTCGATCTCCCCGTACGCTTCGGGATGCTGATGCCTGAAGCATCGATTGATCATCGCGGCACTGTTCATTGATACCCCTCCGTCCCTTGTAATGGGCAAGAGGCATGCCACGTCCCCGAGGATCAGCCCTTGACTGCTCCCATCGTGAGGCCCCGGACGATATGGCGCTGAAGGACGAATACCGCCGCGAGGATAGGGACCAGCGCCGCGATGCCGACCACCGAGAGCTCGCCCCACTTGACCCCCTGGGACGTGATCAGCTTGGGCACCGCGACCGGTAAGGTTTCTACCGCTTTCCCGCCGAGCATGAAGGCGTAGAGGAACTCGTTCCAGGCGAAGATGAAGCACAAGACCGATGTGGCGATGATGCCGGGACGGAGCAGCGGCAGCACTACGTGCAGCAACACCCGCGTCCGGGAGTAGCCGTCGGCCCGCGCCGCCTCTTCCAGCTCGGGGGGCAGGTCGCGACAGAAGCTCCAGAGCACCCACACGTAGAACGACAGGTTGAAGGTGAGGTAGGCGAGGATCAGCCCCACGTAGGTGTCGAGGAGGCCGACCCGCGCGTAGATTAGGTAGAAGGGGATCACCAGCGCCACCGGCGGGGCGAGGCGCGTGGCCAGCACGAACAGGAGCAGATCGTCGCGCCGCCGGATCGGGAACCGCGCGAACGCGTACGCGGCCGGGGTGCCGATCACCACGATGAGCAGCGTGCTCAGTCCCGCCACCATCAGCGATCGTACGAGGCTCCACGCGAAGCCCTCGGCCACGACGTAGTGGAGATGCTCGAGCGTCGGGGTGAACGACCATGCCGGCGGCCGCGCGAACATGAGGGCCTCCGGCTTCACGGTCATCGCGGCCATCCACAGCACCGGGAAGATCGCGAGCGCCGCCCACGCCACGGCGAGGATCGTGAACAGGGCGACGCGGCTAGAACGCACCGAGCTTCCGCCGCGCGATCTGGTAGAACCCGTTGGCGAACGCGAAGAACATGATCCAGATCACCACCGCGGTCGCGGAGGCCGGACCCAGATCCCAAAAGTCGAAGACGGTCTTGTAGACGAAGAGGCTGGTGGACTCGGTGGCGGTGCCGGGCCCGCCTCCGGTGAGCAGGAAGATCGTGTCGAAGACCTTGAACGCGTCGATGAGCCGCAGCAATCCGATGACCGCCATGAGGGGGGCCATCAGCGGCAGCGTCAACCGCCGGAACGCTTGCAGGTCGCTGGCCCCGTCCACCGCGGCGGCGCGGTACGGCGTCAGCGGCAGGGACTGCAGCCCGGCGAAGAAGGCCAGCATCATGAACGGAGTCCACTGCCACACGTCTACCAGCACCAGCGCGTAGAGGGCCAGGCTTGGCGAGGCCAGCACCGACGTGCCGGTGAGGATCCCGAAGCGCTCGATCACGTTGTAGGAGAGCAGTCCCCACGAGCCGGCGAGCATGATCTTCCACAGGATCGCCACCACCACTGGCGCCATCATGGTCGGCACGAAGAGCACCGGGATGATGATCGAGCGCAGGCGGACGCCCTGGTTCAGGATCAGGGCGCCGGCCAGCCCCAGGCCGAACTCGAGCGGGACCGCGATGGCGATGAACAGCAGCGAGATGCCCGCGCTGTGCCAGAACCGCGGGTTCGCGAGGAGGGTCCGGTAGTTGGCGAGTCCGGCCCAGTCGCCCACCTGCGCGTGCCGGATCTCGTGAAGCGACAGGTACACCGTATAGAGGAACGGTACGAGCGCGACCACCACCAGCATCAGCATGGCCGGGGCGATCAGCGCGTAGGGAAACCACCCATACCCACTCTCGCCTCCGCCCTCTCCCCCCTGGGGAGAGGGCAGGGTGAGGGGAGCGGGATCCTTCGACGGCGTCAGAGGGTGCACTTGGCGCAGATCGCCTGCACCTTCTCCTGTCCCTCCTTCATGGCCTGGTCGGCCGTCTTCTTGCCGAGGCCCACCTCCTGCACCAACCCCACCAGCACGTCCATGACCTCGAAGAGCTTGGGGGCCTTCGGCTTGGCGCTGCCGTACTTCAGGCTCTCCTGCATCGCCACGTAGAGCCCGGCGAACTTCGACTGCTTCACGCTCGGCAGCGCCCACGTGCTGTTGCGAATGGGCACGCCGGCTCCGCCCGACTTGTCGAAGAGTATCTGCTGGGTGGACTTGTCCACCATCCACTGCAGGAAGAGGTACGTCGCCTCCGGCTGCTTGCTGTGCTTGCTGATCACGATGCCGGACGGCTCGGTCTCGGCCGACCGCTTCTTGCCCTGCGCGTTGGCCGGGGAGCCCGCGTAGACGAACTTGCCGGCGAGCTTGGACTTGCCCGGCTGATCGATGCCGAGCACGAAATCGCTCCACGCCAGCGTTTGCGCCGCGATGCCGTTGCCCATGACCGTCGGCACGTCGATCAGCGAGTACTCGGCCTGACCGGGCGGGGAGAACTTCCACAGATCGGCCCAGAACTTCACCGCGGCCACGTTCTCGGGACGGTTCACGGTCGGCTTGCCCTCGGCGTCGAAGATGTCGCCGCCGAAGTTCTTGACGAAGGCGTTGAGCACCGTCCAAAGCGTGGTGCCGCCCTTGATGCCCTCCATCACGATGCCGTAGAAGTCGCTGTCGAGCGTCTGGCCGGCCAGCTTCTCGCCCTTCTTGCGGGTGAAGAACTCCGCGATGTCGCGCATCTGCTGGAGGGTCTTGGCCGGCGCGAGATCGTAGCCGTACTTCTTCTTGAACGCGGTCTTCTCCTCGGCGTGGCCGAACAAGTCACCGCGGGCCCAGTACACGACGTTGTAGTTCCAGTTGAGGAAGCCGTAGGTCTTGCCCCGGAACTTCGTCAGCGAGTCCGCGGCGGGCTCGATGAAGTCGGCGCGGTCGAGGCCCGGATTGGTCAGGGCCTTGTTGCCGAGCAGATCGTCGATGGGACGGATCACCCCCGCGTCCAGCAGCAGGCCCATCTGGGGCGAGTGGAGCATGACCGCGTCGTAGGCGCCGCGGCCCGAGAGCATGTCGGCCTGGCCCTTGCTGATGACCTCGAAGTGGTTCAGCAGCTGGTAGTCGACCTTGATGCCGGTGGCTTTCTCGAACTCGGGCACGAGGGTCCGCATGTTCTCCTGCAGCGGAGTGACCTCGTCGAGGATCGTGATGGACCGGCCCGCGTAGGGCTTGGCCGCGTCCTTGTACGACCAGCCCTGGGCGGCCGCGGATCCGGGCACGACGGCCATCATCGCGATCGCCAGCAGGGACATCCACATCCGTCGCTTCGCGCTCATGGCTCTCTCCCTTTCGTGAAAGGTTCACTCGTGCGCGCGACGAGCGTCGCGATCACGGGCGCGCCCGGCCGATCGGCGGCCGGCTACAGCGCTCCTCCCTGCGTCCCATCGAAGATTAAGGGCTCCGCGGATCCCGGATGAAGCGTCACGGGGTCGCCCGGCTGAAACGATCGTCCGCGCTCCACCTTCAAGCGCACCAGGTCTTCGCCGAGCCGCACCGTGAGGATGCCATAGCGACCGAGCGGCTCCCAGACCCAGACGCGCGCCGGAGCGCCTCCCGTCGCCGGGCCGATCCGGAGCTCGGCCGGCCGGAGTCCCAGCACAACCCGCCGACTCGCCGGCCCGGCCTCGAGGCGCTGGCGGACATCGTCTGGGAGCGACAGGGTCAGGGCGGGGTGGCGGAACTGGAGGCCGCGGTCGTCCGCGACCAGCTCGCCTTCGAGCAGGTTCAACGGCGGATCGCCGACGAGACGGGCCACGTCCAGGTGAGCCGGCCGTCGGTAGATGTCGGTTGGCGTGCCGACCTGGCGGATGCGGCCGGCGACGAGCACCGCGACGCGGTCGGCGACCGCGAGCACCTCGGCGGCGTCGGGGGAGGTCCAGATGGTGGGCGCGGCTCCCTGCGCGAGGCGCCGGCGGATGGCGCCGCGGAGGCTGTACCGGAGCTTGGCGTCGAGATGGGAGATGGGCTCGTCGAGGACGAAGACCCGCGCGTCCTGCACGAGCGCCCGGCTGAGCGCCACGCGTTGCCGCTGGCCGCCGGAGAGCTCCGCGGGCCGGCGGTGCTCGAGGTGCTCCAGCTCGACGAAGCGCAGGAGCTCGCGAACGCGCTCGGCCAGCGCCTCCCGCGGGAGGGGCGGCGCTCCCGGCGCCCGGAGGGGGAAGGCCACGTTGTCGAAGACCGACAGGTGCGGGTAGAGCGCGTACGACTCGAACATGATGGCGACGCGTCGCCGATCGGGCGGCACGCGGGTCACCCGCTGCCCGTCCAGGCAGACCTCGCCGCGCGACGGCGCCTGGACTCCGGCCACGATCCGGCAGAGGGTGGACTTCCCCGCGCCCGAGGGGCCGGTCACGCCCAGGATCTCGCCTGGCGCGACCGAGAGGCTGACGGAGTCGAGCGCCTGCGTACGACCCCAGCGCTGACCGAGCGCCTCCAGCTCGAGCGTCACCGGCGCGTGCCGTGGAGCGAATCGAAGACGTGGAGCCGTGCGTCGGCTACCCCGACCCGCACCCGGTCGCCCGCGCGCCACCGCGCCGCCGGCTCGACCTCGACCGCGAGCGGCGTCGCGCTCGATCCGTCGACCTGGACGACCACCACGTCGAAATCGCCCCGGGGCTCCCGGAAGAACACCGCGCCGGGCAGCCCGGGGCTCCCCGAGGCCGCGTCGGAGAGCCGTAGATGCTCGGCACGCACGCCGACCACCACGTCGGAGCTTGCGCGGTCTTCGAGGGGCGGCGCGGCGGCCTCGGGCAGCGCCAGCGCGCCGATGGGGCCGTGGAGCACGAGGCCGTCAGCTCGGCGCTCCAGCCGGCCGGGCAACAGGTTCATCGGCGGCTCGCCGATGAACTGCGCGACGAATAGGTTCGCCGGCCGCTCGTAGAGGTCGTCGGGCGTCCCCACCTGCTGTAGCACGCCCTGATCCATCACCGCGACGTGGTCGGCCATCGCCATGGCTTCAGTCTGGTCGTGGGTGACGAGCACGCTCGTCACGCCGGCCTCCTTCTGCAGGCGCTTGATCTCCGCGCGGAGCCCGCTCTTCTGCGCGCCGTCCAGGTGGCTGAGCGGCTCGTCGAAGAGGAGGACGTCGGGCTGCCGCACCAGGGCGCGGCCGATGCCGACCCGCTGCTGCGCGCCTCCGCTCAGGGCGCGCACGCTCGTGTCCCGCAAGGTGTCCAGGCCGAGCAGGGCGATCACGCCATCGGTCGCGCGGCGAATCTCGTCACGCGGGCGTCGCCTTATCTCCAGCGGGAAGGCGATGTTCTGGGCCACGGTCAGATGCGGATAGAGCGCGTAGTCCTCGAACACCATCGCGACGTTGCGGGCGGCCGCCTCGATGCCGTTGACCGGACGATCGTCGAAAAAGATCGCGCCCGTGCTCACGTCCTCGATGCCCGCGAGCATCTTCAGGGTGGAGGTCTTGCCGCATCCGGACGGCCCGAGGAGGGCCAGCAGCAGGCCGTCGGCGCACGCGAGGCTGAGATCGCGGACGGCCTCCACGGGGCCGTACCGCTTCCAGAGGTGCTCGATCCGGATGCGCGCCATGCGAGGACGCGCGGTATCTTACTTCGAACCGCGCGTCCTCGCGAGAGCCTGGCGCCGACGCGTCGGGGCTAGGCGACCTCCGCCCCGCACTTCGGGCATTTCTGAGTCATCTCGGTGGTGTGTTCGGGGGGTGGTGTGTCCGCCGCCGGCGCGGCGGGCCGCTCCGGCTTACCGGGCTCGAACGACCCGTGCTCGACCCCCTTCATCTCCGCTCCGCACCTTGGGCACTTCATGGTGCCTCCTGGTTGGTGGTATTCCTCGAGGAGCCGGAGGGAGCAAGCGGTGTGCCGGATGGAAACTCCCGGAGGGCCAGCGGAATCGCGCGGCGTGCCGCGATCGCCCAGTCGAATGTTCCGGTCGAGTCTACCGGGCGGACCCGCCAATCAGTGGCGTCGCTCCAGATCGAGGTCAGTGCGGCGGAGCCGCTCGATCTGCGTCTTCAGCCGCGCCGCCTCGTCCTCGCGCGCGATCAGGTCGGCGAGCACCGCGCGCCAGGCTCGGGCCTCGGGCTGCCAGCGGCTGCTGGGATAACCGGTGATCAAGCGCGAGAAGGCTGCGTGCGCGGCGCGGTAGTTGCGGAGCCGGCTGGCGGGATCGGCCTGCAGGCGGCCGAGGCCGTAGAGCGCGGAGGCGGCCGCGGGATCCTGGGCATGCTCGCGCACCACACGCTCGTAGACGGGTATCGCGGCCGGCGCCTGACCCCGCTCCACCAGCTCGTCGGCGCGGGCCACGAGCCGCGCGGCGTCCCGGGAGCCGCCGGTCTCCCGCGCATCGGCGATCCACGGCGAGGGGCGTGCGGTGGCGCAACCGGCCGCGAGCAGCATCGCGGGCACGAGCAGGAGCCGGCGCCTCGCGCTCACGCTGCGGCCTCCACCTTCGGGATCGTCACCGTGAAGCAGCTGCCCTTGCCCGGCTCGGACTCGACGCGCACCGTGCCGCCGTGCGCGCCCACGAGCCCTTTGACCACCGCCAGGCCGAGCCCGGTGCCCTTGGCCTGGCCGTGGGCCTGACGGTAGGGCTCGAAGATCCCCGGCAGCGCCTCGGGCGGGATGCCGACGCCGGTGTCGCGCACCTGCAGCTCCAGGCGATGGCCGTCCGCGGTCAGGCGCAGCGTCACCGCGCCGCTCGCCGGCGTGAATGCGATGGCGTTGCCGAGCAGGTTGACGACGACTCGGACGAGGCTGCCCTCCTCGGCCAGCGCGGTGAAGTCGCCGCCGTCGGCGGCCAGGTCCACCCGCACCCGCTTCTCCTCGGCGAGGGGCCGCATCTCGTCCATGGCGCGGACCACCGTCTTCAGCACGTCGACCGGCCGCCGATCCAGCGGCATCGCGTTCGCGCGTAGCCGCGTGAAGTCGAGGATCTGGTTGACCAGGCTCAGCATGCGCACGGCGCTGGCGTCGATGAGATAGGTGAAGCGGGCCTGGCGGGTATCGCCGGCGGCGCGCGCCCGCTCGAGGAGGATCTCGGCGGCAAGTCGAATGGAGGCGAGCGGATTGCGCAGGTCGTGCGAGATCTGGGAGAAGAACTCTTCCTTGAGCCGGTCCACCTCTCGCAGCCGCTCGGCCATGCGGTTGAACGAGCGGCCGAGATCTCCGATCTCGTCGCGCCCCTCGGCGGCCATCGGCCCGGTCCGGCTCCCCTCTGCGAGCGACGCGGTGGCCACCGTGAGCCGTCCGAGCGACCGCGTCATCCGGTACGCGAGCAGCGCGCTGGCGCCGAGCGCGGTGGCCACGCTGATCAGCAGCGCCATCGCGACGGCGCGCCACGTCGACTCCTCCAGCGCGCGGGCCCGCGCCTGGGACCCGGCGAGCGCGGCCTCGGTGGCCGCCGCCATCTCGTCGAGCGCGGTCTCCGCGCGCTGGATGGCTTCGCGCGCCGGGCCCTCCGCGATCCGGAGCGCCGCCGCGGCCTGGGCGCCCGCCACGAGCCGGCGCTCGGCCTCGACGTGCCGGCGGTACTCCTCGACGGCGGACTGGATGCGACGGTACGCGGCGCGCTCGGCGTCGGTCTCCAGGTGCGCGCCGAGCGCGGTCAGCTCCTCGGCCAGGCGGGCCGTGCGCCGGTTCCACGCCGCGGCGTAGTCCTGGTCTCGCAGCACCAACGCACGGGTCTCGAGCCGCACCAGGCTGCCGACCGACTCGCGCAGCGAGCCTTGCAAGCGCATGGCGGGAACGGAGCGGGTCGCGATCTCCTGGTTCGCGGTGACCAGCCGCTTGACGGTGAGCGCGCTCCAGCCGACTGCGACGGACAGGACCGCGATGACGAGGGCGGAGACGAGGAAGATCTTGGGGGCGAGGCGCATGAGCGGCGGCGCGCGTTCGCGGAGATGCCGCCTACGACGAGGCGGCCAGCAGCACGGTCACCATCTGCCGTATCACCCGGAGGGGGAACGGCTTCTCGAGGATCGGATCCGTCGTGCCGCGGAGGAACTCGGTGTGCTCCGAGGCGTTGCCGGTCATGAAGATCACGCGGGGCAGCTTCGTGGCGAAGCGCACCGGGAAGCGGTGACGGGTCCGGAGGGTCTCGTAGAGTGTGGGGCCGTCGACGCAGGGCATCCGCAGATCGCTCAGCACGAGGTCGTACGGCTGCTGCTCGAGCATGGCCAGCGCCACGGTGCCGTCGCTGGCCCCATCGATTTCACGGCCCTCGCCAGACAGCGCGGTCGTGAGGACGTCGCGGAGGGCTTCGTCGTCATCGACGATGAGGATGCGGCGGGCCAGGCGCTCTTCGGGCATGAGCGATTCGCAGTGCACGGTGAGTGCCAGCTGGTTCCCCTCACGTTGACGCGCATTTAGACCCGGAATGAACTTCCCGAGTTACCGCCGCGCTCAATGCCTCTGACAAGCGTCGTCAGTCAGGCGGGGAGCGGGTCGAGACGACAGCGAGCGAACAGCAGATCGCGGTCCCGCTGCGGGACAGGATACGGCTCGAAGCCGGTGGCCGCCCGCACTCGCGCGAGTGCGCCGGCCTCCTCCTCGAAGAAGCGCTTGATGGCCGAGAGCGCCTCCTGGATCTCGCGCTTCCGGGCGCGCGCCCCCGCGTGCTCCACCAGGCGCAGCGCGAGCGCCTCCAGCGCGGCGCGGGACTCGCCGCGCAGGAGGCCGCTCCATGCGGCCAGGCTGCCCGCGGGCAGGCGGCGGAATCCGCGGACGTGCGAATGCCGCGCGTTGCCCAGGCGGCGGCAGCGGTGCCGCGGCACCGGGTGGCCGACATAGCGCAGCAGGAGCGATAGCGCGAAGAACGCCTCGCGGGTGATCTCGCGCGAGCGGAACGCGCCGTGGAACTCGACGGCGGGGAAGGCCTCGGGCGACGTGGTCAAACAGAAGTACAGCTCGTCACCCTCGGCGGCCAGGCCGATGAAGGGATAGAGGAACGGGTACGCGCTGGCCACGTTCCGCGGCGGCCGCAGCGACTGGATAAGGCGGATCTCCTCCAGCGCGGCGGCGAGCGGCGACTCGCAGACCTCCCAGGTGATCCGCGCGGCCGCCTTCACGAGGGCCCGGCGCTTGCGCTCCTGCTTGCGCCGTCCCGCCAGGCGGTATTGCGCGAGCCGCCGTCGCAGGTTGGCCGCCTGGCCGACGTAGAGAAGGGCGCCCCGTTCGTCGTGGAAGCGGTAGACGCCGGGCGCGGCGGGTACCTCGGCCAGGAAGCCGGCGCCGAACTTCCGATCGAAGGGCCGCACGCGGCCATGGTCGCCCAGGTGCGGCGCGGCGCGCGAGGATTTTCGCGTAAGATGGCCCGGCGAGGAAGGCCGCCATGCCCATCACGGTTCGCTTCGTCGGCTCGGGAGACTCCTTCGGCAGCGGCGGGCGCTTCCAGACCTGCATCGTGGTCGACGGGCCGGGCACGCGCTTCGCGATCGACTTCGGGACCTCGTCGCTGATCGCGCTGGCCCAGCAGGGTATCGAGCACAATTCCATCGACGCGATCCTGCTCAGCCATCTGCACGGCGATCACTGCGGCGGGGTGCCGTTCCTCCTGATCGACGCGATGCTGGGAGCGCGCCGCACCCGGCCGCTGACCATCGCGGGCCCGCGCGCGCTCCGCGCTCGCATGGACGCGATCCGGGAGGCGCTCTTCCCCGGGTCGGGTGTCATGACCCCGAAGTTCGCCATCGAGTGGATCGAGATGGAGCCGGCCCGCGCCCACGGGATCCTCGACCTGGTGGTGACGCCCGAGCGGGCGCGCCACACCGAGGAGACCAACCCGACCGCGCTGCGGGTGCAGGTGGGCGGGCGGGTGATCGCCTACACCGGCGATACCGAGTGGACCGACGACGTGGCGCGAGCGGCGCGAGACGTCGATCTTCTCATCGCCGAGTCCTACTTCTTCGACAAGCCGGTGAAGTGGCACCTGAACTATCCCGACATCCGGGCCCACGCCTCGCGGGTCGGCGCCCGGCGGCTGATCCTGACCCACATGAGCCGCGAGATGCTCGCCCACGCCGACGCGGTGCCGGAGGATTGCGCGTACGACGGCCTCGTGGTCACCCTCTAGACACCAGCCGAGTCGAGGAGGCGGCCGCCGGCCCGTGACGGCGCCGGCGGAGCAGGCGCGCCAGCACGATGACCAGGGGCGCCAGGGCGAGCGCGGTCAGGATGACCAGGATCGGGCCGCTGCCGTAGCGCGCCATCAGCGCGCGTCCCGGCGCGCCGAGCGCGTAGCCCAGGACGATCAGCGCCCCGGACCAGACGAGCGCGCCGACGATCTCGTAGAGCAGGTAGCGCGGGTACGAGATCGCGCCGCCGCCGGCCAGCGGGGCGGCGACGAAGCGCACGCCCGCCACGAAGCGGCCGATCACGATCGCGAGGGGACCGAAGCGCTCGAAGCGGGAGCGCGCCCGCTGCTGGCAACGCCCGGAGGCGAGCGAGAGGCGGCAGTAGAGCGCGGTGATCCGGTCGCCCGCGCCCAGTCGCCCCGCCGCGTACCAGACGTGATCGCCAACGATCGCCCCCAGCGCGGCGGCCAGGGTCATGGTGGCGACGTCCATCCATCCGGTGGCCATGGTCGCGCCGGCGGCGACCAGGAGGGCGCGGCCCGGGAAGGGCAGGCCGGTCGCGTCGATGAGTGCCGCGAGGAAGAGCCCGAGGTGAACCAGGCTCCGATCGTGGATCAGGGCATCGAGGCCGGCCGACCACGTGGCCATGCCTCAGTATCGACTGCGAGGCTAGATCTCGACGACGCCGCCGTTCGCCGGCTTGAGCTTCTCGCCCATGCCGCCCGGGTCCATCTCACCCTCGTCGAGACTCGGCCATGGCCCGGCCGACTCCAGCGTGGGAGTCGTGAGCCAGAGTCCCGCTCGCTGTCCCGCGAGGTAGGCGACGGGGCTCAGGAACACGACGCCCAGGACGATCATGCCCGTCACGATCATGCGCTTCGCCGACATCCGATTCGGGATCGCGGTGGCCTTCATGCGCATTCCACGAGAGCAAAGGGCATTCCAGGACAATCGTCCAGGAAGATCGAGCGGTTACGTCTGTGCAGGCGGTGCGAGAGGCAGTGATTTACCAGTTGTTGGCATGGATTCACCCAGGCCGGATTGACCACTACCCGACGCTCATCAGCGCAGACCTTTCGCGGACTCATCGCGCGCGGCATGGAGCAGCGGAGGATACGTGAAGGTGGGGATCGAGCAGCCGGGCGCCAGGATGAAGCGCGTGGCCCCGCCGGCCGCGAGCGCTCGACGGACGCCGTCGCGCACGAGCCGCGCCGAGCTCTCGGCGAACTTCACGTGATCGAGCCCGGTCATCAGGGTGAGCGAGGTGCGCTGGCGCGCCTCGGCCACCGTGGGACCGCCGTTGAGATCGGCCCAGGACAGGGCGTGCACCGGGTAGTCCAGGAGCCGATCGAGATAGAGCCGCTCGCCGTGGGCGTGCAGCACGTGGCATTCGCCGCGGCCCTTGATGGCCTCGAGGAAGGCCAGGTCGAAGGGCCGCATGAAGCGCTCGTACTGCTCGAGCGTCAGGCTCTCTGCGGTCGCGGGCACCGAGAGGAAGATGCCGGCGGCGCCGCGCGACAGGCTGGCCTGCGCGTAGCGGATGAGATTGTCGTTGACGACGGCCAACGCCTCCTCGACCGCCTTCGGCTGCTCGGCCATCAGGATCGGCATGGCCTCGCGCACGAGATTGCGCTTGAGCGTGTTCCAGGCGTTGAACACGGTGTCCACGAAGAGCGCCCGATCGCGCAGGGCCCGGGCCACCAGCTCGACCGTCCGCAGCTGGGTGCCGAGCGGCGTGTGCGCCGGATCGAATGGACGGATTCGCCCGAGGTCTCCCGCGGTGGCGATCACCTCCATGCCGTCCGGCATGGGGTAGTCGTAGTCGTTCATGAGCTTCAGCAGGTCGAGATCGTAGTGCTCGAAGAACTCGAGATGCACCTGCGCGGCGCGCTCGGCCGGTGCGTGCTGGGTGCCGAAGTGGTACCAGACCGCGAAGGGGGCCCGGTCTACCGGCCGGCCGGCGAGGGTGGCCCGCACCCGCTCGATCTTGTTCACGCGACCTACCGCGACTTCTCGCGATCGATCAGCACGCGCCGCAGGATCTTGCCAGAGGCCGACTTGGGGATCTGCTCGATGAACTCGAGGTGGCGGATGCGCTTGTGCGGCGCCACCCGCTGGGCCACCCATCCCATGATCGCCTCGCCGTTGGTCGCCTTCGAGGCGTCGTCGGGCTTGAGGACCACGTAGGCCTTCGGCACCTCGCCCGCCTCCTCGTCGGCCTTTCGCACCACCGCCGCGTCGAGGATGGCCGGGTGGGTGAGCAGCAGCGCCTCCAGCTCGGCGGGCGCAACCTGCAGGCCCTTGTACTTGATCAGCTCCTTCGTCCGATCGACGATGAAGAAGTAGCCCTCGTCGTCGACGTAGCCGACATCGCCGGTGTGATACCAGCCGTCGCGGTCGAGGCTGTCCGCGGTCTCCTCGGGCCGGTTGAGATAGCCCTTCATGATCTGCGGCCCGCGGATCCACAACTCGCCTTCCTTGCCGACCGGCAGCTCCGCGTCACTGCCCGAGCCGACCTCGACGATCTTCACCTCGGTGCTGGGCACGATCTTTCCTGCCGAGCCGGGCTTGAACGGCGAGTTCAACGTCGGGCTCAGGTGCGTGACCGGGCTCGCCTCGGTCATGCCGTAGCCCTGCACGACCGGGCAGCCGAGCTTCGCGCTGAGCGCCCGGGCCATCTCCTCGCCGAGCGGGGCCGCGCCCGAGAAGACCAGCCGCACGCTCGACAGATCGAACTGGGTCACCGCGGGGTGCTTCACGAGGCCCAGCACGATGGGCGGCACCAGCGGGAGAACCGTCACGCGGTACTTCTGCACGAAGGTGAGGAACTCCATCATGTCGAATCGCGGCATCACCAGGATGGTCCCGCCACCGGCGAGACCCAGCATCATGATCACGACCATGCCGTAGATGTGGAAGAACGGCAGCACCGCGACGGTGACGTCCGCCTCGCCGAAGGCCTCGAAGTTCTGCATGCCCTCGCACTGGCGGAGGTTGGCCACCAGGTTGCGGTGAGTCAGCATCACGCCCTTCGGGAGCCCGGTGGTGCCGCTCGAGTAGGGCAGGGCGACCAGATCCTCGGCCGGCTTCACCGGCACCGCGGGCAGGGCATCACCCGACTGCATGAGATCGGTGAAGGGGCGGGCCTCTTCGGCGCTACCAAAGACGAAGATCTCCTCGACCCGGCTGCGTGACACCGCCTCCTTCGCCTTGTCGAGGAAGGGCGGCACGGTGACGAGGAAGCGGGCGCCCGAGTCGTTGAGCTGATTGGCCAGCTCGTCGGCGGTGTAGAGCGGGTTGACCGTGGTGTTGATGCCGCCGGCCAGCGCCACCCCGAGGAATACGATCGCGTACTCGGGCAGGTTCGGGCAGTAGATCGCGAACACGTCGCCCTTGCGGAAGCCCCGCCGGACGAGCCCGGCCGCGGTGCGGCGGGCTCCGTCGAGCAGCTGGCGATAGGTGAGCGTGCGACCGGTCGGCGCGTCGATCAGCGCGGGCTTGTCGCCGAGCCGCGCGGCGTGGCGCAGCACGTAGTCGGTGATGGTCACGTCGGGAATCGTCACGGGTGGGCTGGTCGAGATCATGGCGAGCAGAGCCTATCGGCCCGTCCGCTCCCGGTCAAGCGGCTGGTTGCCGAGCAGGACGTCGAGCGCCCGCGGGTCGATCGGCTTGGTCAGGTGCGCGTCGAAACCCGCCTCGGCCGACCGCTGGCGATCTCCGTCCTGGCCGTATCCGGTGACCGCGATCAGGAGCGTGCCGGGGCGACCGGCCTTGCGCAGCTCGCGCGCGACCGCGTAGCCGTCGAGGCCGGGCAGCCCGATGTCCACCACCACCGCGTCGGGGGCCAGGCTGAGCGCGCGGTCGAGCCCGGAGATTCCGTCGGCGGCTTCGTGCACTTCGTGGCCCAGGCTCTCCAGCAGGTGGCGCAGCATCTGGCGCGCGTCGTCGTGGTCCTCGACGATCAGCACCCGGCGGCGCGTGCTCCGCGGGCCCACGAGGGAGGACGCCTCGGGCGGCTCGGCCGGCCGCTCGATCGCGGGGAAGGTCACCGTGAAGACGCTGCCGCGGCCCGGCCCGTCGCTGGCCGCCTCGACGCGACCGTTGTGCATGTCCACCAGGCGTCGGGTGAGGGTGAGGCCGATGCCGAGCCCGGCTTCGCGCCGATGGAGGCCGGTGTGGCCCTGCACGAAGAGGTCGAAGATCCGCGGCAGCAGTTCGCGATGGATGCCCGCGCCGGTATCCGCGACGCGGAGCACGGCGTCCCCGTCCTCGCCGCGAACTGTAACCGAGACCAGCCCGCTCGCCGGGGTGAACTTCATGGCATTGCCGAGCAGGTTGGTCAAGATCTGCTCGAGCCGCGTCTCGTCGGCTGCGATCCACGTTGGCTTCGCGGCGCGGCATTCCACCCGCCGGCCGGGAGCGGTCGCGGTGAGGGCGCCGACCGCCCGGCGCGTGACCGCGGCCAGGTCCACCGGCTGCAGGCTGAGCGTGATCTTGCCGGTGGTGAGCCGGGTCACGTCGAGCAGATCGTCGACCAGGCGCACCAGGTGCCGCACCTGCCGGGTGACGATGGCTCGGGCCTGGACGCTCCGCTCGTCACCCGGGCTGCAGAGATCGATGACGTGCAGCGCCCCGGTGATGGCCCCGAGCGGATTGCGCAGCTCGTGACCGAGCATCGCGAAGAACTCGTCCTTGGCCTGGTTCGCGGCCTGGGTCTCCGCGTGCGCCTGCGCCCGCTCGGCCTCCGCGTTCTTGCGCTCGCGCACGTCGAGGCCGATGCCGATGCGCGTGTCGTCGCCCAGGCGCACGGTCGACCACGACGTCTCGATCGCCGCGCCGGCCTTCGTGGTCATCGTGAGGTCACGCCATCCGCCCCCGTCTCCGTCCATGAACGCGGTCACCCCCTCGCGGTAGGCCGGATCCGGGTAACAGCGCGCCATCAGGTCGACGTGACGGGCCTCGTCGGTCGACCATCCGGTGAGGCGCTCGAACTCGTGGTTCAGGCGCAGGATGCGGGTGCTGGGGTGGTACATCGTGATCATGATCGGGATGCGGTCGATGATGGTCTGCAGCAGCGTGCTCTCCCGCTCGCGGCTCCAGGCCAGCGCCGCGACCACGAAGGTCATGAGCGCCATGGTCGCCGCGAAGGCCTGGGCGACCAGGAGCGAGTGGGTCGGCGGCAGATCCGAGAACGGCCCGTGCCCGCGCACGGTGCCGTGCAGCGCGATGGTCGAGAGCAGCAGCACCGCGATCGCGGCCGCGCGCCGCTCGAAGCGCAGCGCGATCCAGAGCAGCGGCGGGATCGACACGAAGGCCAGCGGGTAGTGGCGGAGCGCGGCCGGGGAGTAGTCGCCGAAGGCGGCCTGCCCGAGCAGGATCAGGGCGAGCACGGTCGCGCCCAGCTCGAGCGGCCGATCCATGAGCGGGCGGACACGCCGGTCGT